>JAKMCW010000163.1 GCA_022428205.1 Flavobacteriales bacterium
AAAGCATAGGCTCCATCAACCACAGCTGGTCGGTGAATGCCAACGCCCCCGTCACCGGACTGCAACCCGTCTTCACCGCGGACGCCGTGGGCTCTTATGCCGTAGCGCTCACCGCCGCCAACAGCTATGGATGCGAGGACACCGCCGAAGGCGAATTCACCGTGCACCTGGCCCCTACCGCCAACCTCACCGCCAACCCGCGCATAGGCTGCAACCCGCTTTCGGTGGACTTCCAAGACCTTAGTTCATACAGCCAAGCCACCTCACTCTACATCGAGGACATCTACGAAGGACCACTCCCGACAGAAGGACTGATCATCGACCAAGTCGGCACGTTTGAATCGTACATCGTCGCCACCAGCCCAGAAGGTTGTACTGATACACTTGCCCTCGCCGAGGACTTCACCGTGCACCCCGTGCCACTGGCTGACTTCTCTTTCATCCCACTCACCGCTTCGCCTGAGAATACCTCGTTCCAATTCTCCAACGAAAGCAACACAGCCTTTGCGACGAACTGGACATTTGGCGATGGCAATGGCAGCTTCATTCCAGACCCCCTCCACAGGTATGATGAACCCGGAGAATATCAAGTCGTGCTCTCTGTACAAAACGAGTTTGGCTGCTCAGATATAGAAGTGGACCTGCTTGTCATCGATGACAAGGTGTCTGTATTTGTGCCCAATGCGTTCACCCCGGCCAGCAATGGCTACGGTGACGGCATCAACGACGGATTCAAACCTGTCATCAGGGGTGTAAACCTCATCCAGCGTTACAAATTCCAGGTATTCGATCGGTGGGGTACAGTGGTGTTTGAGACAGAAGACTATGAAGAATATTGGAAGGGCGATGTTGACCGTGGGCGCTATGATGAATTCGACTATTTCGCCCAAAATGAGGTCTACAATTGGAAGGTCACTTTGACGCTGAGTGGAGAAGAACCTGATGAAATAGAGGCCACGAATCCATTCTGTACGGGACCGCGGCAGTTCTGCGGCCACGTATCCGTTGTGCGCTAAGGCAAAAGCCAAAACCAGGTTTTTCTTTCCGGCCGAGGCCCCTACTTTGTCGCTATGTCCAAGCAAGAGAAAAGGAGTATGCGCAGCGCCTTCCACTACATCGTAGAGTTTGCCGTCATCCTTCTGGGCATCACGGTGTCGGTCACCATCGAGAAGAACAACGCCCGGGAATACAAGGAAAGCGTCAAGAACCAAAGCTTGGAGCGTATCCTGTCGAACATCCGCACCGACAGCGTCGACTTTGAGTTCAACATCGCCGTCCACGCGCCCGCCGCCCAATCCTGCACATGGGTCTTTGATCGGCGCTACAACCTGGATGCTGAGCACCCCGACTCTGTGGGCAAGCATTGCTCGATGTGCGTCATGGGGCAGACCATCTTCGTGGACAACCAAGAAGAGTACCGGACGTTGCAGAACTCAGGCCTGATGGAACTCATCGACAACGACACCCTCGCCCGCGCGCTACAGGGGAAATACGTCCAGCACGAATTCCTGCGCAAAATCGAGAGCACCATCAACGAGAGCGCCAACACCTCCATGGACACCTATTTCTCCACCATGGAAAGCACGGCGGACTTAGCGTACTTCAAAGGGTACATCCCCTTGAAACGATGGAACGGAAATCCGCTGCCGCCGGCCTACTTGGAACGGCTCAGCTCACTCCGATTCATGCACGACATGTACTCCCAACGCATGGCCGCCCGCAAGGAGCGCGACACCCAGCTCACCGCCTGGATCCGCGCAGAAATCGGCGCCTCCGATTGATGTACGGCCGTTGGTTCGAATCATGTTCATCCATCTTCCTTTTGTCTACTATCCCGGTGCGGGTCATGATTTCGAGGTGCTGACCCATTTCACCCAACAGCACGGCAGCACAAATTTTGTCTTCACGGACTATGATCCCGACATGGCCCAACCAGCGGCCATCACGGAAAAACTAAAGGCTTGGACTGTCGTTCATCAAGAAAAAATCACGCCCATGTACTTTGGTGCAAGGCGTTGGAAGGACTTCTGGTTTGACGATCCCAACGCCCACACATTCAACACCCCGGACCAAGCGTTTGGCACCAAGCTCACATTGAAGCAGGAACAAAAAGAAAACATCACCCTCCATTACCTCTGCTCAGACGGCGTCGGAACCCTTGCACTGGCTGCGAAAACAATGGGTACGCCAGATGTCATTGTCATCCAAGACCACGGAATGGGTGGGAACTGGGACCAATTTGGAGGACCATCTCGGCTGTATGAAACCGCTCAGACTCATGGCTGTCCTCCCTATGTATTCCTTGCCGAGAATACGGAGGGCTGGCCCGGTTACTCGGTTCCTGAGCGCGCGGATTTTGATGGACAATTTGGTTCGGCAGGCAATAAGCGGGCGCTCTGCGCGATTCTATGAAAGCGCTTTTTTCAATCTTGCCCAAAAGTCTTTAGCATGTCCACACCCAAACATTGCGCCTGGTGCAACGCCGAGATCGCTGCACCCCATACCGCGGCCCTTGTGGAAGGTGATGCCTCCATGACCTGCTGCTCAGAAGCGTGCGCCGTGAACAGAAAACACGCAACCGACAGCAACTACAAGGCGCTCATCCCTTTGTGCACCGCCCAACTAAAGCAAGGCATCTCAGCGGAACTCGCAGACGAATGCTACATCAGCATGGAAGCGGTGACCACCTCTGTGAAAATAGAAGCCATGGAAAGCACCCTCCTTCAAATCTGTGAAGGGAAAGGCATGTTGCCCAGCGACCCCATAGAAGGCGTGGGCGTCGAAGGACTCTCTGCCACCTTGAGGCTGATCGGACTGAAAAAGACAGGTCGCGAAACACAGCACGGTGTGAAAATCGGCACAGCACGCGGTGCATTGGACCTGATCCAATGCGCAGAATACGGCGGTGAACACGCCTACCAAGTCTATAATTTTTGCGCAGCCCCAGCTCAGGATGAATCCGATGACTGGATGCGCGACCTACTCAACGAATAACATGGCAACACCCGTTTACACGCTGCAAGGCGCAGACTCTTCAAAGGCCCTGTTCTGGCTGCAAGACACGTTCATGGAATTGCCTTCGAGCATCCCGATGGACCTGACGTCATTCATACACCTGCACGCGGTTCACCAATGGAGCTTCGAGGGCCTCATCACCTGTTGGCATGATCTGCTCGAGAGCGGTTGCTCCTTGACGGACATCACATTGGCAGACGAATACTCCGCAGCAGCAAAAGAGCGCATCTGGCAGCTGCACCAAGAAGCAGGCATGGACGAGGTATGGACACTCAATGCGGAGTGCTCAAAGGAGTTGGCCGAAATCCTGAACGATGCTGGAAAAGCGGGGAACGCTGTGGATGCCATAGAAGAGGAGCTTTACTCGACTTTGGAAACCAATGAATTCAGAACGATTTCAGATCCGGACTTCTATTTGTCATTGTCGCACACATGGCGCTGGTTTTGGACCCACGCGCGGAACGAAGTAGACAACATTGACCTCTTCACATTGCCCTCGGAAGCGACATTCATCGCCGCGCACGAAAACACCGAAGGCGGAATTCCACTGGAAGTCATCCCTCACAGCTACCGCACCCAAGGACCTTTGCGGGACCTGATCATCGCAGGAGACAGGACCGCATTGATTCCTGGATTCGCATCGGAAGACACCGACGAAGGAGAAGACCTCCCTTTCTGAAGGATACCCGAAACGGGTTGGTCACGGCTAGTAGGTATGCAAGAAGTTGACCACGCAGACGTATTTCTTGCCCGTCCACATGATGCCGACCGTACACTCGAGGTGATGCTCGTTCAAGAGCGCTTGCCGGTGCGGCGGTGAGCCCATGAAGTTCGCGACGCATCTGCTGGCCAGCTCCATGTCACTCAAATGGTGGAAAGCCGTGTAGGACGAATTGCACCCTGTCAAAATCTCCGCCCAAGCCGTGTAACCGGAAGGACCGTAGGCCCTCACCCTGTCTGTGTGCGAAGGCAACCAATGGCTTCCCGCCTTGCGCTTTTCTTGGTCGTGCGAAAAGTGCCCCGTTCGGTACACATACCGCGCGTGGTGCACCGACACTTCGCGGTAGGCTTCCAAATGCACGAGTGGCTCTAGGCCCAGGCTGTCCCGCACGGCATTGGCCCTGGCGATAAATGCCCGCTCCACCATGGTGGCTTGGGCACACACCAGTGTCGGCAACAGCAATAGAAAAACGAGGACTGACTTCATGACGGCTACAGTCACAACGCCTGTAAAGCCGATCTCAGTGTGAAGCTTGAGTCTGAGGTCAACCAACCTCTGTCACCAATAAATCATGGGCGCTGGACTTGAAGGGTTCTCCGAGGCCAAGCAAAACACTCAAAAGTCACCTTCACCCATGACGAATGTCATCGACAAAGTGTGAAGGATGCCCCTCCTTGAGGCCACTGTTTTGCCCACCGAACCGCCTTGCCATGACACAACCCATTCCCTCCGCATCAGATGCTTCGGCCTCCTCGGCCCCCTCAACGGCCGCCGGCACCGCGCCCCATGAACGCACCGTGGACATGCGGAGCCCTTACTTCTTCAAGCTGGACCACAAGGCTCCGGCCCTCCCCACCCGTCCGGGCACCGTCATCTTGGACATAGAAGACGGCGTCTGCACTTGCGACAAAGCCCCCCGGCGCAAGGCCATCCAAGCCGTTCTCGCCCAACCCATGCCCGCAGGAGTCCAAGTCCTCGTGCGCTGCCACGGCATGGACGATGCCGGCGGGCTGCTGCTTGACCTCGACGAAGTCGCGCACCCCGCCATCAGCGGGTTCATACTGCCGATGTCGAGCCGGGTAGACGAAGTCGAAGCCTTTGACGACCTCCTGACCAACAAAGAAGAAGAGCTGGGACTGGCCAAAGGGCACTTCCCCATCCACTTGCTGATCGAGTTGCCCGAGGCCTACCTGGACCTCGCCGATCTGGCCCGCGCCTCCTCGCGGATCGCCTCGGTGATGTTTGGCCGCGAAGACTTCATGACGCGCTTCCCCACCGGTGGCATCAAAGCCGCCGACTTGGCCGAAGCCCGCATCCCCCTTGTGGCCGCCGCCCTTGGCCTCCCTGCCATCGCTTCGCCTTTCTGCGCCGTAGACGACCCCAAAGGGTTTGAACGGTATTGCCGCCGGACCCGGGAGTTGGGATACACCGGCGCCTTTACGGTCCATCCCAGCCAACGCCCGCTGGCAGACGCCACCTATGGGCCCTCTGCCTTGGACGTGCAGTCCGCTAAAAAGCTCATCGAAGGCTCCACCGGCGCCCAGCTCGTTCGCATGAACGGATGCCTCGTCGGACCTCCCATGCGCAAGCGTGCCCAAAGCCTGTTGGACAACGCAGCCGCCATGGATGCCACAACAAGCGCCTCGGAGAGTAGCACCGTAGCGAGCAGCACCGGTCGCTTCCCGCGCTATGGCGTCGACACCTCGACCACCCAAGTGGGCTCCATCCTGGAAAGCCCCCA
>JAKMCW010000012.1 GCA_022428205.1 Flavobacteriales bacterium
GTGATGTCAGAGGTGGTCTCACCCGCCACAACGCAACCGTCATCATCTACCCACAGCGCAGTGGCCTCATCCATCCCTTCCGCGCCGAACACCCGGACTTCGATGGAGTCCTGGCCCTGCCCAAGCATCGCCAGGGGAAAGCACGCAAAAAAGAGCAACTGCAAGCGCATGGTGATCAACGGGTGGCTTCGAGGTAGGCCCCCCTCATGGTCTTCATTTGTTGGGCAAGGCCCGCAAAACGGTCCAAAGCGAGCATATTGGCGCCATCGCTCTTGGCCGTCCCGGGGTCGGGATGGGTTTCGATGAAGACGCCATCGGCGCCCGCAGCGACTGCTGTGCGGGCCATGTGGGCGATCAATTCCGGCCGGCCACCCGTGACGCCAGAACTCTGGTTGGGCTGCTGAAGGCTGTGGGTCAAATCCATGATGGCCGGTCCAAAAGTCCGCATCGCGGCCATCCCCCGGAAATCGACGACCAAATCCTGGTAACCGAAAGTGGTGCCCCGTTCGGTTACCCAGGCTTTGGGGTTGCCGCTTTCATGCACCTTGACCACCGCGTGCTCCATAGATTCGGCGCTGAGGAACTGTCCTTTTTTGATGTTGACCACTTTGCCAGTATTGGCCGCAGCCACCAGCAAATCAGTCTGCCGGCAGAGGAAAGCGGGGATTTGCAGCACATCCACGTGCTCGGCCGCCATGGCCGCCTCTTCGGCGGTATGAATGTCAGTGGTTACGGGGATGCCAAAGCGCTCTCGCACTTGAGACAAGATGGCCAGTGCTCGGCCATCTCCTATGCCGGTGAAGCTGTCAATCCGAGACCGGTTTGCCTTGCGGTAACTGCCCTTGAACACCAACGGCAAATCCAACGCAGAGCAGGTCTCGACGAGGGATTCGGCAATGCGAAAGGCCATGTCTTCCCCTTCGATGGCACAAGGGCCAGCGATGATTTGCAGGCGGTCGCCTGCGGTCCAACCGGAATTCTGAAGGTTGCGTTCCATGGTGCGAAGGTCGTGAAGGCTTAGAAGGTGCAGTGCCAATGGAGGCCAAGTCCCATACGTCCGCCTGTTCCCGCCAGAGCAAGCCAGCGTGTGCGGATGGCGAGCGTACCGCCAGCGCGGTGTTGGCGGACGGCCCGAGACGGCAAATTCACATTCAACGGGATGAAGGCCCCACCAAATCCGCCATAGGCCAGGCCCACCTCTGTCTGGATGGCCCCTCGACCCGTGCGCCGCATCAGCGACCACTCCCACCGCGGTGCGATGGACAATTTCTCTGCCGTCAGGGACCACTCTACGCCCGGCGTCCTGATGGCCTTGCGCTTCCAGCGGAAGGTCAAGGTGCTGGGCAAACGTCGGGTGAAGCTCCCCAACAGTGTGTCGCGCTGAACAGCTCCCGAAAAGTCAGGGGTATCTCCAGAAATCAAAGCCCAGCCCGGCGTGGAAAACGAAGTGTCCAATTGAGCGGATTCCATTTGCCAACGCCCCCCTCTGCCCCAATTCCGGATCGCTACTGACCAGCTGTCTGGACGGCCATAACCGCCATCGGCCTCTGCCCATTGCATGGCCAAATCCAAGGCCACCGCACTGCCCGACGTCAAATTCTGTATCTGATGGGCCTGGAGGCTGGCTTCTGCCAGTTCATCGTCCCAACGGTATTCGCTCTTTCGTCCGATACCTCCGGCGAGAGACCGGTGCAATTCTCCCATTCGTACGCCCCATTCCATGGTCAAGGTCAAAGGGATGCCCCTTACCGTTTGAGAAGTCGTTCGGATGCCGCCAATGCGCAACATGGTCGCAGATGTCCACAACACTCCGGTTTCGGCCAGACTGCCCTCGCGCCCAATGCCATGTGGACCAAATGCCAAGGTGGCCGCTGCCGGACTCCACCGTGCCGCAGCCCATTGGGACGTCTCAAGTCCCACCGTGGTCTGCCATCGGCCCATTTCCGGAGGGTCGACCAACTCCATGGCGGGCAGCACCGCGTTGACCCCGGACCGCATCCAACCTCCAGCAAAACCTCCTCCTTTGTCGAGGGTCAGGGAAGTGAGGGAGCGCACTGGACGCGTTATGTCCCCGCCAAAAGCCACCCCGGCAAGAACAAACTTGTTGAGCGCATTGGATCCCCAGCAAGCCTCAGCATACAATTCGAGGCGCTGCAACTTCGAGGGTGCGAGGCTGTCTGACTGTCCAAAAGCCGCACCACTGAGGCCCAACCAAACGATAAGAACAGTGCGCTTCATCATTCGATTATCATGATGGCATCACCATCGAGGTGGCCTAGGATGATCAACCCTTGGTCGACACCGAATTGTGCGCCCTCTGGCGGAGTTTCTAGGTTCACACGTACGGCCAAACGGGCCCCTGACTGCATGGCGGTGAACTGCGCGGGCTCCAAAGAAACAGTGAAAGACGAACGGATGGGCTCCTGGGGATCACTGGTTCCCGGCGCCACCATCAACTCGGGCCAAGACGTCCACTCCGCACCTCCACCTGGACCGTCCAACAAGGCCAAAACAAGGGGCACTTCGACGAGCCTCGCTTCCAATTGAGCGCCCACTGGCAGGCTGTTTTCGATGTTCAAGACGACGTCCCCATCAAACTGAATGCCCTCAGGAATATCTATTCTTAACGTGTCTATAATCAATGCATTAGACACCCCCACCTCAAGTGGTGCATTGATCTTCCAGTCGATGTCAGGCAGCCGATAAAGGTCAATGCGGTCATGGCCTCCAGACACATCGCCCAGGGGATTGATTTCCACCGCACCATGGAAGATGAACGCATCCGGGATTGATGACAGAAACCCGGGCAAGGTGCTCGATCCCGAACCCAAAATGAGCCCCGCCTCTGTGGGTGACACCTCCCAGTTTGCCATGCCCGTTGTTTCGTTGACCACTCCCCTCGTCAAGAAGATGGGCGCCTCCAATGCCGGGTCTTCAAGAGGGGTCGTCACCACCACTTCCCCGCTGTCCACCCTCGACAATTCTTCCAAATTGAGGACCAAGTCAATGCCTGCGGTGTTCCGCAAAACCAACTCCCATTCCAGCCCTGTCCAAGCGACCTGTAGGTCCTGCAAGGGGGCCAGATCTCCAATGTCCAAAGTGTCACCGAGATCGAGCATCCGGGTGTCAAAACGCCCTTCTACCTGGGCGACTTCCAGCCCAGAAAAAGCCACGTCCAATTCCAACATGTCATTGCCAAACAACCCCACATCTGTCGCCGCACCCTCGGACACTGACACGCTCCAAGAAGTGACCAATCGACTCCAGTCGAGGTCTTCTGGGCCATCCAGATCTAACGCGACACCTGCCAAGGGCAAGGTGAATTGAGCAGGCGCACCCGGCATGACTTCCAAGACGACTTCATTACTACCTCCGTTTACCGAGGCTGGAAAGGTGCCGGCATCAATCCTGTAACGCAGGATCAAAGGCCCTTGGACCGAAGTGGACACTGTCACCACCAGTGCACCAGCCCCAAGCCGAACCCTGCGCAAATCCACCCCGGGAAGATCCAAGTTGATGGCCTCTTGTTCAGACCAAATTTCAGCACCGGGCGCAACGGGAATGGGGCCTCCAATGAAAGGCAAGGTGAACGAAGTGGACCAACTTGTATCGAGGTTGGGCAGCAGCGTTGACGCGTCAATCAGAGACATGACCCCTTCCGCGCTCAGCACCAAGCCGTCATCGCCATCCTCCCAGAGGGTATCCGGAACCAGATTGGCCCAAGACAAGGTATCGTTGAGGAACACCACATCATGCAACGGCGTGCGCCAGGTCACAGGCTCGCTTCGGCAGCCTGCACAACACAGCATAGCCAATGCGCCAAAAGAGAGCAGTGCACGCGTCATGACCGCGTGGGTTTGCGCCAGGGTTCGAAACACAAGAAAACGGCCAATCCCAATGGCAGGACAGCCGGGTGAAACGCCTGCATGCCGATGGTAAAGGAGGAAATACTCAACAACGCTGTTCCTCCCGCTGCCATGCCCAGTGCACGGCCAAGTTGGCGCTTCCAGTGGGGAGATGACCCTGCCAATCCAGGACCGAGCAGGTGCAGTGGACAGGCCCACAAAATGTTGAGGTTGTACCGGGTGTCAGCGTGGTCTGTTCCCCACCACAGGAAAGCGAGCAGCGCTCCCGTCATTCCGGTGAACCAAGGCAGCCCCTTGCGCATCCACCGCTTGCCGAGTGCGGTTTCGATGGCACACCACACCAACAACACCCAAGCTGCAGTTACGGGCCAACCGGCCTCGTTGGGGTGGGTTGACAACATGCTGGGCAACAGCTCCTGCCGCGCTGAAACGAGCGGACGCTCCTTTATGGTTTGGGCATCCATCACCATGCCGTCCAACTCTTCGGCCAGGTAGTCCGGAAGAAAAGCATCCCCACACTTGCCCAAAGGGGCGTCTACAGGAAGCCCAAGCACCAGGTCGATTCCGAACCGAATCAACGGCACACCGCCCAATTTGCCGTGCAGCAAGTCTCGAAATGTGCTGTCGCGGCGGTCCACACAATCCACTGTCAGTCGCGGTCCAAAAACGTTCTCAAGTACTGTGATCACGCGGGTGGCACAGTTGTCATGAAGGAAGAGGTACCGGTAATCCCGGTGGTCCGGGTGGGCATTGGCGATCAGGTAAGCATCCAACCTGGCTATGTCCTCGGGTGTCAGGGCGAGTTGCTGTTCCTCCACCCCCCTTCCACTTCGGATATACTCTTCCAGAAAACCACCAAACGTGCTGGCGCTCAATGAGTAAATCAATTCACCTTGGATGAACCTCGCGTAGAAGCCATCGCTGAATTGGAAGGTTCCATAATTGTAGACCCGGTCAATGGGAGGGTCAGCGGCCAGGTCCGTCACCCGGATGGCGGTGTGCCCAAATGCGCTGTACAATGCGGCGCCGGGGCTGCACGTCAGCACGCTGGCTTTTGCCGCGTCCGAAAACGGCCGCAACGGCGCATCTGGCGCTGGCGGAAACGGAACGGATTGTCCCGCAACACCCCAAGTCATCGCCATCCACAAGGCGCAAATCCACTGTGCTTTCACGACGGCAAGATGGTTCCAGTAAACGGCATCTCCACAGGACCGGACAACCAGGCCCGTTTTTCGCCTTCGAAGACGACACCGAGCTTGCCGCCAGGGGCGCGGAACTTGAAGGCCTCGCCTCCGAGGCTCCAGCGCAAAACAGCCGCCGCGGCCACCGTGCCGCTTCCACAGCTCAGAGTCTCCGCCTCGACCCCCTTTTCGAAGGTGCGCATCGCGAAAAAACCATCCGCATCGGGAGAGGTCGCTACCACGTTGACGTTGACACCGTGCGGCGCAAAGTCTGCATGGTGACGCAAGGGAGGTGCCAAGGCACGCAAGTCCAATTCCGGCAAGTTCTCGACGGGCATACCCAGTACAAGGTGTTCCGTCCCTGTGTGCACATATGCGCCATGAGCGGTGTCCTCAGGCAATGTGGTGACGTGCAAATCCACACAAGGTTCGCCTTCGATCCAATGTCCCTCATGGATGCCATCAAGGGCAGAAAAATGGGCATCATCGAATTGACCTTCAGACAGGCTGCGCCACCACGCAAAGGCCGCGCGCGCACCATTGCCACAAAAAGCCTCGCTCCCATCGGGATTCAAAAAGGTCAAATGAAAATCTGCACCTGCACCTCCTGTGCGCATCAGCAACACGCCATCGGCCCCAATACCATGGCGGCGATCACACCAGTGGGCCACGGTCTGAGGGTGTGGCATCCACCCTTCGTTTTCCTGGCTTCGGAGGTCGATGGCCACGAAGTCATTCCCTGCCGCATCGAGCTTTACAAACTGCATCCTTTGCAAGTTACAGTGGACGATTCGTGCACGGCGAAAGTGACCCCGTGGATTCCTGTATCTTGACCGTATGACGCTACGGTGGCGCCTTACTCCCTCCCTCATTTGCATCGGCTTCATGGGCGCGTTGAGCCCCCTACAAGCGCAAATCGACCTGTATGACGCCCGGCTCCCATTGCCCGTTCTGTTTTTGCACGGCTTGAGTGGCGACGCCAGCAGCTGGGGAGGCATGGCGGCCCTGCTGTCCAATGATGCGGGCTTGGTAGAAGGCCCGGAACTGCGGTATTGCCTCAATGGAGATGGGGCGCAGAGCCCCTCTACCCTCGACGAAGTCCTCCCCTTTACTGCGCTGCCGGCGGCCCACGCGGACTTCTTCCGGTTGAACTTCGAATGCAACGCAAGCGGCACGTGCTGGTCCAACTCCGCCGCCAATTCCGACGGTGTCTTTAGCGGACAGGCTGCAGCCGCCAAGCAAGGTCTTGCAGTGGCGGATGCCGTTGCCGAAATCCTCGAAGCCACAGGCGCCCCCGAAATCATCCTCGTCGGCCACAGCATGGGGGGACTCGCTGCCCGCGAATATTTGCAGAACCCCGAATACTGGCCCGTCGACGGCACAGGCAATGCGCACCACCACGTAGCCAAACTGGTCACTTCAGGAACCCCGCACAACGGCAGCAACTTCACCGTCGGCTGGCTCGAAGACCTCGGGGATCTGTTTGGTTTTGACATCGAGCAACGCTCCGATGCCGTACGGGATTTGCGCACGGACTACTTCTATTCCGGAGATCCCGGCGTCTTCCTCTTTGGCGGCCTCGAGGACAACTGGGTCATGTGGGACTTTCTCTTCCAGAATTTCTGGAGCATCGATGTGAACTGCAATGGCAACGCAGGCGACCAGGTGACCGGACTCAATGAGAAGCCCCTTTCAGATGACTTGGAGTTTGCTTTTATCACTTCTTACGATGACGGCGTGGTTTCGACGTTTAGCTCGGATGCCCTTTCCACGATGTACAACCCGACCCACCGTGAGCGGTTCTTTGTGAGCGGGGTCTTTCACACGTCACTGAACGATGAGCTGGCCCTCACGCTTCGCGGCATGGATGAGCCCGACAACATCGCCACCGCCTATCCCATTGCAGCAGGTCAAACCACCATGGGTTTTTCCACCCAGCAGGGCACAGACGCCCCCTTCCCAAGTGAGGACCGGGACGTCTATACGCTGGCTGTGGAAGCGCCGTCACTCGCGACACTGGACACCCTGTGGTTCAACGGCGACTTGCTCGAAGCGGCTTGGCTCGACGGCACCGGCAACTTCCTGGGTGATGCCCTGGCAGATGATGGGGTGATTTTGGAGCCCGGCACAGTGCACTTGAGGCTGACAACCGCCCCTGGCCCTGCGGTGACAAACCATCTCTTTGCAGCCCACTTCGGCCCCGTCCCCAGCACCTGTCCCGAGGATCTGGACCAAAGCGGCCTGGTAGCGACGGCCGATGTGTTGGCGGCCCTTTCCCAGTTTGGCTGCATTGCCGGTGAATTGCCGGAGGGGTGCAACGGCGATGTCGACAACGACGGCGTCGTCGGCGTGAGCGACATCCTCTCTATCCTCAGCGAGTTCGGGAACGAATGCTGACTTCTTTTTGGAGCGCACCCAACAGGAGCGCATCAAAAAGGGCCGCCCAACGGGCAGCCCTTTTCAACGTCATTGTCAGTCGACCGAAGCCTTACTCTCCGCAGTAAGAACCGAAGGCGTCGAGTACATCAAGGAGGTCCATGATGCCCACCTGTCCGTCGCCATTGGCGTCTCCGTCGCAGGTCTCCGCCGCGGGACCACTCAAGTCAAAGGTGCACGACCCATCGTCGGACGTGGCGGTCAAATCATAGTTCTCGGCATCAGAGTAAGTACAACCCTTGCAATCATATTCGCAGGCTCCGGGATCGCTGTCGGTGGCCAAGAGGTTGAAGTTGCAGGCATTGACATCCATGCAGTCTGACAGCTCGTTTTCGTCGCAAATGCCATCGCCGTCCGTGTCGTTCACACAGGAGCCGTCACAGTTGCGGGTGCTGTCTGAAGGATAGTTACAAAGGCCCGCATCCGTTGCGATGTCGAGGTAGTTGCACGCCAAGGAATCTTGGCAGCCGGTGATTTCGAGCTGATCACACACACCGTCTTGGTCTGCATCTGAAATGCAGGCACCGGACTGGTCGTAGATGCCGCCAAAGTCGCAAGAACCATCGTTGAGCACTGCAGAAGCGTCGTAGTTGAGTGCGGTCTCATTGGTACAACCTGAGCAGTCCGCAGCATCGCCAAATGACACCAACTGAAGGCCTTCAGTCGCATTGCCACAGGCGTCTGTCGCGGTGTACAGCCTGATGAGCTGTCCGGGCACCTCTGCGCCGTAGGCAGAGAAAGAAGCGAAGGTCAAATCCACATCTCCGCAACTGTCTACAGCCTCCGCCATGGGTGTCAAGAACATGGAACAATCGGACTCAACAAAGGGATCCAGGGCCACAAACTGCGGCGCTACCGTATCCACCAACTGAATGGTCTGGATGGTAGAGTCCGCATTGCCACAAGCGTCCGTCGCGGTGTGAATCCTCAAGATGGTGTACTCCTGGGGGCAATCGCCCGGCTGGATGGAATCCATGAATGCGATAAGGGGCGATGAACACGCATCCGAGGCCGTAATGGCGCTGTCGGGAACCGCCTCATCACATGCGAGCAGAAGGTCTGCCGGTCCTGCCGTAATGACCGGAGCCAACGTGTCCACAAACTGCACCTCTTGAACAGCGGAGACTGCATTGCCACAGCCATCGGTGGCCGTAAAGGTTCTGAGCAATGTGTATTCGGTAGGGCAGTCACCCGGCTCTGTGCCTGTGGTCATCACCAGCTCAGACCCACTGCACTCATCCTGGTGAATGGGCATGTCCATAGGAACAGCCGCATCGCAGCTCAACTCAACATCGGCGGGCATCCCTGCAATGGTGGGTGGTGTGGTGTCCCGCACGCTGATGGTGTAGCCATTGGACGTGGTGTTGCCACAAACGTCCGCAGCGAGGATGGTCCTGTGCAGCATGTAGTTGCCCGCGCAGAGCGCAAGGGTGCTGTCTACCCAAGTGCTGTCGATGGAATACGTGATGCCCGCCACATCGTGGCAAGCATCGATGGCCTCAGCAGCACCGAAGTCTGTGGTATCAGGGCAGCTAAACACCGTCATGGCCGGCATGACCGTAATGACGGGGCCGGTCTCATCCTTCACCGCGTAGGTCTCCATCGCGACGGTCAGCAGTCCCTGCCCCAGGTTCAGGCCGATGTGTTGGAAGGTGATGTACTGGGCGCAGGCGGTCAGCGTATCGAGCCCCACGATTTCAGAATAGACCACAGAGGTCGAAGAGTCACATGGGTTGTAGGCTGTGGCTGTGGGAATCTCCATGGGCAGGTCATCCACACATGCTACGAAAGTCGTGTCCATGAGTGCTGGATCGAATACCGGCGAGCAGTAGTTCGGTGGATATGTGCAGGGCCCGGCAAAGACCGCATCAGGCGCATAGTTCACCGCGTTGGGGTCGAAACAACCCACCACCTGCACCTCATCACAGATGCCATCGTCGTTGATGTCGTTGTAGCAGGTGTCCGCGCAGGTGTAGAGCAAAATGCTGGCATCGGCATCATCCACAGCCGCAATCTCCAGGCTGAACGTCCACGAAGCGTAGGCATCCACGGTCAACGTGTCCGTGTTGCCTTCCTTGAACATAAAGGTCCAAGACCCTTCGCCGAGGGTACTGCTGAAGCCTGGCATGACCAACCCGTAGAAGTTGAAGGCTTGGGCCAAATCATCCAAGACATCATCGCCGGGGGCCGATCCGGGATTCACCCCGACCAATGCACCGCCATCGAGCGCCATGGCTGCAGCATAGAAATCAGCCTCGGTTTGAATCACCGGCAATGAATCACCGGGGCCTACCCCCATGAAGCCGCCATTGCCAAAGGGCAAGGCCAGCGTATCGTTGGCCAAGGCGTAGCTGCTCTGGTCGTATTCGAGCATGGTAATGCCCGTCATCTCGTATCCAGCGGGAATGTCAATGGTGAAGTACTCGGGGTCCGAGTTCATCTGCTGGAAGTTGATGGCGTCTCCGCTCAATTGGTAAGCACCAGGGCCCATCCAAGGGATGGCCGTGGGCTCAGCGGCGTTGCTTGAAACGTCGCCATCGGTGTCTTCATCATAGGTCCACACCGTCTCCAATTGGAAGGTCAAGTCTGGGCCATCGCCCCCGCAGATGCCGCACTCATCGAGCGCGAGACAAGAAAGGGCAAACGGGTTCATGTAGTTGCAGGCTGAAGTGTCGGTGCACGCGTCGAGGTTGTCGCACAACCCGTCTCCATCCTCGTCGAGGTTGCCGTCACAATCGCATTGCCCTGCTGGGATGCCATCACCCCCGCAAGTGCCACATTCGTCGAGCACATTTCCATTGCAGTCACAGTCCCCTTCTGGAATGCCGTCGCCCCCGCACACTCCGCATTCGTCAGCGTACAAGCACACTGCATTGGCGGCATCTGTGTAGTTGCAAGCTGTCGTATCCATGCAGTTGTCCTCATCGTCACATACACCATCACTGTCCGAATCCGATGTGCAGTCCCCACCGCAATCGTTTAGGGCATCGAGGATCAAGCATTGCGCAGAGTCCGTGGCCAAGGAATCGAAATTGCACGCCAAGGGATCAAGACATCCGGCAATCTCCTGCTCATCACAGACACCATCTTCATCGGCGTCATTGAGGCAGACCCCGTCACAGTCTCGGTCAATCGCAGGGTATTCACAGCTGTCTGCTGCTGTGATGAGGTAGTTGCAAGCCGTGGTATCGATACAGTTGTCATCCGAGTCGCACAAGCCATCGGCATCGGCATCGACACCGCTTCCATCACATAGGCCGCAGGCGTCTGGCGCTTGACAACTGCCATCGTCACCCAACGCCTCATCGTCGTAATTGCAGGCGGTGGCATCCATGCAGCCGCAGAAATCCTGCCCTGTAAAGCTTCCGCTAACAATGGCCGCCGTCATATCAAAGGTGGAGACAGCCCCTGTCGTCTGGATGGATACGGTGCCATCAGAGATCGATATGGACGGACCACTGACCAAACCAATGATGTTGCTATCGACATCCAGTTGCACGGTGATGATGCTCACCACCACGACCGGCAAGGTGCTGGCCCCATCAGTAAGGAGGCTTGCGAACTGGGCCGTTGAGGTGAACTCTCCTGTGGAGGAGATGAAGTCGGAATAATCCTCCAACGTTCCTGTCAAGCTCCAACTGCTGTCGGAAGCCATGGCTTCAATGGTAGGAGGAACACTGCTGTCCGCACCAAAAGCATTGTTGTTGGTGAAGGTTCCGCCAACAAAGGCACCGCAATCTGCGGCAAGGATGTCCGCCAGGCCTTGAGCTTGGGACGGAACGGTCCAACAAGCTGCGGCCAGCAGAATCAAGAAATGGAATGGGAATCGCATAATTGAACGATTGGGGTTAAGGGTATGTAGGTTGAGGTATAGTCAAAGTTGTCACGGACAAATGGAGCCGAGGGCGACCAGCATGTCGAGCAGGTCTGAAATGTTCACCCCGCCATCGCCATTGGAGTCGAACCGGCAATCGCCCGTGGGAAATTCACATGTGCCGTCATCGTATGCGGCTGCAGGCTCGTAGTTGTACGCTTCAGGATAGGTGCACCCCCCAGCACCGGGCTGGTCACAGATGCCGTCACCATTGAAGTCAAACCAGCACTGGCCAGCGCAATCTTTCCATGGTTCAGCAAAAACACAACTGCCGTCTTCCTCAGAAGCGGCGGGGTCATAATTGCAGGCCGCAGCGTAGGTGCAACCATCTTGTTCATCCTCGTCGCACACCCCGTCACCGTCCGTATCGTTCAGGCAGTTACCGGCGCAATCAAAATGGGCCGCACCGTATACATCTGCGGGGTATTCACAGGATGCCGTGAGTCCATTTGCCAAATCCACGAGAGGGTCAAAATTGCAGGCCAACTCATCCGTACAGCCGCTGTATTCATTGGCATCACAAATGCCGTCACCATCCAGATCTCCCAGGCATTCTCCGAAGCAGTCATATCCTGCCTCAGCGTACAGGCACGAACCGTCGTTCGCTGTAGCAGCAGCATCGTAATTACAGGCTGCAGCATCGCTGCAACCACCGACCGCAGGTGGGATGGTCAGAGCGAGCCCTGTCACCTGTGGAGCGGCACCGTTGGGCTTGATGAACTTCAGGTTGAGCAAGAGGTCTATGGTCCCTGTGCTGGTGAACTGTCCGAGCAGCACCCTTCCGTCAGCACCCGAAACCGCTGCGGGCTCTGCTCCTGGAATCACAATAATGGCACCCCCAGTTTCATCCGACTCAAGAAAGTCGCCACCTGCTTCAAAGCTGCTGAAGTCAGTTCCGATCGCAATCAAGTCCACACTGCCGTTGGCATCACCACCTATGGTGAACCAGGAATCAAACGGAGAAGTTGCCGTACTGAACAGCGGCAAATTCGTGGCCAAGGGGCCGGCATCCGGAGATTGATAAAAACCCGCCTCTGCTTGGGCTTTCCATGGCGTTTCTGCAGACCCGAACATGGAGATGACTTCGTAGCCCGCTGAACCGAACTGGGCATATATCCGGTGAAGCACTGCTCCGCCGGGGCCCACCCCTACTTCTTGCTGAACCAACCCGATAAAGCCGGTCGCTGTCGTATCGATTTCAGGCTCCTCAATGCAGTTACCGTCATCTTCCGTGGCCTCCGCATTGAAATTGAGAGCGAGGGGGTCGGTACATCCAAAGACCTCATCGCTGTCACAAATGCCATCCGCATCCGCATCTGCCGTGCAGTCCCCTCCACAGACACCGAGGGCGTCCAAGGTCAGACAGTCCCCGCTGTCCATCGTCGCTGCAGCGCTGAAGTTGCAAGCCGTCGAATCCATGCACCCTGCAATGCTTGCAGGTATCGTCAACTGAACCCCTAAAACTTGCTGCTCACTGTTATCCTGGAGTTTCAGGTTGACGTTTGTAGTCAAGGTCACAGTACCGTCGGTGGTGACCTGGGCCATCAAGACGCGTCCAGTGCTATCAGGACTACCTGAACTGCTGCCCGGAAACGAGGCTACAGCACCTCCAAACTCCGGATCGCTGGCCAATGTTCCTCCCGCCTCAAAATCGGCAGCAGTCAACCCCACAATGATGCTCGATGCATCTTCGCCAACGGTCACCCAAGAGTCACGTTCCAAAAGGGCCGCCTCACCGGAAGGAAAACCGACTCCTCCCCCACTCATTTGATAAAATGAAGTCGTGGTGGCCAAACTCAGTGGTTGAGCATTGGAACCAAACCAACCTTGGAGAGATTCATTTGGATTGGCAAAGTCTGCGTAGATCCTGTAGGTAGGTGGCAGCGTGTCGTTGGACGGCTGATACAAGGTGTATGAAAGGCCTTGAAAGGAACCGATCGGCCAATTGCAACTTCCATCGTCCCAGATGGCCTCCGCATCGTAATTGAGTGCGGAAGGACCTGTGCAGCCCCATCCAGAAGGTTGAAGGGTTAGAGAAAGACCTGCAGCCAATTCAGAGGGTTGACCAGGCGCGGGCTTCCACTGGACGTTCAAAGACAATTCAATCGGCCCTGCGGACACGAATTGTCCCACGAGCACCTCACCTGCCACCTCCTGACCTTGATTGGACACCGGGAGCAGATAGAACGCACCCCCAAAAACGTCTGCGCTGAGGAATGTTTCACCGGCCTCAAATGCTGAAATGGCGGCTTCCCAACCAGCGCCTCCTGTAGACTGCAGATCGGTCTGGCCGACTGGAAGCCCTATGGTGAACCAACTGTCAGTGATGTCAGCATCGGCACCCTGAGCCAATACGGCACTCGCATCTGCTTGGTAGAATCCGTCTTCGGCCTGCACAACCAGAGGGGACTCGCTGTCTGAGTAGACACTTTGCACCACTGCCCCTTCGGGTACTGCGATGTAAACCCTGTGCACCGTGCCCTCATCCTCCAGACGAATTGTCTCTGCGTGAATGGACACTTGCGCCCAGCCTGATAAACACCACAAAGTGGCAAGAATGGCAGCAAGACAATGGCCTCTGAACATGGCAAGTCGGTTTGAGAACAAGTTCGACGTGCTGATGTAGACAGAGCAGATAATTATATATAACACACCCTATCGTTGTTTTTCACACACCAATCAACCTTTTATTTCTCTTAGTTTTTTGAATCACTGTGAAAGCACCGGTGTAATCGAACCGTAACTGCGTATATAAGGGATGAATCAGATTTAAGATTACATGGGTTTTGGGCAAACTCCCCTGTTGTGACCGTGTCCCGTGCAGAAATGAACGCCGTGTTCATCTCCAACTTCTTCGGTACATTCCTGAGAATTAGACAAAAAAAAGGCCGCCCGAAGGCGGCCTTTTCAAGGTCATTTAAGACGTGATGATCACTGCGACACGAGCAGCTTCTTCACCACGAGGTAAGAGTTGCTGGACAACCGCACCTGGTACATTCCTGCATCCAAGTTGTCGGCTTCGATGTCCAATGTGTGGTTCACGTTGGGTGAAGCCACGCCATCATACAACTCAGCCACCAAGGTTCCATCCATGGCCACCATGTCCACGCGAATCCGCATGTTCTCGGTCACCGTGAAGCCAAGCAAGCTCCAATCGTTGGTTGGGTTTGGCTGGAGGTTCGTGACACGAATTGGGGTCTTGCCCGTCGTCACATCACCTGCTCCACCCAATACTGCGGGACCGTGGTCACCAGCAGTATTGCCCGTCACCGTTGGGCCATCTGAATCAGTGCACTCCGCTCCGTTCACGCTGATGCTGTAGCTAAACTGATTCCCGTTTTCACAATCATCAACGATGCTGTAGTTGCGATCGATGCTCCAAGGGAGGCAGCAATCGAGGTCACCGAAGAGGTCACCGCTACCTGCGATTTCACTCTCGTTGAATTGACCGCTGTAGACAAACCATCCACTGTAACCGTACTCGTCGTTCATGTTGTTGGCACCGAGACCAAACTGACCGGCGTAGTAGTTGTTGCTCGGTGCGTGCGTCAGGCTCAAGGAAGAGCCGCTGTAATCGCCCGTACCGGTCAACGTTCCGCTCTCAATGAGGCGGTACTCCCAGTTGATGTGGTCGTCAATCAGTTCACCACAGTCGCGCTTGTAGCCCGTTGGGAAGCTCTGGCTGCTCCAATCGGCCCAGTCAAGTGCTACACCATAGGTGACTTCGAGATCCCAACCGGCGGTGGTACCATCGGCGGCTTGCACGCTCTGCGTGATGGTCAACGTACCGTCGGCATTGTTGGCCACCAAACCTGGTGAGGCTGCGGTGTAGAACTCCGCACCGCCAGGCAATGCAAAGACACGGAGGCTATGTGGATCATAACCACTGCAGGTCTCGCCATTCTCAAACGCCGCAGGCGTTGAGCTCAAGCAGAACAACTCGACTTCCTCCGTAGGAGCGTAAGCACCTTGGTAGGTCTCCGTGTAGGTCAAAGCAACCTCAGAGTCACAGTTGTCTTGGTAAGCCGTTGTCACTGCCTCTGGGATCGTCACCTCTCCCAAGTGGCTCTCACAGCACACTGACTCAGTAGCACCGTTGTCGATACCTCCAGTCGAGGTGAATTGAGGCGCCATGTTGTCGGTGACCGTGATGGTCTGGACATATGTCTTGGTCGTGCTCAACCAGCACTCATCGGTCGCCACAGCTGTGAAGGTCCGCGTGAAGGAGTAGCTTCCCTCGACCGTCGCGTCGTCACCGGTGCAAGTGTAGCTCACCTCGCTGTCCACGTTCGTCACCACTACCGTAGCATTGCCACAGTTGTCATCAGCCGTGTATTGGACGGTGCCCAGGGTGGCCACCGTTGTATCGGCGAAACAGTTGGCGTCGGCATAGAGGTCGATGCTCTCAGGTCCTTCGATGGTCAATGAAGGCGGTGTCGTGTCCTCGATGGTAAACGTAGCCGTCGTGGTGGCCGTGTTGTTGCACTCGTCCTTGGCCGTGAAGGTCACGGTCTCAAAACCAGTTGCACCACAACCATCGCTCAAGCCAGTGCTGTTGTTGCTCCAGCTTACAGTACCACACAGGTCAGATGCCACAGCGTTACCGTTGGCGTTCAACCAAGCCTGGAACGCTACTGCGTTGCCAGCGCCACACTCCACCGTTTCATTGCCCGCAGGGGTATCGATGCTCGGAGGCGTCGTGTCCTCAATGGTAAACGTGGCCATCGTGGTGGCTGTATTGCCGCACTCGTCCGTAGCCGTGAAGGTCACGGTCTCAGAACCAGTCGCACCGCAATCATCGCTCAAACCAGCGCTGTTGTTGCTCCAAGACACGTTACCGCAGAGGTCAGAAGCCGCTGCGTTTCCGTGATTGGCCAACCAAGTCTGGAAGGCTGCGTCATTTCCTTCGCCACACTGAACCGTTTGGTCACCCGCTTCGGTATCGATGGTAGGATCTGTCGTGTCTTCGATGGTAAACGTCCGGCTGCAAGTGCTGGTATTGCCGCAGTCATCCTTAGCAGTAAAGATGACCGTGACAGCGCCCGTTGCGCCACACAGGTCGCTGATGGATCCGTCCACATAATCATTGGTGAGTTCCACTTCGCTGTCGCAGTTATCAGTGGCAGTTGCACCCGCAAGGAATGCTGCCAAATCCGCAGCGTTGCCTGCACCATCGCACTGAACGGTGGTGTTCTCAGGGCAAGAGAGCGAAGGACTGATCTCGTCCAAGACAGTGATCAACTGATCACAGGTTGTGGAACCACTCGTGTTGCCACAATCGTCAGTGGCCGTCGCCGTCCACGTCCGGGTGAAGCTGTAGCTGCCTTGTGCCGTTTCATCCACTGTACAGACGGACAGGTTGTCAATGCCGTACTGCTCCTGCTGACCTGCTCCTGAGATCTTAACCTTCAAGCGCAAGGAAAGGGTAGAGCCGGATACGGCCACATTGTTTTCGTAGCTGTACAGAACCACGGCTTCTTCGTCTCCGCCACCATCGGTGCCGTCCACGTGACCATCGGCCTGGTACAAGCTGGTCTCCGTTCCGTCCACCACGATGAACATTTCAAACTGGTCGAGGTAAGGCTCGCTGTTTTCCACGTCGCCTTGGCTACGGGCATCGAAAGCGATACGCACTGTAGACAATCCTGTGATGTCAATCTCCGCAGAGTTGAAGACCTCATCGCCAGCGCTGTACTTGTTGTTGAACAACAAGTGAGTGTCACCTGCGTCCTCGATCAACTGCGGGATGCCGTTGGTCGTGATCATGCAGGCAGGACCCAAGCTCCAGTTGCCATCAGCAGGCTCATAAGCACTGCCTTCGTGGCAGAGGTTGTCTGCATTTTCTGGGGTCTCATCCTCGAAATCCTCGGAGTAAAGCCCCATGAAGCACTGTTCACTCTGATCACAGCTATACGTAGCATCTCCATCCACATAGGTGAAGTTGAGCGCAGGGTCGCTGTCACAGTTGTCCGTGGACGTCGCCATTGGTGCTCCCGTGTTGGATGAGTCCGTATCCGCAACGCAATCAGCGTCGAGGTAGACGGTAGCATCTTCGGGACAGGTCAGGCTGGGCACAGCTGGTGCTGTGTTATCCGTGATTGAAATGATCTGCTCACAAGAGTCAGAAGCCTCGTTTCCGCAGTGGTCAGTCACCTTGATGGTCCAGGTACGTGTAAAGCTGAAGCTGTTATCGCAAGTGAACGTGGTGTCAGCATCCTCATACGAGAGGTCCTCGTCGAGATCATCGTCACAGTTGTCATCTGCAGAGAACCAGGCTTGTCCTGCTGCCGTGGTTGACAGGTCATTGTCACAAGTCGCGTTGGCGTAGACGTGGTAGTCACTTGGGCAGGAGATTTCTACCGTTGGATCTACTTCGTCGGTCAAGGTGATTTCCTGAGCAAACGTAGACTTGTTGCCACAGGCATCCTCTGCCTCGTAAATGCGGTAGATAAAGCCTGCGCAAGCACTTTGGTCGCTCTGTTGGTTGCTGCTCAAGATTGTGATGGTCGCATCGCTGCAGTCCTCCGTCACCGTCAAACCATAATTCGTGGTGGCATCATACTCATCACATGCAATGGAGTACTCAGAATCTGAACCCGTGAAGTCTGGAGCCGTTTGGTCTTCAATGGTGAAGGTGGCCTCCGTCGTGGCCATGTTGCCGCACTCGTCGACAGCAGTAAAGGTCACAGTCACATCGCCAGTAGCGCCACAATCGTCGCTCAAGGAAACTGACGCCTCACAGCCAGGGACATAGAAACGTGCGAGATCCACACCGTTTTCAAAGTTCTGGTTAAGGTCGCGCAGGGCCTTGCGCATCTGATTCGGTGTGAACTCATCGCTGCAATCACCGAGCACTTCATCACCCAAGGCAATGATTTCAGCGACTGTATATCCAGCGAGAGGTCCAGCGCTGCGCGTAAGCTCAGACAAGAGAATGTCGGAGCTGCTGTAGTTCGCGTCAGCGGCGTCGAAGGCCACGTTCAACTTGGCCACCAAGAGGTGGGTCACCAGCGCGTTGTCCCAGCATGAAGGGTCGGAAGAGCTGTTGGGGTCAGCACCACCATGTGTGAGGACCAAGTCTTGCGCACTGCCTGTACAAGGCAGGTACGTATCGACTGCATCCGCTGAGGTGAAGACCAATTCGTAACCGCTGGCACAACCTGTGGTCACGCCGTCGGGGAAGACCGTCGCAAAGTTGTTGTCGAGGTAATCAGAAGCGTCAGAAGACGTCGCATCTCCGAAACCTGTGGTTCCATTTGCACCCTGGTTGAAGGTGAAGAAATCACCCGCTTCAGTCGCACATTCGTAGTTGTTCAACCAAGAGACATCACCGCAATCGTCGGTAGCCATGGCACCACCTTGGGTGTTGAGCCAATTCTGGAATTCCGTGGTGTTACCGCTGCCGTCGCACTCGACAGTGTCGTCACCGGCTGGGGTGTCGATACTCGGTGCTGTGGTGTCTTCGATCGTGAAGGTGGCGGTACAGGTGCTTGTGTTGCCACAGTCATCCGTAGCGGTGAAGGTCACCGAAACTGATCCCGTTGCGCCGCAATCGTCGCTCAGGTCACCGTCTTCGTAATCCGTGGTGATGTCCACGTCTGCATCGCAGTTGTCGGTGGCGGAAGCGCCGGCGAGGAAGGACTCCAAGTCACTGGTATTTCCAGCACCATCGCACTCTACCAACATGTCTGCTGGACAAGTGATCACAGGATCAATTTCATCCTTGACGGTGATGGCCTGTGTGCATGTCGTGGTGTCAGCATTGTCACAGTGGTCTGTGGCAATGGCCGTCCAGGTGCGGGTAATGGTGTAACCTGCGCCACAAGTGGGCGTTGGATCGCTGTCCTCGTAGGTCACATCGACGGTGACGTTGTCGTCACAGTTGTCCGTTGCAGAAGCCGAAGCCATGCCTGCAGCGGAGGTCGAGATGTCCTCATTACACTCAGCATCCAACTGAGCGGTGTAAGCTGCGGGACAATAGTCAATGGTCACGACAGGCGCAATGCTGTCGTACAAATTGACGATCTGCAAGAATTCGCTTGAGTTGCCACAATCGTCGGTAGCCGTGTAGGTCACCATGTAGTTGTCCATGGGGGTCACACAACCGCCACTGCCATCCTCACAACTTACCGTGATGGTCGCGCTGCCGCATACGTCAGAAGCAGAAACCAAACCGAGGGTTTCCAAGGCCATGGCATCGCAGCTCCAATCTTCACAAGCCACATCCACTGCTGAAGCAGCTGTGATTACTGGAGATTGAGTATCCTGGATGAAGAAGGAAGCCGTTGTGTTGGACGTGTTGCCACAGTCGTCAGACGCCGTGAAGGTCACGATGCGCTGCTCGTCCTGACAAGGGTCCTGACTTGGGAGCACTTCCGTCGTGAAGTTGCTGATGGTCAATACGGCGTTGCCGAGTCCACCGATGACATATGACTCAACACCCCAACCAAACTCATCACCTTGTTCCACAACAATGGTCTTCGTTCCACTCTGGTTTTGGTTGCCCCACAAAGTGGTGGCAGACAAGTGAATCACGTCGTCGTTGATGTAGAATGCGGGGTCTGCGAAAGAGCCTGTATTCGGCCAGCTTGTAGACAAGTCGTAGTACCAGTCAAAGGTGACGCTCAAGCGTGCGCGGGCCGGCTGGCAAGCCTTGGCAAAACCAACGCCACCGCCTGGGCCAAACTGCTCATCCAAAGGACCTTCAATAACCAACTCCGTTCCATCGTCATTGATGGTGACAGAGCTTTGGTTACCAGTTGTCACCAAGGTCCAGCTGTCAGGTCCATAGGTGTTGCCAAAGTCGGTATCAGCAGGCTGGTACGTGTAGTAATCATTGGTCCAAGTCACGTCGCTGCATGCATCGAAAGCCGTGGCATCACCTTGGGTGGCCAACCAATCGAGGAAGGCGGGGCTGTTGCCCATACCGTCGCACTCTACAGTTTCGTC
This sequence comes from Flavobacteriales bacterium, assembly GCA_022428205.1. GTDB lineage: Bacteria > Bacteroidota > Bacteroidia > Flavobacteriales_D > Sanyastnellaceae > UBA8752. The sequence continues at coordinate 20,307 of JAKMCW010000012.1, forward strand.
CATAGCGGGCGCGGTGATGGTCGGAGCGGTAACATCGTTGACCGTGATGGTTTGCCCGCATGTAGCGGTTCCAACATTGTCACAGTGGTCCGTCGCCGTGACCTTCCATGTGCGGATGAAGGAGAAAGACCCAGATCCATCGCAGAGATCCGTGGGCTCCGCGTCGGTGTAGGAGATTTCCAACAACACATCATCGTCACAGTTGTCTGTGAAAGTGGCCGTGGCAACTCCTGCAACAGAAGTGTCTGTTGCGGCCATGCACATGGCATCAGCGTCCACGCTGTAATCTACAGGACAAGTGATCGAGGGAATCGGGGCCACATTGTCGTACAGCTCGAGGTACTGTTCGGCTTCTTCGGATACATTGCCACAAGCGTCTGTGGCCGTCCAAATGCGCATCCAAGTTCCAGGGCACCCTCCGGACATCTGATAGGCCGTGATGGAGTAGGTCACATCACCGCAATCGTCAGAAGCTGAAATAGGAGCTTGCGTAGGGTCCGTAGGATCCAATACATTCTCACATGCTTCGTATGCATAGATGGTGTACTCATCCCAAGTTGGGTCGGTTGTATCCTCAATGGTGAAGGTCAACGTAACGGAAGAGGAATTCAAGCACTCATCCGTGGCAGTGAACTTGATGTCCACCTCTCCTGTTGCTCCACATGCCGCTTCAAAATTCGCGGCGTCATAATCGTTCGTCCAAGAGATGATGCTGGCTTCGGTGCAGTTGTCCGTGGCTGAAGCGCCACCCATATCTGCGATAAAGGCCATCAATTCGGTCGTGTTACCGGCTCCGTCGCATTCGACGGTCTTGTTTTCACCACCTGTGATTACAGGGTCAGTAACATCCTGAACTGTAATTACTTGCGTGTGAGCCGCAACGTTACCGGAACAATCGGTCGCCGTCCATTGACGGGTGATTGTGTAGTTGTTGGGACAATCGCCATCCGTTCGGTCACCTTCGGCAGCGGCTGAAACGAATTCCACTGTGGGTCCTTCTGAATCGGTGCAGTTATCGGAAGCTGTAACCGTAGGAACTGCAGGCAGTTCATCCTCACAATTGATCGTGATGTTTGCAGGTGCGTTGTCAAAAGTGGGGTCCGTCGTATCGTCGCGGGTCCACTCCTGCTGTACACTCAATACATCGCCACAACCGAGGTCCTGTGCGGTGTACACCAAGGTCACTGTGCTCTCTCCTTCTCCACATGGATCGAGCGTCTGAGCGCTTCCTGAGAGGTCCATTGCGAAGTCGCCAGTAGCGTTAGTCATGGTTTCACCATCAAAAACACCGTTGTAGTAGAACCAACCTCCGGCTCCGAACTCACAGTTGACGTTGTTGGCAGCGCTGCCGACCTGGAATCCGAAGTTGGGGCTGCCCACGTCAGGAATACCTGGCATGTGTGAGAGCTGGACGTATGTGCCTTCCAACGACCCTTCACCGGTCAAGTAGCTCAAGCCCGAGTTCATCAGGTAAATGGACCACTCAGCGGTGGTCGCATCACCCATGGGGTTAATCATGCATGCGTTGGCAGCCTTGAAACCCCCATCCCAATCAGCACCAGACTCCTCATTGTCGAAGATGGTCTGGACGTTCAAAATGGCAGTAGGGTCATCAACGTCGACCAACTGGCCTGAAATCATCGCCGTACCATTTTCATATGTGGTGAAAGAAACGCCGGAACCTGTTGGAATGAACCGTCGATCATCAGCGTCATTCATCATAGAACCAAACAAAATGATCATCCAATCATCGTTGTTGCTGATGCCGTCGTCTGGCGTAGATGTGGTGTATGCCGTGCTCGCGAGGCGCTCCTCAAGGAGGATGCAGGAAAGCTCACCACGGCTGGCAGTAATGCTTTCATCGCATGAGGTGGGAAGTTCAGAAAGACATTCGACGGTCTGGTCGGTCAACTCTGCGCTGAGCTCCAATGTCTCATCGCAGTCGCAGATCTCATTCTGGTTCTCATCTGCACAAATAGAGATGTTGCTGAGCTGATAGCGCTCGTCACTGCCGGTCAATTTGACCCGCATGGTGAATGCGAGCACATCCGTTCCGCTAACATCGTAATTTACTGAAAAAGAATCAGTTGCAGGTGATGACGTACCGCCATCTACATGGCCAAACTTGTTGTAACATGGCGTTTGCTCAACACCATCTTTGATCGCACAAATCTTGAGCCTATCCCTGTAGGCACCGGAAGCATCCAAAGACCCCTTGCTCCGCGTGTCAAAGGAGATCAGCACCCTCGACACTCCGGAAACATCTATGTCGGCCGAAGTCCAGACTTTGGAGTCGGCGGGATACTCATTCTTGACTTCGAAGTAAGTCGTAGTCCCGACTTCCTTGATTTTCGGCGTTCCCGCTCCGGGAAGTGAACAAGCCGCTCCCAACGTCCAGTTGGCATCAGGCGGAGTGTACGCCGTACCTCCATCGCAAAGGTCATTTGCATTGGAAGGACTCTCGTTGGTGAAGTCTTCAAAATATAAACTTTGCGCCTCAGAGGAAGCTGCAAACCCGATGATGCAACACATCATCAGGGCGGTTTTTAAGTAGTACTGTTGCCAGCGCATTTGGAATTGGTTTTAGAACGTAGGAAAGTTCCGACTCCCTTTCATTGCGCGTCAAAAAACCTGATGTAATCACTTCCGAGAGCTGATAATCGTTTTTTAGGCCATCATAATTTCCTTCTGATAGATTGTAAAATGTCCGTTCAAAACGTGATGATTTGTGTTTTACATAATGTGCTAATGCCCAAATAGTCAGTTTTTATACCCCCGTCCATAAAGTGTACGTAAAAAGAAAGCCACCCCGAGGGGCGGCTTTCCATAGTTTATGTTGAAGGCTTGAAGCCCTTCGATCAGTCGTTGACGAGCAACTTCTTCACCACCAAGTAAGCATTGCTGCTGAGGCGGATCTGATACATGCCGTTGCTCAATGTTCCGGCATCAACATCCAGGGTGTGGTTCACACCTGACTGGGCGATTCCGTCATAGAGCTCGGCCACCATAACTCCGTCCATTCCGATGAGGTCCACGCGAATCCGCATGTTCTCAGTCACCACGAAACCAAGCTGGCTGATGTCGTTGGTTGGGTTTGGCTGGAGGTTGGTTACGCGAATCGGGGTCTTGCCCGTGGTCACGTCACCCATTCCACCAATGATGGCGGGTCCGTGATCACCGCTGGCGTTGCCGCTCACAGCAGGACCGTCCACTGCGTCTTCGCAATCGTCTCCGTTGACAGATACACTGTAAGCGAAGTCGGTGCTGTTGGTGCAATCATCGGCGATGCTGTAGGCACGATCGATGCTCCATGGGAGGCAGCAATCGAGGTCACCGAAGAGGTCACCTGAGCCCATCACGTCGCTTTCACCGAAGTTTCCGCTGTACGTGTACCAACCGCTGTAACCATACTCGTCGTTCATGTTGTTGGCACCGAGGCCGAACTGACAAGCGTAGTAGTTGTTGCTTGGAGCGTGTGAGAGGCTCAAAGATGAACCGCTGTAGTCACCCGTACCCGTGAGCGTTCCGCTCTGGAGGATGCGGTACTCCCAGTTCAGGTGGTCATCGATGAGGTCACCACAGTCACGCTTGTAACCCGTTGGGAAAGACTGGCTGCTCCAATCTGCCCATCCGAGTGCTGCGCCGTAAGTCACCGCGATGTCCCAACCAGCGCTAGAACCGTCCGCAGCCAACACGCTTTGCGTGAGGGTCAACGTGCCGTCAGCGTTGTTGGCCACCAAGCCAGGACCAGCTGCAGTGTAGAACTCAGCACCGCCAGGCAACGCGAAGATGCGGAGGCTGTGTGGATCGTAACCATTGCAGGTCTCGCCGTTTGCGAATGCCGCTGGCGTCGTGCTCAAGCAGAACAAATCAACGTCATCCGTTGGAGCGTATGCACCCTGGAGGGTCTCCGTGAAGGAGTAGGCCACGTCAGAGTCACAGTTGTCAGCGTAAGTAGGCTCGACAGCTGCTGGGATCGTCACCTCACCCAAGTAGCTCTCACAGCATACGGACTCCACGGCACCGTTGTCGACTCCACCGGTTGAGGTGAACTGAGGTGCGAGGTCGTCGCTGACCGTGATGGTCTGGTCGTACGTCAACGTGGTCATCAGACCACATTCGTCTGTAGCAACAGCCGTGAAGGTGCGCACGAACGTGTAGCTGCCTTCCGTCAGATCGTCATCACCTGCACAAGTGTAGGTCAAGATGCCGTCCTCATGGGTGACTTCAACAGAAGCACTTCCGCAAGCATCACCTGCTTCGTATGAGATGGAGCCCAGAGCGTCAACGCTCGTGTCCAAGTCACAGGTAGCATTCTGCTCGAGGTCCTGGTTGGCAGGTCCTTCGATGGTCAATGAAGGAGGCGTAGTGTCCTCGATCGTGAACGTAGCAGAAGCAGAAGCAGAGTTGCCGCAGGCATCAGTCGCAGTGAAGGACACCGTAGCGGATCCCGTAGCGCCGCAGAGGTCGCTCAATCCAGTGAAGTCATTCTCGATGGTGACGTCGCTGCAGTTGTCTGAAGCGGTAGCACCTGCAAGGAAGGCCTCCAAAGCGGACTGGTTACCGGCACCGTCACACTCTACCGTGATGCTGGCAGGAGCCGTAATCGTGGGGTTGGTGTTGTCGTTTACGGTAATCGTCTGATCGCACGTCAGCGTGGTCTCATTGGCACAGTGGTCCGTCGCCGTGATGGTGAACGTACGCGTGATCACCATGCTACCGTCGCAGGGGTACGCCACAGCGTCGCTGCTGGAAATCTGCACGTCGACTTCGTCGTCGCAGTTGTCATCCAGGCCGCTGTAGGTCGCCGTGCCGTTGGTCGCTTCGCTGGTGTCAGCGCTGCAGTTCTCGTCGGCAGACAAGGTCACATCAGCAGGGCAAGAGATCGTGAACGTAGGAGCCTGGTCATCGGTAAGGTTGATGATCTGGTCGAACGTAGACGAGAGTCCGCAAGCATCCGTAGCCGTGTAGGTACGCATGATGGTACCGGCGCAAGGACCGCTCACCTCCATGTCTTGGATGGTGACTGTCACGCTTCCGCTGCAAGCATCGGACGCGGCGAAGTTGCCGTAAGCCGTCTCTGCATCGTAATCGTCACAAGGAACGCTGGTCTCGAGGTCACCTGACACTGAAGGTGGCGTGGTGTCCTCAATCGTGAACGTTGCCGTCGTTGAGCTCTCGTTGCCACACGCGTCGGTCGCAGTGAACTCAACAATTGAGTATCCAGTCGTACCGCCGCAAGCGTCGCCTGTTTCCAGGGTCTCATGGCTCCACTCCACATTGCTGCAGTTGTCGCTGGCCATCGCACCACCTTGGCTGTTCAGCCACAAGAGGTACTCGGCGACATTGCCCAGACCGTCGCACTCCACCGTCTGGTTGGCCGCAGCCATGTCGATGCTGGGTGCGGTCTCGTCGCTCACGGAAATCGCTTGCGTGCAAGAAGCGCTGCTCTGGTTGTCACAGTGGTCTACTGCGGTGACCGTGAACGTACGGATCACCGTGTAGCTGCCTGTGCAACCCTGAGTCACCTCGTCGCTGTGGGTCAAAGTGATGGTCAAATCACCATCGCAGTTGTCCTCAGCTTCGTAAGTGGCGTTGCCAAGCGTAGCCACCGTGGTATCAGCCATGCATGAGGCATCAGCTGTCAAGTCTGCTGCATCGGGGCAAGTGATGGAAACCACAGGAGCGACATCATCCAACAAGTTGATGGTCTGCTGGAACTGGCTGCTGTTACCGCAGTCGTCCGTAGCCTCGTAAGTGCGCAGGAAGGAACCGGCGCAGCTGCCGCTGACCTCATTGTTGCTGAGGATGGCAATGTCCACATCGCTGTCGCAGTTGTCGTCAGCCATGACACCGTAGAGGGTGTTGGCATCGTACAGATCGCATGCGATGTTATATACGTTGTCAGAGCCGTCGAAGCTAGGATCAATCGCATCGGTCACCGTGATGGTCTGGTCGTAAGTGCTGGAAGCACCTTCGTTGCCACACTCATCCGTAGCCGTAGCGGTCCACGTACGGATGAAGGAGTAGCTTCCTTCCGCCGTGTCGTCGCCCGTGCAAGAGTAGGTTGGTGCACCATCAGCGAACGTGATCTCGATAGACGGATCTGTGTCGCAGTTGTCTGCAGCAGTCGCCGTAGCCTCGCCGGTCACACCGGTGCTGGCATCGGTCATGCAGTCTGCATCGAGGAACACCTCAGCGTTTGCAGGTCCAGCGATGACAGGAGCGTCAGGCGCAGTGTCGTCGTTGACCGTGATCAACTGGTCACAGCTGATGCTTTCTGAGTTGTTGCAGTGGTCCGTCGCCGTCGCCGTCCAGGTACGCGTGAAGCTGTAGCTTCCTGCGCAACCATTCGTGATGTCGCCGTCCTGATAAGTCACAACAACTTCAGGAGCATTGTCGCAGTTGTCTGTAGCGCTTCCAGAAGCCGTACCCGTGTTGGCTGGCGTTGTGTCTGCAGAGCAGTTCTCGTCAGCTGAGAGTGTAGCATCATCTGGGCAAGTGATGGCAGGAACAGGCTTCACCTCATCGCTCAAGATGACGATCTGCGTGAAGTTGCTGGAGTTTCCGCACTCATCGGTGGCGGTGTAGTCGACCTGGTAAGCACCGATAGGGGTCACGCATCCGCCGCTGAAGGCAGTGCAGTTGGCGCTCAAGGTGTAATCACCGCAATCTTCGCTAATGCTGAAGATGCCCAACGCTTCGAGGGCGTCAGCGTCGCAGCTGTACTCCTCGCAAGAGATGTTCACTTCGTAGTCACCGGAGAAGGCAGGAGCCGTGGTGTCTTGGATCGTGAACGTGGCGTCCGTCGTGCTGAAGTTGCCGCAGTCGTCCGTAGCGGTGAAGGTCACCGTGACAGAGCCCGTAGCAGCACAGAGGTCGCTCAAGGTCGCATCGCTGTACGTCCAAGTGATCTCGCTGCAGTTGTCGGTCGCTGAAGCGCCACCATTGTCAGCGAGCCAGTCGGCGAGGTCCTGGGTATTTCCAGCACCGTCACACTCCACCAACTTGTCAGCAGAAGCAGGGTCGATGATGGGCGCCGTGTTGTCCTCAACCGTGATCAGCTGATCACATGAGTCCGTTGCCACATTGTCGCAGTCGTCCGTAGCCGTGGCCGTCCAAGTACGCGTGAAGCTGTACTGACCGTCACAGAGGCTGGTGGACTCACCGTCTTCAAAAGTGATCACGATGTCGACATCGCTGTCACAGTTGTCCGTAGCGGTTGCTGTAGCTGTACCTGCAGCTGAAGGCGTCACGTCAGCATCACAGGATGCGTCAGCGTCCACAGTGTAGGCAGCAGGACATGAAATGACAGGCGTTGGTGCGATGATGTCGTACAACTGCACGTACTGCTCGGTAGGCAATGAAGCGTTACCGCAATCGTCAGTAGCCGTCCAAACACGCATCCAAGTGCCGGGGCATCCGCCGGACAACTGATAGGAAACGATGGTGTATGTCAAGCTGCTGCTGCAGTTGTCGCTGGCACTGATGGG
>JAKMCW010000059.1 GCA_022428205.1 Flavobacteriales bacterium
ATCTCGGCGGCGCTCTGCGCACGGTAGCGGCACGCAAGGGTGGCAGCTTTGAGCTCGACCTTTATCGCAAAGTGGCGATTGGTGATGGACAGCAGGCGGGCAACCCCATGTTGCAGGAGACACCTGACCCCATCACGAAGACCACTTGGGACAACTACGTGACCATGGCCCGCAAGGACATGGAGGACATGGGTCTGAACACCTACATCGCGCAGGAAGACCCCGCTTCTGTGGTCAAGGTCACGGTGGACGGCAAGACCTTGGAATTGCCCGCTTTTCCACAACCAGGACAGACGCCTGGAACGGTGGGAATTGCCCTCGGTTATGGCCGCGGTGCAGGCAGTGAAGCCATCGGAAAGGCTGCATATCAGGTCGGCGAAGGGGGAGACCACCTCGCGGATGCTGAAGGCAATCTCGTGCCCATCGGAAAGAACGCCTTTGCTGTGGCACCTGTGGTGGACGGCATGCCCACCCGGGCGGCATACGACGTGAGTGTCGAAGCCACTGGCGGAACATATCCCTTGGCCTGCACCCAGATTCAGCACACCTACATGGGCCGTGACTCTGTGGTGAAGGAAACAACGCTGGACAGCTACCTCGCAGAGGCGGATGTGAAGCGAGGCGATGCCACGTGGAACAAGACCATCGGATTGAATGTCCACGACGACATCAATGGTGACGGAGAAATCAATGCCCTCGACAAGAAGGCGGCTGGTGAGTTTGACCTCTGGCATGAGCACGCCGTCGATGGTGTTGGGCACCGCTGGGGCATGGCCATCGACCTCACGAGCTGCATCGGTTGCAGCGCCTGTGTGACGGCTTGCCACATCGAAAACAACGTGCCTGTGGTGGGCAAGGACGAGGTCCGTCGCCACCGCGATATGCACTGGATGCGTATTGACCGTTTCTATGCCTCTGATTGGGACATGGAGCGCGGCGAGGAGGAAGGCCTTGGGGTCATCTCTACTTACGGCAAGATGGAAGAGCCAGGGGCCAATCCCCAGACTGTCCACATGCCGATGATGTGCCAGCATTGCAACCACGCTCCTTGTGAGACGGTGTGCCCAGTGGCGGCGACAACACACTCCAACGAAGGCGTCAACCAGATGACCTACAACCGTTGTATCGGAACGCGTTACTGCGCGAACAACTGCCCCTTCAAGGTGCGCCGATTCAACTGGTTCCACTACCCTGGATACGACAAGTTCCAGAACTTCAACCCCGCTCAGGATGCCATCCAGCGGATGGTACTCAACCCTGACGTTGTGGTCCGGAGCCGTGGCGTAATGGAGAAGTGCAGCCTTTGTGTGCAGCGCACGCAGGGCGCCAAGCTGGAGGCCAAGAAAGCGGGTACACCGCTGGAGGACGGTAGCGCAATCACGGCCTGTGCCGAGGCTTGTCCCACCAACGCCATCACGTTTGGCGACCTCAACGACAACAGCAGTGAGGTGCGCGCGACTTACGACAACAACCGGACTTACCACGCCTTGGAGGAGGTGGGCATTCAGCCCAATGTCGCCTACTTGACGAAGGTCCGTAACACCCCAAAGGCCTGAAATCATGCAGCAGGAAGCAGCCATTCGGGAACCCCTGATCCTGGGGGACAAGAGCTACAAAGACATCACGGACGATGTCGTTGGACCCATCCAGGGCAAAGCGCCCATGGGATGGAAGATCATGATCACCATCACCAGCATCATCGCCTTTTATGGTGTGGGCTGCATTCTTTACCTGATTGGTACAGGTATCGGTGTGTGGGGTCTCAATAAGACGGTCGGTTGGGCCTGGGACATCACCAACTTCGTGTGGTGGGTCGGAATCGGTCACGCCGGAACCTTGATTTCTGCGGTGTTGTTGCTTTTCCGCCAGAAGTGGAGGATGGCGATCAACCGCTCCGCAGAGGCGATGACCATTTTCGCGGTCATCATGGCCGCGGTCTTCCCAGGTATCCACATGGGACGGATTTGGGTGAGCTATTGGGTGCTGCCTTTGCCCAACCAGTTCGGTTCGCTGTGGGTGAACTTCAACTCTCCCCTCTTGTGGGACGTGTTTGCCATCTCGACGTATTTCTCGGTGTCCTTGGTGTTCTGGTACATCGGTTTGATTCCGGACTTCGCGACCATTCGCGACCGGATGACCAAGCCGCTGCAAAAGAAGATTTACGGACTGTTGAGTTTTGGATGGAGCGGAAGGGCCAAGCACTGGACGCGCTTTGAAGAAGTGAGTTTGGTGCTCGCGGGCATTGCCACGCCGTTGGTATTCTCCGTGCACTCCATTGTATCCATGGACTTCGCGACCTCGGTGATTCCCGGTTGGCACACCACGATCTTCCCGCCATACTTCGTGAGTGGAGCGGTCTTTTCTGGATTTGCCATGGTGCAGACGCTTTTGCTCATCATGCGCAAGACGATGAACCTGGAGAACTACATCCACACCAAGCACGTGGAGTACATGAACATCGTCATCATCGTGACGGGATCCATCGTGGGTGTGGCTTACCTGACGGAGCTGTTCATCTCTTGGTACAGCGGTGTTGAGTATGAGAGCTACGCGTTCATCAACCGTTTCAGCGGTCCATATAGCATGAGCTACTGGATCATGATGACGTGCAATGTGATTTCGCCGCAGCTGTTCTGGTTCAAGAAGATTCGCCGCAGCTTGGTGGCCACGTTTGCCCTGTCCATTGTCGTCAATATCGGCATGTGGTTCGAGCGCTACGTGATCATCGTGACCTCACTGCACCGGGACTTTGACCCCTCCTCTTGGGGTGAGTTCCACGCGACCAACATCGACGTGGGCATCTTCATCGGTACCCTCGGCATCTTCTTCACCTTGTTCTTGCTGTTTGCACGGGTCTTCCCCGTGTTGGCCTTGAACGAATTGAAGACCATCCTGAAGTCAAGCGGAGAGGAGCACAAGCGCATCCAATCCAACGGCAAGTCCAACCACTAAGACGACAACATGGAATCCAAGAAGGTCCTCCACGTCATGTACGACGACGACGGCAAGCTGCTGGAAGCGGCCAAGCAACTCGTCGCCAAGGGCATCCGGGTTAAGGATGTCTACAGCCCCTTTCCGGTGCACGGCATCGATCCCATTATCGGGGTCAAGCGCACACGGCTCGCCATCGCTTCTTTCATGTACGCCTCCACCGGAACGTGCCTTGCGCTGTTCGGAATGTGGTACTTCATGATCCAAGACTGGCCCATGAACATTGGTGGTAAGCCGAGTTTCAGCTTGATTGAGAACTTGCCCGCCTTTGTGCCGGTGACGTTTGAGTTCAGTGTGTTGTGCGGTGCCCATGGCATGGCGCTGACCTACCTCCTGCGCAACGGCACGTTGCCCGGCATGCCAGCGTCCAATCCGGACCCACGTACGACAGACGACAAGTTTGTGATGGAAATCCTCACAGAGGAGAACGAAATGGATGCAGCGGCTTTGGAAGCGGCTGTGAATGAAACCGAACTGCTGGAGCTCAGCATCAAGGAGTACACCGCATGAAGACCGCACAACATACCCTGTTGGCCACCTTCGCCGCCGTCTGGCTGACGGCCTGTGTGACCGACCCGAACAGTCCTGGATTGGAGTACATGCCTGACATGTACCGCAGTCCTGCCGTAGAGGCTTATGTGGACTATGGCCAGGAGCCTTATGAGGTGGGCGAGGAAGTGGCCCGCGCGCAGCGCAACACGCCATCGAGCCGCAAGCCCGTTCCCGGTACGATTCCCTTTCGAGGAGAAGATCAGTTGGCCTTTGCTTTGCCTTACGCCTATGCTCAGACGCCTGAGGACTATGAGCGTGCTGGCTTGGAATTGACCAGTCCATTGTTGACCAACAAGGCCAACATCGAAGCCGGTCAGCTTGTCTATGAGGCCATGTGCACCCAATGCCATGGTGTCGAAGGGAAGGGAGACGGTGCGTTGAGCCGCAACGGCCACATCGCAGGCATCCCCAGCTACGTGGATAAGCTCAAGGACTTGCCGGAGGGCAAGATGTACCATACGCTGACCTGGGGCAAAGGCCTGATGGGCTCTCATGCCAGTCAGTTGAGTCAGCGCCAGCGCTGGGAGGTGATTGAATACATCAAGGTGCTCCAACAGGGTGGTGAAATGCCGGAATTCGATGAGAATGGCATGCCGGTCGCTCCGTCAGAGACCCCCGATAATGAGGACGAACCTGTCGCTGCTCCTGCCGCTCCTGCGGGCATGGGCATGGCGGACAACGCAGCATACTGAGCATCATGGATACGATGAACTTCCGTTTTGAGGGCCGTGCCAAGACCCTGACCTACATTTTGATGGGGGTCGGATTGGTGGCCTTGGTTTCCGGTTTCCTCACCGATGACAGCCATGGGCACCAGCGTTTCTGGGCCAACATGTTGGTCAACGGCTTCTTCTTTTTCTCGCTCGCCTTGGGCGCGCTGTTTTTCTACGCCTTGCAATACGCCACGGAAAGTGGTTGGAGTGCGGTGTTGAAGCGCCTGTTTGAGGCGATTTACGGCTTCTTGCCCTACGGTGCAGCGATGATCTTGTTGGTGCTGCTGGCAGGTCAGTTCCATTTGCACCACCTGTACCACTGGATGGACCACACGCTCTATTATGAGTATCTCCTCCCCGATGGTAGCTACAGCCATGATATGGTGGAAGGCGCAGTGGCCAACCCCAATTTCGACCACATCATCGCCAACAAGAGTGCCTACCTCAACGGTAGCTTCTTCTGGGTGAGGACGCTGGTCTACATTGCGACGTTCTTGATTTTTGCCCGTTTGTTCCGCAAGTGGAGCTTGGCAGAGGATGAGATAGGCGGCACCGACTTGCACTTCAAAATGTACCGCCGCGGCGCCCTGTTCCTCGTGTTCTTTGCGGTCTTCAGCTCTACCCTCTCCTGGGACTGGATCATGTCCATTGACACGCACTGGTTCTCTACCCTCTTTGGATGGTACATCTTCAGCGGAATGTGGGTGAGCATGTTGATTTTCGCGACGGTCACATTGACCTGGCTGCGTGGCAAAGGGTACTTCCCAGAGGTCAACGAGAGCCACATGCACGACATGGCCAAGTGGGTCTTCGCCATTTCAATGCTCTGGAGCTATCTCTGGTTCTCCCAGTTCATGCTCATCTGGTACTCCAATATTCCGGAGGAGGTGACCTACTACATCGCCCGGATGTTCACGAACTACAAGGTGCCCTTCATCGGTATGTTCTTCGTGAATTTCGCCATCCCATTCTATGTGTTGGTGGCACGGGATGCCAAGCGGAACCCGAAATTCCTGATCCCCGTGTCGTTTCTCATTTTTTGTGGACACTATACGGACGTGTATTTGCTCGTCGTACCCGGAACCCTGCACGACCACGCGCATTTCGGTTTCTTTGAATGGGGAAGTTTCCTCGGGTTCCTTGGTTTGTTCATTCATGTCACGTTGCGGAGGTTGGCCTCAGCTCCGTTGATTGCGGTGAACCATCCATATCTCGAAGAATCGAAAGCCCTTCACTATTGACCCATCACTGAGGCATCATGCAGCTGCTTATCCTCCTCGTTGTTATCGTCGGAATCGTTGCCATTGGGCAACTGGCGAAAGTCTACGAACTGTCTTCGCGTCTTTCAGGGCGTCGTGAAGAGGACATTTCTCACGCGGACACCCGTTTGAATGCCAACCTGTGGTTGGTCTTCATGGTGGTCTTCTTTGCGTCGGTCATCTATTTGTACATCGCCTACGGGGATTATGCCCCACCTGCGGCCTCCGAACATGGAGTGCAATTGGATTGGCTGATGAGCTTCAACATCTGGATCATCACAGCGGTGTTCTTCTTGGTGAACTTCTTGCTCTTTGCTTTTGCCTGGAAGTACGCTTACGACAAGGACAGAAGGGCGACCTTCTTCCCGCACGACAACCGTTTGGAGTTGATTTGGACGGTGATCCCTTCTATCGTGTTGGCGGTGATCATCATTTATGGTCTTCAAACCTGGAATGTCATGACAGGCGACGCTTCTGCTGAAGCGTTGAAGGTGGAGCTCTACTCCAAACAGTTCGATTGGACGGCGCGTTACCCGGGCAACGACGGTGAATTTGGACAGTCCAACTACAACTTGATCACGCCATTGAATCCGCTGGGCATCATTACTTCCGAAGGGGTGGAGGATGCGCTGGCTGACATCGAAAAGCAGATCAGCAAAATCGAGGGTGACCTCGCCATGGAGAAAGGCTTGTTGTTGGCTGAGCGCGGCCGGCTTGAAGCCAGCATGGTGTCAGACGACCACGGTCATGCTGACCACGGCGACCATGGACATGACGATCACGCCGACCACGGCGACCACGGACAAGACGATCACGCTGACCACGGCGACCACGCCGACCATGGACACGACGATCACGCCGACCACGGACATGACGACCATGCTGACCATGGAGATGATGGTCATGATTGGCACGCTGTGGCGCTGGCGCGCATTGCAGAGATTGACCATGTGATTGAGCACAATGCTGATCAGCTGCTCATCCTGACCGACGCGCAAATTGAGGCAAAGCAAGACAAGCTGAAGCGCCTCATGCGGCACCGTCAGCGCATTTCAGAGCTGAAGAGCTACACCTTTGAGGATGGCTTGAACAGCTTTGACTCAGGCCGAGATGACCAGGTGGTCAAGGGCGAATTCCACTTGCCGGTGGGTGAGGAGGTAGAATTTGTTTTCCGCAGCCGCGATGTCATCCACTCTGCGTTCATGCCGCACTTCCGTGCTCAGATGAACACGGTGCCAGGTGTTCCAACCCGCTTCAAGATGACGCCGACCATCACAACGGACAGCATGCGGACCATTTTGGACGACCCTGATTTCAACTATGTGCTCCTTTGCAACAAGGTCTGTGGTGCGGCCCACTTCAACATGAAGATGGACGTCATCATCGAGTCCCGTGAAGAGTACGATGCTTGGCTTGAGCAGCAGGATGCCTTCCTCGTGGACGAGGTGATGCCGTCCGCGCCAGAAAACGAACCCGCGCCTTCCGCCGATGTTGACATCGAGAGCGGCGAAATGGCGATGATCCACTGAACCCCGTCAAATAAGAAATTATGGGAGCACACGCACACCACAAGGAGAGCTTCATCTCCAAGTACGTTTTCAGCCAGGATCACAAGATGATCTCGAAGCAGTTCCTTGTTACGGCTGTCTTCATGGGGATTATTGCTGTGGCCCTCTCCATCTTTTTCCGTTTGCAGTTGGGATGGCCTGGCCAACCCTTCAGTGTATTGGAGACTTTCTTAGGCAAGTGGGCTCCAGGTGGAGTCCTTGACCGCAATGCATATCTGGCGCTGGTGACCATTCACGGTACCATCATGGTCTTCTTTGTGTTGACCGGTGGTTTGAGTGGCACGTTTTCCAACCTGTTGATCCCACTACAGATTGGTGCGCGCGACATGGCTTCGGGCTTCCTGAACATGTTGAGCTACTGGTTCTTCTTGTTGTCCAGCCTGATCATGATTTTCTCGCTCTTTGTAGAAGGGGGTGCGGCTTCAGGCGGTTGGACGGTATATCCTCCTTTGAGTGCATTGCCGCAAGCGATGCCAGGATCTGGGACGGGCATGACGCTGTGGTTGATTTCCATGGTGCTGTTCGTGGTCAGTTCACTGCTCGGTGGATTGAACTACATCGTGACCGTGATCAACCTGCGCACCAAAGGCATGAAGATGCTGCGCCTTCCGTTGACCATTTGGGCTTTTTTGACCACAGCGATTCTCGGTGTATTGAGCTTCCCAGTATTGGTTTCTGCGGTGGTTTTGCTGCTCATGGACCGTTCGATGGGTACGGCTTTCTACCTCAGCGACATCTTCATTGGAGGTGAGGCGTTGGATGTGACAGGTGGTTCTCCCATCCTGTACCAGCACCTGTTCTGGTTCTTGGGCCACCCTGAGGTGTACATCGTATTGTTGCCTGCCTTGGGCATCAGCTCAGAGGTGATTGCGACCAATGCACGCAAGCCGATTTTCGGATACCGTGCGATGATTGGTTCAATCCTCGCGATTGGCTTCTTGAGTTTCATCGTGTGGGGCCACCACATGTTTGTCACGGGCATGAACCCATTCATCGGCTCAGTCTTCGTCTTTACCACGTTGTTGATTGCCATCCCCTCTGCTGTAAAGGCGTTTAACTACATCACAACGTTGTGGCAGGGCAACCTGCGGTTTACGCCAGCGATGTTGTTCTCCATCGGATTGGTGAGCACGTTTGTGACCGGAGGGGTGACGGGCATTATTTTGGCGGACTCCGCCTTGGACGTTTCTGTGCACGACACCTACTTCGTGGTGGCGCACTTCCACATCGTGATGGGCATGTCGGCCATCTTCGGTATGCTGGCGGGAGTCTATCACTGGTTCCCCAAGATGTTCGGCCGCATGATGAATTCGAAGCTTGGTTTTGCCCACTTCTGGCTCACCCTCGTGTGCGGCTATGGCGTATTCTTCCCCATGCACTTTGTGGGCATGGCGGGCGCACCGCGTCGTTACTACGAGTACAGTGCTTTTGAATTCTTGAACACGACGGCTGACTTGAACCCCGTGATTTCAGTGTTTGCGATTGTGGGTGCTGCGTCTCAGTTGTTGTTCTTGTTCAACTTCTTCTACAGCATCTTCCGCGGTCAGAGCGCTACGGAGAACCCATGGGCGTCCAATACGCTGGAGTGGACCACTCCTGTGGAGCATGTCCACGGAAACTGGCCTGGCGCCCTCCCCGAGGTGCACCGTTGGGCTTACGATTACAGCAATCCTGCGTTTGAGGACGACTTCGTGCCACAGACCGTCCCCCTTGGTGACGGTGAGGAGGCGCACTGATTCAAGCAGTCCTTCGACCAAAACGGGCCTTTCCCACCGGGGAGGGCCCGTTTTGTGTACAAGGGGATGCCTGAGGGGCGAGGGGATTTCACAGGGACAACCGAACTTGCTGTTATGGAGGACTTCGATTTACGGGGTGCGGCGGAAGGCCACAGTGACGGAGAGGTAGAGCGTGTGCTCCGGCCCTCTGGCTTCAAGGAATTTGCCGGGCAGCGTGAGGCCCTAGACAACTTGGAAGTGTTTGTCCAGGCGGCATCGAGGCGCGGCGAGTCCATGGATCACGTGCTTTTTCATGGACCTCCGGGCCTCGGGAAAACGACCTTGGCCAACATCGTTGCTGCAGAGTTGGGGGTGTCTATCAAGACGACCAGTGGGCCTGTATTGGATAAGCCAGGAGATTTGGCGGGCCTGTTGACGGGGCTGGAGCCACGGGACGTGCTGTTCATTGACGAGATTCACCGGTTGAGTCCCATTGTGGAGGAGTACCTCTATAGTGCGATGGAAGATTACCGCATTGATTTGGTTATCGATACGGGGCCCAATGCGCGGACAGTTCAGATTGACCTGCATCCTTTCACATTGGTGGGTGCGACCACCCGGAGTGGCTTGCTCACGGCACCGTTGCGGGCGCGTTTCGGGATCAACTTGAGGCTGCATTATTACGATGCAGAAACGCTGACGGGAATCGTACAGCGGAGTGCGGGCCTGCTGGGCATACCGATTGACCACGAGGCGGCATTTGAGATCGCCGGCCGAAGCCGTGGCACACCGAGGATCGCCAACGCTTTGTTGCGGCGGGTGCGTGATTTTGCTGAAATTAAGGGGGACGGCACCATTGAGCCGGGCATTACCCGTTACGCGTTGGACGCGCTGAACGTGGACCGCAAGGGCCTGGATGAAATGGACAACCGCATTTTGGGGACCCTCATCGACAAATTCAAAGGAGGTCCGGTGGGCATCACCACCATTGCGACAGCAGTGGGGGAAAACGCGGGCACCCTTGAAGAGGTCTACGAGCCATTTTTGATCCAGCAGGGCTTCTTAATCCGGACGCCACGGGGCCGTCAGGCGACGGAAACAGCGTACCGCCACCTCGGCAGGGTGCCCAGTGCTGGCGGCGGTTTGTTTGATGCTGGCTAAACGGCATGGGGCGGACGCGGCACATTGGGGAAGAGCGTGCAGATCAGATTCGCCTGTGGGCAGCTGAATTGGGATTCACGGCTGTTGGTTTCTCCAAGGCCGAGCGCCTTGAATCGGAGGAACAGCGGTTGGAGCAGTGGCTTTCGGAGGGCAGACACGGGCATATGGGCTACCTCGAGCGGAACTTTGACAAACGATTGGACCCCTCGTTGCTGGTGCCCGGCACCAAAACGGTGATCAGCCTGCTGTACAACCATTACTCAGAGGAGCGCCAGGAGGACCCTGAGGCGCCGCGCATTTCATCGTATGCCTTTGGTGAGGATTACCACCACGTGGTGAAGTGGAAGCTCAAGGAATTGCTCAAATGGATGCGCCGGGATTGGGGCAGCATTGAAGGCCGCGCTTTTGTGGATTCTGCACCGATCATGGAGCGGGCTTGGGCGGCCCGATCAGGTTTGGGTTGGATCGGCAAGCACGGTCTGATGCTCAACAAGGCGGGGGGCAGTCATTTTTTTCTCGGCGAGCTGCTGGTGGATTTGGAGTTGCCTGCGGATGGTGCTGTGACCGACCACTGCGGGACCTGCACCCGTTGCATCGATGCATGCCCGACAGGGGCCATCATCCGTCCGCAGGTGTTGGATGGGAGCAAGTGTATCAGCTACTTCACCATTGAGTTGCGGGACGCATTGCCGGAGCCCATGGCGGGCCAGTTTGAGAATTGGATGTTTGGGTGCGATATCTGTCAGGAGGTGTGCCCTTGGAACCGGCACGCTACCCCACACAACGAGCCGGCGTTTGCGCCGAAGCCTGAGCTTCTGCGCATGACACGCAAGGATTGGGTGGACCTCCAGGAAGAGACTTTTGATACGCTCTTCAAGAAGAGCCCTGTGCAACGGACAGGCTATGCGGGACTCAAACGCAACATTGCGTTTCTCGATGCCCAGCGTGGAAATGAGGGGTAATCAGTCCCGGCTGGCGACCCGCGCTTTGGATGGTTGACGCAAAGTCCGGCGCTCAGGTCGCGTTCCGGCCCGGCTGGCTTTTTGCTCTTCCTCCGATAGGCCCATGAATGTTTGGCATTCATTGCCGCAGGTATGGTTCATTGCTTCAGCACAGGAAGGGCACTGGACCATGAGCACGTTGCAGGCCGCATTTGCACAGTTGGTGATGGTGTCGCAAGCGGTGCCGCAATGGTGGCACTCTGCAACCACGTCATCAGAAATGCGCTCGGCCATGCGTTCGTCAAAGACGAAGTTCACGCCGCGGAACCGGTTCTCCAGGCCGCTTTGCTCGACCTGTCGGGCGTATTCGATGATGCCCCCTTCCAATTGGTGCACGTTGGGAAACCCTTTGTGCTTGAGGTAGGCGCTGGCTTTTTCGCACCGAATGCCGCCTGTGCAATAGAGCACGATGTTTTCGTCTTTCTTGTCCTGAAGCAGAGACTCTACCTCTTGGATTTCGTCGCGAAAGGTCTCCGCAGCGGGCAAGACAGCACCTTTGAAATGGCCGACTTCGCTCTCGTAGTGGTTGCGCATGTCGACCACGATGGTGTCCGATTGGCTGGCCAAGGCGTTGAATTCCTCGGCGTTGACATGTTTCCCGCAATCGGTCACATCAAAGCCGTCGTCGTCGAGGCCGTCGGCGACAATCTTGTCCCTGACTTTGATGATCAACTTCAGGAAGCTCTTGTCGTCTCCTTCGATGGCGATGTTCAGGCGTGTTCCACGCAGCCAGTCGATGTCTTCGAGGCTGCGCTTGAAGTCGGGCATGGCTTCCGTGGGCAGGCTCAGCTGGGCATTGATGCCCTCGCCACTGACGTAAATCCGGCCGAGTAGACCGATGGCACTCCAGACAGAGAAGAGGTGGTCCCGTAGAAAGGCAGGGTTGGCGACCTGAGCGTAGCGGTAAAGGCTCAACGTGGTCCTGGGACGACCGTCTTGCTCAAGCTGCTTGAGCAGGGTCTCCTTGTCCCATTTGTTATGGAGGCTTTGCTTGGACACGGACACAAAAATAAACCTTACGCAGCCGTAGGAATGGACTGTGATACGATTTCGGCGGTTCCTTTCGTTTGTGTGGAGCAGGGAAAGCGGATATCTTGTCTGCACCTTACGATTGACAAACGTGATTTACCGCCTATGAAAATGTTGGAATACTGCCAGCGCATCCTATCCAAGGTCAGCTTCGATCGTCATCTGTTCGCCAAGGAATTGGCCAAAAGCATCAAGAGATTGGAGCTGTCGGATGTCCAGCGTTTGCGGCTCTGGTGCCACGAGCAGTTCGGCCAGCGTTATGCAGACATCATCAATGCGTCCTTTTCGGCGCGATTGGCTGTCTGAGACGCATTCACTGAAGTTTCACATGCCCGGTTGGTCTCCCAATCGGGCTTTTTTATGGGCCAAACAGAGGCTCAGAGTGGGTGTTCTTCGGCGCCTTCCAGGATGTAGTTCATCTGGTAGACATCATCGGCATTGAGCCGGAGGTTGCCGTGAAAGGTGAGCCTTTCGTCGGTCTGGTAGGTGCGGTGGTCGCTGTCGGCAAACCGAAGGTCTACAACGCTTTCTGGCCCTGCACCACCACAGAAGAAGCAGTTCGCAAAGGGGTAGCGCGAAAGGACGTAGAAGTCCTCGTCCAGGTCTACTGGAATAACGTACCCTGTGATGTAGACGTCTTCACTTTCCGAAGCCATCACTTCTGGGCCAAATACAGGCTTCCAATAGTAACTGTCCAGCTCTTCGAGGTACACATCCTTAAAGTCGACATCCGCGAGTTCTGCCCAAGTCAATTCGCGGTAATTGGCGGGGGGCTGTGGTGCGATCACCGGCGTCTCGGAAGGCGCAGGCGTTGCTGCTCGAGCGGTAGCGAGCATGACCATGTCTGGAGCATCCGCGTCGGGGTGGCAATATGAGCTGAGGTCCATCGCGGCAATGGCGATGAAGGCCATTGCGGCGTACAGGAAGGGTTGGAGGTTGCGCTGCATGTGGTGAAATTAAGAAGACCTGGGCGCTGTTTTTACCGTCCTTGACCCAACGTATTTGAAATGTCGATGCGCAATGCGGAGCGGGCGGGGATGCCTGCGGCGACAGCGCCGACCAAGAGGGCCGCAGCTGCGAGGACAAATTCACCTGACACGGGCATCAGCTGCGTCACTTCATAGTGGAAGCGGTCTTGGAGTACTTCACCCAAGGCCATCACCCCAAGACGGCTCAGGAGCAGTCCTGCGGCAATGCCAGCAACGGTCATCCAGAGTCCTTCAAACAACACCAAGGCGAAGAGCCGGCGCGGCGGAGCGCCCATGGTCCTGAGCAGGGCGAGCTCATAGCGCCGGTCGCGCAGCGAAGCAAAAAGGGCGATGAAGACGCTGATGAAGGACAGCCCCATGATGAGCAGGGCCACGGCGCGCAGGGTTTGCAAGCCGATGCCGAACTGTTGGGTGAGGCGGTTCATTTCGATGGCAGGCAGGGCCACCTGCATGGGGGTGTCGCGCAAAAGGTTGGGAAGGGTCAGGATCGCCAAGGGGTTCTTCTTCTTGAGCAACACCGCGGTGATTTCTTCGTCGGCGTCCTCTACATCTTCGTGCACGCCCCACACAGAAGCAATCGGCGTCAGGATGAGCTGGTCGATGACGGCCCCCGTGCGGTCAAAAGTGCCCACAACGGTGTAGGCCTTGTCCCGGTGCACGTCGGTTCCGTCGGTCAAACCGTGGGCACTGTAAAAGGTGTCCCCGATGGTGAGGCCTGTAGCGGTGGCCACTTCTTGACCGATGACCACTTCGAACGCCGCTTCGAACATTTTGCCTTCGGCGATTTCCGCGTTGTAGTGGGCAGGATAGGAGGGTTCGGTGCCCACGATGCGGAAGAGCTCGTAGTTGTCGCCGTAGGCCAGTGGGATGGCTTCCTCGATGTACGGATGGCGCATGATTTTGCGCGCGTCGGCGAGTGGGATGTTCCCGGTGGGGACATCGACGTGATAGACGTTGGCGAGGATGAGTTGCAGTGGGCTGCCTTTGGCGCCGAGGACGAGGTCGATGTCCTTGATGTTGCGGTCCAGATCTTCCGTCAGGCTGCGCTGCATCAGCAGCATAAGGCTGATGATGCCTACCCCAAAGGCGAGCAAGAGGACGCTGAGTCCGGTTTCAAGGGGGCGGTGCAGGACGTTGCGTCGGGCGAGTCGGGCGGCCTTCATGAGGTAGGATTCAATTCGACGTGCTGGGACATGCGGTCTTTGAGGCGTTGGTCGTGGGTGACCACGAGCAGTGCAGCACCTGTGCGCTTGGCTTGGTTGCGCAGCAGGGTGAGGACGGCATCTGTATTGGCGTCATCCAATGCGCTGGTCGGCTCATCTGCAAGGATGAGGCCGGGTCCGTGAACGACCGCGCGGGCGATAGAAACGCGTTGCTGTTCGCCCACCGAGAGGGCGTCTACCCGGGCATTCAGCTTGTGTCCAAGGCCGAGGTCCTGGAGCAGCCCTTTGATGACCTCAGCATCTGGCGCACAGCCGGCCAGTGACCGGGCCAAGGCAAGGTTTTCGCCCACAGTGAGGCTGCGCACGAAGTGGGCGGTCTGAAACACGATGCCCATGTGCTTTCCACGGGTCTGGTCGCGTTGGGCGGTGTTCAAGGCGCTGAAAGGCGCTCCGGCCAAGGTGACGCTGCCGGCAGTGGGAGTCCGCATTCCTGCCACAAGGTGGAGCAGGGTGGTCTTGCCTGTGCCGGATGCGCCGAGCAAGAGGAGTTCATCCCCCTTATTCAAGTGGAGGTCCGGGAACGTCAATCCTGTATCTGCACCGGCGTATTGGTATCGAAGCCCTTCAGTCTTCAGCATGGGTGAAAGTTACGATGGCACAACGCCCATCTTTGCACCATGACGTTTACCCAACGCTTGTGGCGCTTCATGATCGGGATTGCGATCGGCACCATGCTGGCCTTCTTCTTCTTTGGCAGCCGTTCCTGCAACCAATGGATGCCCAACCCACAGGTGCGGAAGTTCCTCGGAGATGCGGGTTTGATGGGAGATGAACGCACCCGTTGCCTGATGCAATGTGATGCGGTGACCATGGCCGATTTGAGGACTTTGCTGGAAAATGGCGACATCCGCTACAGCGAAAGCGATGTCCGCAACGAAGAAGGTACAGGCAAGTACTACCGGATTGCCGGGGAAGAACGCGCGGCGCAATTCGTGGTGACCGATTCAACCACTGTGGTGCGCGCATTGGAGCTGGCAGTTGTTCCGGACGGGTGCAACTGTCCTTGAGAAGCCGCTTAGGCTGACTTTCGGCGTTTGAGTTCCTTCCGGATAAGCTCCAGTTCCCTGGAAGTCTGTCCGCTTACCGAGGTGTTCTCCTCGGCGCGCCGGATGAGGTAGGGGATGGCCTCGCGCAAGGGACCATAGGGCACATACTTCGCCGTGCGGAAACCACTGGCGGCGAGGTTGAAGCTGAGGTTGTCGCTCATGCCGAGCAGTTGGGCAAAAGCGACGCGTTGATCACTGACAGATAGGCCTTTGGCGCGCATCTTGTCGGCGAGGCGCAGCGTGCTGTCTTCATTGTGAGACCCGCAGACGATGTTCAAATGGTCAATGTGGTCCAATGCATGGTCCAATGCGGCGTCGAAGTCCCGGTCGGTGGAGGCTTTGTCGGGTTGAATCGGGGAGGGCCTGTTTTCTGCAGCAGCCCGTTCGCGTTCTTTTTCCATGTAAGCGCCCCGCACGAGCTTGACACCGGCGACCCACCCTTCTTGGCGGGCGGCTTCAGAG
The DNA here is from genome assembly GCA_022428205.1 of Flavobacteriales bacterium. GTDB lineage: Bacteria > Bacteroidota > Bacteroidia > Flavobacteriales_D > Sanyastnellaceae > UBA8752. The sequence continues at coordinate 15,710 of JAKMCW010000059.1, forward strand.
AGGTTGCGGACATAAGAGAGCCGGTCGTGACGGTACAACTGGGCCGTCGTATACACGCGGCATGCCCCCGTGTTGTGTTGTCGCATCATGGTTTCTGCGAGCCGGTCGATGGCGCCTTGAAGCCAACTCTCTTCGGCGTCGATCATGATGGGCACCCCGCGGTCGGCGGCGGCTTGGCAAAGGCGTGCGACGCGCCTTTCCACGCGCAGCCAGGCGTCGGATTCAGCGGGTCCGAGCTCGGCCTCTGCGCTGACCTTTTCTAAGAGTGCATTGTCCGAGAGCGCGCTCACCTTGAAGACGGCAAAGGCAAACTGGGGGTTGTCCTCAGCCGCAATGATGGCGGCCATGATCTGGCGTTCCGAGGCATCCAACGCCGCTTCACCCGTCTGCCCTTCGGCGCTGTAATCGAGGATGGTCTTGACGCCGTAGGCGGACAGTGAGCCCGCAGTGTGCAGGCTTTCATCGATGTCTTCGCCGCCACAGAAGTAGTCAAAAACAGGACGCAATGCCCAAGCAAGGGGCAGCCGCAGTGTCAATGCCAGGCGCACGGCTGTGGCGCCCAATCGCACCAAATGAGGGGATCCTATGAGACCAAACATCCAGCGCGCCCGGCGCAGGTCGCGGGTAGACCTGTGCGCAAATGCAGTCCGGGTATCGTCAAACCGGAGCGGTCCGCCGTGGGCAGAGGTCGCTGATGGCACAGCGGGATTCGGAGTGGAGTTCGGAGAGGTCATTAGCCAAACGCGCGCGGCGCAAGATACCGCGGAGCTCGCCCATTTGGTGCCAGCGGTGCAAAGTGACGAAAGTCATTTATCAGCAGGGGGAGACGTCAATTCAACAGGCCTTGAGTGCGGTCATGTTTGCTCTGTCAACGAACAACAACAACCCACAAAACCCCAATACCATGAACAAGATTTTCTCCTCTGTTTTTGCCGCTGCCCTCGCCCTCGCTTCCACCGCCGCGATGGCTTCCGCTCCAGTTCAGACGGCTGCCCCCGAAGCCGAAATGAACACTGCTGACCGTGTCGAACTCACCATGGAAGCCGGACGGGTGAGCATGCGGATCATCGCAGGGCTGCCTGATGGATCCCGCCAGATGAAGAAGGGACACTTCACGAGCATGTCCGGCGCACTGGTCGCTTACCACCAATTCATCTCCACACTGCCACACGGCTCCCAAATCATTTCTGTCGTCTTCCGTGATGACGCCGGCAACACCCTCTTCAGCAGCCAAGGCTGATTCAACCCCACTTCAACCCCTCATTTACCCTTCAAAATCCCATTCTCATGAATTACAAAGTTTCCTCCCTCCTCGCCGCAGTTTTCGCTTTCGTCACCTTGAATGCCAGCGCGGCCATGTCTCCTGAAGTCCAACAAGTCCAGGTCAACGATAACCTCCAAACCATGACGGACGTGGCAGAGGGTACCATCACCATGGAGGCCATGGTGCGCCTGACCGACGGCAGTACCCGCCGCATTTCACGTGACTACCGCACCATGCAGGCGGCTGTCGATGGCTACGTGCGGTTCGTGTCCTCCTTGCCGTACGGTGCCCGCCTCATTCGGGTACAATTCACCAACGCTTTGGGCGAAGTGCTCTTCGCTTCACAAGGCTGAATTGCTGCAGCCTCAGTGTTCCTTGGTCTACTTGATGCTCCCTCTGGCAGGGGCGGTACCTCACCAGGTGTCGCCCCTGCTTCTTTTTGCGGTTTCATTGACCAATAGCCTGTCAGATGCGAACTTGCAGGCATGACTGCACAGGATTTCCTCAACGGCAACAAGGACCGTTTTCTCGACGAGCTCTTCGACTTGCTCCGCATTCCTTCCATCAGCGCCGACCCGGCTTACAAGGATGATGTCATGCGTTGTGCCGA
>JAKMCW010000075.1 GCA_022428205.1 Flavobacteriales bacterium
GCTTTTCTGCGCGGTGTCTCAGGGATGCCGATTGAGCGAAGCGAAGGAGGGTTGACACTTTGAAACTTTGGAGGCCGGAGGCCGACCGGTCTGGTTTTGGATTTCGTCCTCCGGACGAAATCTGAAGCAAAAAGCCCCGCTGAACAGCGGGGCTTTTTGCTGCCTTTCAGGGTCCATCCCCCACCCACCGTAAGTCCCCTTCGACGCGGCTACCTTTGACGCGCAATGGGCACGACGGAAATCGTCTTTATCCTCCTCATTTACCTGCTCCTCTTCGGGACGAAGGGGTTGCCTTCTATGGCGCAATCCATGGGTAAGTTCATGCGCCAAGTGCGCGACGCCCAGCAGGACATCCAACGCGAAATCCTCAGCGGAACGGACGACCTGCGCAAGGGCACGGCCGCCTTCCGAGATCCCGTTGGCGCCGCCACCAAGGGCTTCGAGGACGCGATGAAGGCCCCGGCAGGTACCCCCCGCTCCTCCACCGGCACCCCAGCCGATGGCATGCCGCCGGAAGGAGATATTGACGGGAACGGGTCGGTTGCCAAGGATACAGCTGACAACAAGCCCGACGCTTGAATGGAGTTCCTCACTAACATCCCGGCCTTGTTGGCGCTCATCGTAGGCCTCGTGTTCCTCGTAGGGGGCGGTGAGCTGCTCGTACGCGGGGCGGCTGCGCTGGCGCTGAAGGCGGACATTCCACCGCTCATCATCGGCCTCACCGTCGTAAGCATGGGCACGTCCGCCCCGGAGCTATTCGCCTCTGTGGAAGCGGCTCTGGCTGGCACTCCGGGATTGGCTGTGGGCAACGTCCTCGGCTCCAACATCGCCAACCTCGCCCTCATCCTCGGCCTCACCGCACTGGTGTGCCCCTTGGCCGTCGACCGCATGGCACTGCGCCTGGACATCCCGATGATGCTCGGCGTCAGCGTCCTCTTCCTCTTCGCTGCATCGGACCTGGCCATCAGCCGGACAGAAGGCATGGTCGGACTCGCCCTCATGGCGGCTTTCCTGGCCAACCTCTACTGGCGTTCCCAGCGCCAAGGCGCCCAAGACGCTCAAGACGGAGAAGAGGTGGAGAGCCTCCAGGAAGCCGGAAAATGGGCCGGGCGCTCCGCGCTCTTTCTGCTCGGTGCCCTCGCCGTAGGCGTCGGGGGACTCTACCTCGGGGCGGAGTGCTTTGTGGACGGCGCCCGCCGGGTGGCCTTGCAAGCCGGGGTCAGCGACCGCGTGGTGGGCTTGACCATCGTCGCCTTTGGCACAAGCGTACCCGAATTGGTGGCCTCGGGCATCGCAGCCCTGCGGGGACAGGCCGACCTCGCCGTCGGCAATGTGGTCGGCAGCAACCTGTTCAACCTGCTGCTCGTCTTGGGCACCACCGCAACCATCACGCCACTGCCCATGGGCCCTGAAGTCCTGACCTGGGATGTCTGGTGGGTGCTGGGTACGGCCGCCGCTTTGATTCCCCTCGCGCTCTTGGGCGGAATGAAAATGCCGAGGCTCGGTCGGTGGCAAGGCGCCCTGTTCCTCATCACTTACCTCACCTACACGGCCCTGACGTGGACGGCTTGACCGTCCTTTCTTCAGGGGCCGCGCGTTGCCGTCAGTGGCCCGGACTGCTTGCCGCGGAGTCACTGGACGAATGGGTGGAGCGCATCCCGTGGCAGCAAAACCGCATCACCGTCTATGGCAAGACCTATGATGAGCCGCGTCTCACCGCGTGGTTCGGACCGGCCTATCGGTACAGCTCCATCGACTGGCCTGCCACCCAGATCCCAGTTGAACTCAAGGCACTCAACAATCACTTAGCCAAGCTATTGGAATGTCCGCCATTCGATGCCGTACTGTGCAATTTGTACCGCGATGGCCAAGACGCCATGGGCTGGCACCGGGACAACGAGCTGGAAATCGACCCCGCCGTCATCGCCTCGGTCAGCTTCGGGGCGTCCCGCGATTTCAAGGTGCGCCACCGCGAGACCAAGGAGGGCTGGACGGTGCCGCTCGGTCATGGTGATGTGCTTTCCATGGAGCATTTGCAAGCCGACTATGACCACGCCTTGCCGAGGCGGGCCCGGGTCGATGCGCCCCGGTTGAACCTCACCTTCCGACATTTCCGCTGATGCCCGCTCAAAAGGCGGTCGGGCCGGGGGCGCGCTGTAACTTGCAGGACCATGTCTGTTCACGCCTCCGCAAAACGCATCACCACACAGGTGCTGCAGGAAATGAAGCACAACGGTGAGAAAATCGCCATGCTCACTGCCTACGATTACTCTATGGCCCGCATCGTCGACGGTGCCGGGGTCGATGTGATCCTTGTAGGTGACAGCGCCTCCAACGTGATGGCCGGTCACGAGACCACCCTGCCCATCACCCTCGATCAAATGATTTACCACGCCGCCGGTGTCGTCCGTGCGGCCAAGAAAGCGTTGGTGGTGGTCGACCTGCCGTTCGGCACTTATCAGGGCAATTCCAAGGAGGCGCTCAACAGCGCGATTCGGATCATGAAAGAGAGCGGCGCCCACGCCGTCAAGCTCGAGGGCGGTGCTGAAGTGCGCGAGAGCATTGAACGCATCCTCACTGCGGGAATCCCTGTAATGGGCCACCTGGGCCTGACCCCACAGAGCATCTACAAGTTCGGTACGTATACCGTCCGGGCCAAGGAGGAAGCCGAAGCGGAAGAGTTGAAGGCCAATGCCAAGCTGCTCGAAGAAATCGGCTGCTTCAGCCTCGTCCTCGAAAAGGTGCCCGCCAAGTTGGCCACCGCCGTGAGCAATGACCTGCACATTCCCACCATCGGAATTGGAGCGGGCGCCGGTTGTGACGGCCAGGTGCTGGTATTGCCCGATATGCTGGGCATCACCCAAGATTTTTCGCCGCGCTTCCTTCGCCGCTACTTGGACATGGGCCAGCAAATGCACGATGCCATCGGTCAGTATGTCGCCGACGTGCGGTCCAAGGACTTCCCCAACGAAAGCGAGCAGTACTAATGGCCGAGGGCAAGACTTTCGCCCACAAGCCCAAGGTGCCCATCGTGATGAGCACCCCGGAAAACCTCGAAATCCTTTACGAGGACAACCACCTCATCGCGGTCAACAAACGCTCCAGCGACATCGTCCAAGGTGACATCACCAACGACAGAACCCTGGACAACGTCATCCGCGAATACCTCAGGGTCAAGTACAAAAAACCCGGCGAGGCTTGGCTGGGCACCATCCACCGCATCGACCGCCCTGTGAGCGGCGTCATCCTCTACGCCAAGACTTCCAAGTGCCTTTCTCGGATGATGAAGGCGTTTAAGCACCGCGAAGTGGCCAAGACCTACTGGGCCGTCGTCAAAGGTGCTCCTCCCGAAGCGCAGGGGCACGTGATCAACTGGCTCAAGAAAAACGAAGAACGCAACAAGAGCTACGCCCACGACCGGCCCGGAGATGGCCGCAAGGAATCAGAGCTCAAATACTATCTCCTCGGCAAGGGCGATCACTACAACTTTGTTGAGGTTCACCCCAAAACCGGCCGCCACCACCAAATCCGCGTCACATTGTCATCGTTGGGATGTCCCATCAAGGGTGACATCAAATACGGTGCGCGGCGGACCAACGACAACGCCTCCATCCACCTGCACGCCCGGCGCATCGAATTCGTGCACCCCACCAAACGCGAGGTCATGTGCATCTCCGCCCCCCCTCCAGAGGACAGCTTGTGGGACAAGATGCTCGAAGTGGACGAAAAGGTGCGCCAAGGCACAAACGACCCGCGCAAGGGACAGTAAATTCGCCTTCCCATGGAAGCCAAGGAACACGTCAAGTGCCTGATCATCGGATCGGGCCCCGCAGGATACACCGCCGCCATCTACGCCGCGCGTGCTGATATGAAACCCGTCCTCTACCAAGGCATGCAGCCTGGAGGACAACTGACCGAAACCACAGACGTCGACAATTTCCCCGGGTACCCCGAGGGCATCAATGGCACGGCTATGATGGTCGACTTAGAAAACCAAGCCAAGCGCTTCGAAACAGACGTGCGCAACGGCTGGGTCACCAAGGTGGACTTCAGTGGCGACAAAAAAGTGGTTGAAATCGAAGAAGGAAAACATGTGGTCAGCGCCGATTGCGTGATCATCTCCACGGGCGCCTCTGCAAAGTGGCTGGGCCTTGAAAGCGAAACCCGCTTGCGACTCAACGGCGGAGGCGTCTCGGCTTGCGCGGTCTGTGACGGGTTCTTCTACCGCGGCCAAGAGGTCGCTGTTGTGGGTGCTGGTGACAGCGCCTGCGAAGAAGCCAGCTACCTCGCCAAACTGTGCACCAAAGTCCACATGCTGGTCCGCCGCGATGAGATGCGCGCTTCCAAGGCGATGCAACACCGTGTGATGGGCATGGACAACATCGAGATCCACTGGAACACCGAGACGGTCGACATTTTGGGCGCCGAACAGGTAGAGGGTGCCAAAGTGCGCAACAACAAGACGGGCGAAGAATCCGTGCTCGACGTGACCGGCTTCTTCCTCGCCATCGGCCACAAGCCCAATACAGACATCTTCTCTGGTCAAGTTGACCTCGACGAAGAGGGCTACATCATCGCCGCCAAACCAGGCTCCGCATACACCAACGTGGACGGCGTATTCTGGAGCGGTGACGCTTGTGACAAGACCTACCGCCAGGCCATTACCGCCGCCGGTACTGGCTGCATGGCCGCCCTCGACGCCGAGCGCTGGCTCGCCGAAAAGGGCCTCCATTGAGTCGGTTGACCCTTTCTTGGGCCGTGGCATTGATCGGCCTCTCGTCATGGGCTTGTAGTGAGCCTGCTGTGCACACGGGCACCATCCTCCATTCAGAGGTGCTTGAAGTGGTCGATTCTCTGCCAGCTTTCACAAAATCAGAGTTGTTGGGTCAGTTCAATCCTGCAGAACACACGGGTTTTGCGCGGGTGCCAGATGCGTGGACGGACAAAAACGACATCTACCTGAGAAGCGAGGTGATCGAAGCCTACCGCCAGATGCGCGATGCGGCGATGCGGGATGGAGTGGGCCTGCTCATCCGCAGTGCCACACGGAATTTCGATTACCAGAAAGGCATATGGGAGCGCAAGTGGGTGCGGCCCCGATACATGGGATGGCAGGCTGTCGACAAAGCCCGCGACATCCTCACCTACAGTGCCATGCCCGGGGCTTCGCGGCACCATTGGGGAACCGACATCGACCTCAATTCCTTCGAAAACGAGTGGTTCGAATCTGACCAAGGGGCCACACTGTATGCTTGGCTCCAGCAACATGCAAGCACATTTGGCTTCCATCAGATCTACGACGACAAGTCCACGGGGAGAACGGGCTATGAATTAGAGCGCTGGCACTGGTCCTACCTGCCTACTGCTGGGCCCATGCTCGACGCCTTCAATCGGGCCGTTCAGACCTCAGACCTCACCGCAGCACCGTTCAGTGGTGCGGAAACAGCCGACAGCCTGCGGGTACTCTCTGACTTTGTCAATGGCGTCCACGTGCCCCCGCGTTAGGCCAACGCGGACCGGTAAGCATCAAGTATAGCGCCACCCACGGCCACAGGAGTAAACCGTGCCTGAGCGTATGCCGCAATCGCCTGCGCATTTGGCAGCATCCCCCCTGCTTTGTTTTGCGCCCACGCCGACACGGCCGCAGTCAGACCTGCTTCGTCTTCAGGTTTCAGCAAGACCCCCAAATCAGCGCCTGTATCCGACCCCATCAAGTGCTCAGCCACTCCCCCAACATCGGTGGCGATCACAGGCAAACCACAACTCCAAGCTTCCAACAACACGCAGGGCAGGTTCTCGTACTGACTGAACAGCACAAATCCATCGGCACCTTGCATGGCTTCAGCCACCTGCGACTCACGCGCAGGACCACAGAAGCAAACGCGCTCCGCAATGCCCAAAGCATGAGCCAACTTCTCAAATTCAGGGATTTCGTTGCTTCCCGCACCTGCGCCGCCATAACAGTCCAACACCACATCTGCCCCGCCTTCAACGGCGCGCGCCAAGGCGCTCAACATCCCGCGAATGTTCTTGTGCGCGTCCACCATAGAGCTCACATGGAGCAATCGCAAAGGCCCATGCTGCCGCCTTCGGGCCACATCAGGCCGAAAACAAGAGGCCACGACGTTTGGGATGACGCGCTGTTCAACCTTGGGGCCGTAACGGGCCATGGCACGTCCCAAATGCTGTGAGACAGGAAGGTGCATCGCCGCTGTTGACAATGCGGTGAGCACTGCGCGCTCCTCCTTCTTCCGAAATGAGCGGCCGTTCTCGGGATGATAAGCCGTCCAATTCTCTGACACCACAAGGGGTACATTCCATTGGGCCGCCATCTTGACCGCAGGTTCAGCGGCATCCGCTGCGATGTGCAGGTGAATCAAATCTGGTCGGTATCCCTGCTTCAGCAAGCGCCCACCCATTTGATTGTAAGCCCGCTGCACCCGCCAACGACGTGGCGGAAAATCTGTGACATAACCGGTCAAAGTCTGTACCCTCCCATCTTCGGCCTCCATCACCTGAGAAGAAATCCCCCCTCCTCCCCGAGCAGGCCAGGCATGCAACACTGTGCTCTCAACGGCTCCGGGCAATGCTTCGATGTGACGCCGCACAAAGTTCCCCAACTGAGGATGAACCTTGTTGGGATGCCAACTTGCCAAGTGCAACACGCGCATGGTGCAAGATGGCCCTCAATCTTTTCGCATGGGAAATTCGTAGGCGTTGATAATATGTTATAACAATTGACGGATATTTATAATCTACCTACAAAAAAAGAAGAGGTGCGCCAGTTCCGGTACATATCATTCGTCTTGTCGTTGTGTTTTGCCTGCTCCGCTCTCGGACAAGTGCAAAAAGGGCTGCCCAGCACCCTGCTCCAACCTGCGGGTCAAATGGCCGTCAACAGCTCGCAATACTTCCTCGTGATTGAAACCGAGGCCACGGACATCGGTCAGCTGTTAGATGCCGACCTGACCGGATACAATACATATCGCATCTACGTTCATACAGCTACAGCAACGGACCAGGTGTCGGCCATCTACGGCAACATCGACGAACCCTCACAGCTGTTTTGCTCAGGCGACATATTCCAATCTTCGCCTTTGGGCGGTGTGACACCAGAAGGCATCACGCCTGATGTGTGGGGCGCATTCCCATCCAATCAATACGACAGCTTTGTCACCATTGGCATCGATGAACCCGCGTTGAACGACGCAGGAGAAGGCGACATAAACATTATTGAGTCTACAATCACACCCTGGACGGAGCTGTTTGAACCTGAAGGAGGAGATTCTGGTTCGGGCATTATGCTCACCGACATTACCGGCGGAAGCTGGTTCGCACTGCCCAACTTCAGCAACGGCATTGCAGGAGAAGACCAGCAGGTGCTCATCGCACAAATCACCACAAATGGGACGTTGACTGGAAACCTCAATGCTCAGATCTTCATCGACGGAGACAACATCAACGGGACCGTGTACCTCGACCTCCCCTTACCCATTTTGGGATGCACGGATGAGAGCGCGGCCAATTTCAACGCGGACGCCGACCAAGACGACGGTTCTTGCACCAGCTCTGGCTGTCTCGATCCTAACGCGGCCAACTTCAACGCCAACGCCACCACAGACGATGGCTCATGCCAACACCTGTGTATAGGTCTAGCGGGCTGCACCTATCCCGATGCGGAGAATTACAATCCCGCCGCAAACTGTGAGAACGGCACTTGCACCTATGATTTGACCGACACCGCAGGCAACTGCGCTTTTGATCATGATGACAATGGTTCCATTGGCTCCTCAGATCTGATTTACTTCCTGAGCATTTTTGGAAGTACCTGCTCCGAATAAGGCAGGACACACTCTTTTTTCTTCAGGCTTGGCGACATCACAGTTGGCGCTATCTTTGCCCGCCGATACGGTGGCTATAGCTCAGCTGGTTAGAGCATCGGTTTGTGGTACCGAGGGTCGTGGGTTCAAGTCCCATTAGCCACCCCAACTCAACGCCTGGTCCTTATGGACCGGGCGTTTTGATGTTCAGAGCTGTCCTTAAATCAAGTCGGCAAGGTCGGTCAATCCGAGGGGCGTGCGCGATTCGAAGCCTTCGCCAGAAGACACACCGATATAGCGCCCCATAGTCAAGTCCCGACCGCGCACCACTGCCATAAATTCAGGCGTGGAAATGGGGGTTGCCAACTCTGAAGCGCTCGGAACCTCCACTTTGCCATCCGCGGATCCCGGCACATGAAACTGTGTGGCATAACAGGCTATGGCGGCATATTTCTGCTCCTCCACCCCTGTGATGTCCACCACGATGGACGGCTCACGAAAACGGTCTTGGATGTAATGCAACACGTGCCGAGGACGGTGCGCAGGTTGTAGGCTCCCATCAGCCTCGTGCGTCTCTATTCGCGCTAGACCGGACAAGAAGCAGGCACGGTGCACCCACTCCGCGGCCCGTCCGTGGTCCGTGTGGCGGTCAAACAGCGCATTGGCCAGAACGGTGCGCGGACGATAGCGGCGAATCGCCCCTACCAAGGCCAAAATGGCCTTTTCCTCGTTTTCTGGCATGCCATCTTTCAGACCGAGGTTCTCACGGACGGCCAACCCCAGCACTTTGGCTGCTGCTGCCGCTTCTTCCGCCCTGAGCTCTGCGGACCCACGGGTGCCCAACTCTCCACGCGTCAAGTCCACAATACCCGTGCGCTTTCCTTGAGCTGCAGCGCGCACCAACGTGCCTCCAGCGCTCAACTCGACGTCGTCGGGATGGGCACCAAAGGCCAAAATGTCGAGAGGATGGTTCGGTAACATGGCGGCCAAGTTCGGCCACAAGGACTTACTTGCCCGAAGCGAATCCCATGATTTCGTCGCCGAGTGGATCGGCTCCGGACTTCAAAGAGGCTACAAGTTGCCCGTTGGCATCCACTAAGAATTTGTGGAAGTTCCAAGCCACTTTGTGATCTCCAACACCATTCTGATTGGCATTGCAGAGCCAAGCAAAAACAGGATGCTGACCGGATCCCTTGACCTCCACTTTTTCCATCATTTGGAAAGTCACCCCGAAATTTTTGGTGCAGAAGTCCCCAATCTCACTGGCTGAACCAGGCTCTTGCCGACCAAATTGATTGCATGGAAAACCGAGGATAGCAAAGCCTTCCCCTCCATGCTGCTCGTGCAGCGATTGAAGCTTCTCGTATTGCGGAGTGTAACCGCAGCGGCTGGCCGTATTGACGATCAAGACGCGTTTGCCACGCAACTGTTCAAAGTCAAACACTTCACCTTCAAGGGTATTGGCCGCCAGGCTGTAGAAATCTGTATCCGCTGTCATGGGAGTATATCGGTTGTTCTCGCCACCAAATATGGCCCCCTGGTAGGTATTGAAAGCCATCAATCCAATCGCCAGAAGAGCACCAAAAAAGAAGATCATAAAGGTTCTCTGCATGTCGGAAGAACAACTCCGCCCAACGCAAGTTCGCCCTGCATCAAAAATCGGCAAAAGTGAAACGCCCCACATCTGTGAGGCGTTTCTGGCAATTGGAAAAAACCTTGTGCAAAGAGTGTGCCTTGCAGGTGGCTCTTCAGTTGTTTAAACGACAGCACAAGGCAAAAGGTTTCGAACCGCAGGATGTTGTGTCCAAAAAACCATTTAAAAACACCCATACCCTACATTGTACTACTTATACCTAATGAAGGGCCTTTGAACACAACCAGACTTTGGTTGTTCCTTTTCCTGTTCATGTCTAAAATTGACCCCGTACTCGACGTCGCCGTAATTGGCTCTGGTTTTGCCGGATTGGCCGCTGCATCCACCCTTGCCAAAGCGGGTCTCAGTGTCACCGTCTTCGAACAGCACGACCAGCTCGGGGGCAGGGCCAGACGGTTCGACGCCGCAGGTTTTCGGTTCGACATGGGTCCGAGCTGGTATTGGATGCCCGATGTCTTCGATCGGTATTTCGCTTACTTCAATCGGCGGGTAGATGAGTTTTATGACCTGGTCAGATTAGACCCCTCCTACCGGGTAGAATTTGCCGAAGGGCCTTTTGATGTTCCGGCAGGCATTCCAGCCTTGGCGGCCGCTTTTGAGGCGATTGAACCTGGCGCAGGAAAAGCACTGGAATCGTTTCTAGCTGAGGCCAAAGTCAAATACGATATCGGGATGGGACGGTTTGTCAACAAACCCGCTCATTCCATCATGGAGTTTGCCCGCTTGGACATCCTGCGAGATGCCCCACGCTTGCAATTGCTCCGCAGCTTCAGCGACCATGTCCGAAAGCATTTCAAGGACCCCCGGCTGGTGCAGCTCATGGAGTTTCCTGTTTTGTTTCTCGGATCTAAGCCGCAGACCACCCCCGCCTTGTACAGCCTCATGAACTACGCGGACAGCGCCTTGGGGACTTGGTATCCCATGGGTGGCATGCACGGCATCGTCGAGGCCATGGTTCAAGTGGCCAAGGACCAAGGTGTTCAATTTGAATGTGGCAGGCCCGTTGAAGCCATCGTAGAAGAGGGAGGTTCGACGGCAGGCATTCGCGTGGGCGGAGAAACTGTGCCTGCGCGTCACGTGATTGCAGCATGCGATTACCACCACGCCGAACAGCGGCTGATGCCCGAAAAGTTCCGGCGTTACGACCCATCATATTGGGACAAGCGGGCCATGTCACCGAGCTCCTTGTTGTTCTACCTGGGTATTGACAAGAAATTGCCCGGTCTCAAGCACCACACCCTCTTCTTCGATACGCCCTTCGATGCCCATGCAGAGGAGATTTACGACCGACCCGATTGGCCAGCGGACCCTCTTTTCTATGTGTGTGCGCCCAGTGTGACCGATGACTCCGTAGCGCCAGAAGGCAGTGAAAACCTCTTTTTATTGGTGCCCATCGCACCTGGCATTGACCAGGACGAGGACGCCTGCGACCGCATTTTCGGCCAAATCATGGACCGCTTGGAGGCGCGGCTGGGTACATCCGTGCGCGACCACATTGTGTATCGCCGACAGTATGCCCACCAACAGTTCATCGAAGACTACAACGCGTTTAAGGGCAATGCCTACGGCTTGGCCAATACGCTGAATCAAACAGCATTCCTGAAGCCCAAACTCAAGTCCAAATTGCCCGGAACCTATTTCGCGGGACAATTGACAACCCCAGGTCCAGGTGTCCCACCGAGCATCATCAGCGGGCAGGTCGCTGCTGGTGAAATTCTCAAGTCGATGGGCCTCACAGGCCCTCCTGAGTCTGTCCCCATCGAACAACCCGCCGCATTTGGCACTTATTCACCTGTCACGGCATGAACGCACACCCTCCCATATTTCGTGGTGATCAGACAGCGACTCACACAGCTGCCCGAGGCCAACAAGCAACAGTAGACAGTGGCCTTTTGGACACGGGAAAACCCTTGTTTGACCAGGTCTCAATGCAGTGTAGTGCCCTGACCACCAAGGCTTACAGCACTTCATTCAGCCTCGGAATCCGCTTGCTGTCTGCCGAATTGCAAGGCCCCATCCATGCCGTCTATGGTTTTGTGCGGTTTGCTGACGAAATCGTAGACACCTTCCACGATTTCGACAAGGAAAGCCTCTTCGCCCGATTCAAAGCAGACACATACCGGGCCATCGAAGAGCGCATTTCACTCAACCCCATCCTCAACAGTTTTCAATGGGCGTTTCACACCTACGATATGGATTTGGCCCACGTGGACAAGTTCCTGGAGTCGATGGAAAGGGACCTCGATCAAACCGCCTATGACAGAGCAGGTTACGATGACTACATCGTCGGTAGCGCGGAAGTGGTCGGCCTCATGTGCCTGTCGGTTTTTGTGAAAGGTGACCAAGAACAATATCGCGCCCTGCTCCCCCACGCTCGAAGTTTGGGCGCCGCATTCCAGAAAATCAATTTTCTGCGCGACCTGAAAGCCGATTGGGCTGGATTGGGCAGAACCTATTTCCCCGGTCTTGATCTCGACGTGTTCGACCAAAAGGCCAAGCGTACGATTGAAGCAGAAATTCAGGCGGACTTTGCCCATGCTTACGAGGGCATCCTCAGGCTTCCAAAGTCATCGAGATTGGGCGTGTACATGGCGTACATCTACTACATCCGACTGTTCCGCAAAATCCAGCGCCTTCCCCATTCTCGAATCCTCGAGGACAGAATTCGCATCCCCAACCGCCAAAAGGCATGGCTGCTCATGGGCTCCTATGTGCGCCACCAATTCAACTTGCTCTAAGCATGCGGGTGCCCCTCGGACGCGGAATCTCCCTCGCGGCCCTGTCCGCATGGTGCATGCTGTGTGCGTCCCCATCCCTTTTGGGTCAACCTTGTCCTGAGCTGCTGGATTTACGCGGCAATCTCCTGAACCACAGTACATTCGATCAAGCCATCGAATCCAAACAAGCTGCTGAGATTGCCATCCAAAGCGCAGCACCGGCTTGTCTTCCCTACGTAGAGGCCCACATTTGGGTGTCGCATACCCGCTCGGCAGACTTCGGTTGGAACATGGCCGACCGCCTGATGCGTTTCAAAAAGGGCATGTCCGTGCTCGACAGCTTGGTCCTCGCCCACCCAAACGACGACGTGCTCAAGGCACTGAGGCTGAGTGTGAGTGGCTCCGCCCCCCGTTTTCTAGGTGCGGACACGTTTTGGCAGGAGGACGCAGAAGCCACAAAGAGGGTACTGAGCACCCCATTTTGGGTAGAAAGCCCGAAATTTTCCGAATGGATGGAAAACCTGGCCACGGACATCCAGGCCAAGCAAACGGGCGAAGCGCCATGAATGAGGAACATGTTGTTTTGGTCAACACACTTGACCAGCACGAGGGGACAATGGAGAAAATGGAGGCCCACCGAGCGGGCCGCCTGCACCGCGCTTTTAGCGTCTTCATCCTCAACAGCCGAGGTGAATTGTTGCTCCAACAGCGCGCGCATCACAAATACCACAGTGGCGGTCTTTGGACCAATACCTGTTGCAGTCATCCGCGGATGGGCGAGGATGTGGTCGATGCCGGTAAACGGCGACTCGTGGAGGAGATGGGCATGCAATGTCAGATTTCAAAAGGGTTTGACTTCATCTACAGGTCTGAACTGGATGGCGGACTGGTGGAACACGAGTTTGATCACGTCCTCTTCGGGATCAGCGATGTGGCACCCGTACCAAATCCTGAGGAAGTGGCAGATTTCCGCTATGTCGACTTCAACGCCCTGAGACAGGAAATGAACGCAGATCCCGAAGGATTCACCACCTGGTTCCGCATCTGTTTCGAACGTGCAGCCGACCATTTGGGCAAGTGAGTGCCGTCGCCGTCATAGGAGCCGGAATCGGCGGCCTCGCGACAGCGGTCAGGGCAGCAGCTCAAGGCCGACAGGTCACCGTATTTGAGGCCGCGCCTGAAATCGGCGGGAAACTGCGCCAACTGCAACTCGATGGGTACCGGTTCGACCTCGGCCCCAGCCTCTTTACCTGGCCCGACCTGCTGCTCGACACCCTCGCCAGTGCAGGCCCAAAAGCGGCTCCTTTTGAGTACCAACAACTCGACCGCTCTTGCCATTATTTCTGGCCGGACGGCACGCGGTTTACAGCTTGGAAAGACCCCTCAGCACTGTCTGCAGAAATCGGGCGCGCATTTGACATCGACCCCGAGCCCGCCATGCGCCACTTGGCAAAGAGCTCAACCGGCTTTGAAGCAACACGGGGACTCTTCCTCGAACAAAGCCTGCACGAGTGGCACAGCTGGTCTCCTGGCAAGACCATGCAACACCTGTCCAACGCATGGAAAGGAAGGTCTGCACTGCCTTTGACACGCAACCTCAATCAATGGAATGCACGTGCCGGACACGAAAAGCTACAGCAGCTCTTCAACCGGTATGCGACCTACAACGGCAGCGACCCCTATCGGGCCCCTGCCATGCTGCATGTGATTCCCCACCTCGAGTTTGGCATGGGCACTTTTGCGCCCAAAGGCGGTATGCACGCCATCGTGGAGGCCCTGTATCAGACCGCCATCAACCTAGGTGTCACGGTGCACATGGATACACCCGTAGAACGAATCCTGACTCAGGATGGGCGGGTTTCAGGCGTGCGTACCACCAAAGGAGAACACCCGGCCGACGTGGTCGTCTCCGGAGCGGATGTGACCCCCACGTACAGACAGATGCTACCTGAACACCGCGCACCAGAGCGGATTTTGAAAGCTGAAAGCTCAACCTCTGGGGTCATTTTTTACTGGGGCGTTCGGCACAGCGCCCCCGATTTGCATCTACACAACATCCTTTGGGCCGACGACTACAAAGCCGAGTTCGACGCCTTATTCAAGCAGGACCAAATCGCGGATGACCCCACGGTTTACATCAACATTGGAAGCCGCACCTCTCCAGAAGACGCACCAGAAGGGGCGGGCAATTGGTTCGTCATGGTCAATGCCCCTGCGGGATGGAAGACCAGCGGACTCAATAACTTGAGAGATCGGGTGATGGCCAAGATCCAACGCATGACCGGCATCGACGTCGCCGCCCACCTCGAATGCGAACACGTGCTGACCCCCGACGACATTGCCACGCGCACGGGCAGTCACCGGGGCGCTTTGTACGGCCCAGCCAGCAACCGGCCGACGAGCGCCTTCCTGCGGCACCGCAACCGGGACCGCCGGATCGGAGGGCTTTACTTTGTCGGCGGTAGCGTCCATCCAGGCGGCGGCATTCCGCTGTGTCTGCTGGGCGCCCGCATTACCCACGAATTAATGGAACGCCATGACCCCCAGTGAACGCGGCGCCTTTGGCATCAAAGGTTGGGGCGGCTCCCTCCCGCTCTGGATGTCCTTATTGGTCATCGTGCACGCAGTGGGCTTAGCCGGCGTGGTATTGCTCGATGCCAACCTCATCCTCGACCTCACGGCGGTAAACCTGCTGCTCTCAGCCATCGTCATCATGGGGTTCGGCCACCCTGATGGTGCATGGAGGTGGGCCTTGACCGCATACGTCACATATGGCGTCGAAGTCATTGGCGTCCAGACGGGGTTCCCATTTGGAGACTACCAATATGGCGTCCGGCTAGGTCCAACGGTGTATGACACCCCGCCGATGATTGGCATTTTGTGGCTGCTTACGCTCATGGGCACCATGTACTGGGCAGCGCATTGGGCCCCAGACAAGAAAGGCCAAGACCGCAGCTTGCTCCGCGCGGCCATCGCAGCAACACTCATGGTCGCATTTGACATCATCCTAGAGCCTATCGCCATTCGAACGGCATTCTGGACCTGGGCAGAAAACACCATACCACTGCGCAACTATGTGAGCTGGTGGGTCATTGCTTTTGCACTGGCGTTGGCTTGGCGCAAGGCCCATAACTTTCGAACCAACCGTGCGGCGGGGCTGTTGCTCATTGTGCAGACCGCGTTCTTCATCGGACTGTCTTTATTGCCATGGAAATCCTGACTGCTTCCCTGATTGTTGTGTGCACCTTCTTGACCATGGAGGGTGTCGCGTGGGCTGCGCACAAATACCTGATGCACGGCGCCATGTGGTACTTCCACCGGGATCACCACCAACACGAACCTGGCTTCTTCGAAAAGAACGACGCCTTCTTTCTGATTTTTGCAGTTCCCAGCGCTTGGTGCTTCATCACCGGCAGCATTCACGCCGACTTCCGGTTCTGGATTGGAACGGGCATCGCCGCATATGGGTTCTGCTACTTCCTGGTGCACGATGTATTCATCCACCGCAGGTTCAATTGGTTTCGCAATGCCAAGCATCCGTATTTCGCCGCCATTCGCAAGGCGCACAAAGTGCACCACAAACACTTGAACAAAGAGGACGGTGAGTGTTTTGGCATGTTGTGGGTCCCCCTCCGCTTCTTCAAAGAAGCGCGCAAAGCGCAAGCAGCCCGCACCCAAAAACAGGCCGCATGAACCCCCACTACCTATACCTGACGGTGGACCTGGCTGTTTTGGCCGTTCCCTTGGCGTTCAGCTTTGACCGGAAGGTGAGGTTTGTACGGTTCTGGCCGGCACTGATTCCTGCAATCGCAATCATGATGGCCCTGTTCATCCCTTGGGACGTCGCCTTCACAGAGCGTGGCATCTGGGGATTCAATCAGGCCTACCTAAGCGGCATCTGGATTGCGGGAATACCATTGGAGGAGTGGCTCTTCTTCATCTGCATCCCTTACGCATGCCTCTTTACTTACGAGTCACTGAAATTCTATGTACCACGCGCACCTTGGCGTCCATTGGCCATCCCGGCCACGGCCATGTTGGCGGTCGCCTCAAGTGCGCTGGCGATGACGTACTGGGACAGAAGCTACATCGCAACCACCAGTGTGATCAACGCCATCCTCTGTGCAGGGTTGGCTGTCTTTGCTGCTAAAAAGCCCCTTGTACGCAACTGGAACCACAGATTGTGGGTAGCCTATCTTCCCCTGCTGGTTCCCTTCATCATCTCGAATGGTGTCCTTACTGGAATCGATTTTTGGCAATACCCATTGCTGAACTTTTCTGTCGACGCGGTTGCCGATCAAATCGTGTGGTACAACAACGACCACAACCTCCGCGTGCGCATATTCTCCATGCCCATAGACGACCTGTTCTATGGCTTTCTCATGATCGCCATGACTGTGGTCTCCTATGAAGTGATCGCCAAAAAAATGGGCCTGGTCACGGGCGCGCCGCCTGCAAAACGGCCTTGACAAATCGGTGGTCGCTCAGACCATCACCCCCCGTCGCGTAGTCAAGGGCCGTCCAGTGAGGCCCCACCAACAGGTGGTCAATTCTCACCCCCGGCACAGCCCCCTGCCACGTACCATCCATCCGAAACAGGCGGGCGTCATGGCTGTCCTTTAACTGCAGCCGACAATGGGCCAGCGCCCAACTTGTCGGTGTATCGTTGAAGTCGCCACAGAGTACCACGGGATGAGGGCTCTCCTCTACAGCCTCCATTACAGCCGTGACCTGCGCAACACGCTCCACATATGCGGCCTGCATGCGGCCCCAAATGCGTTCGCGGCCCGCTGCATTGGGCACCCCTTCTTCCAATGCTGCGTAATCCTCTTCCTCGAAGCGCATGCTCGAAAAATGGGCGTTAAAAACGCGCACCGTGTCCTTTTCCCACGCCACATCGGTCACCGCGCAGACATTGTTGTTGCGGGTACCAAAAACAATGCTCGACCTGCCCACGATGGGCCACCTCGACCATGTCGCCACACCAAACGATCGCGGGCCCTTGCTTCTCGCAATCACCACATGCCGATGGGCTGACTGACCTTGAGCAACGGCCTCATTCAGCGGACCCTCTACTGGAAAACGTGCCTGCTCTTCCAGCGTGAAATATTCCTGAAGGCACAGCACATCAGGCGCAGCGCCTTCGATGGCTTCCATAATGCCCGCCTTGGCGCCTGCTTCACCTGCAGCCCCCTCTTGCCCGAGCCAACCGTAGAAATCAAACAAGCGAACGTTCCATGACATCACTGTCAAGGACCGGCCTTCCCCTGCCCCAAATCCACAACCTCCACAGCCCCATGTCGCCTGAAAAGAAGGCAGCGCCAATCCACCGGCCAGCATCATCAACAGTGATGCCTTCCAACGCCTGAACCACACCGCAGCCCACATGCCCACCGCCCAAAGAATGGCCCCCAGAGGAAAGGCCAAGCCGGCCAATGCTGGGACAGCGCTCCACTCTGGCGAAATCAAGGTCGAGGCCTGCGCAGCCATGATGGACAACCACCCCAGCCACCCCAACACCATCACGGGCTTGCCCCTTCTGGTTTTCCTTGATGCTTTGGCTCCTCGTCTTCCTCCCATGCTCACAGATCCCCGCCATGGCGAAACAGGAAATCCTTCTCCTCCTTGGTCAATTGGTCATACCCCACCTTCGAAATCTTATCGAGAATGCGGTCAATCCTTTCTTGCCGGGCCTTCTTCTCGGCGTTGAATTCCTCATCGGTTTGGGCGCGTCGCGTCCGCCCCACCTTGTCCACACTCCGATGCACGGTGTGAAGACCTGGCCCTTTCTTCTTTTTGCGACGGCGCCCTCCTTTGGACTTCGGGCCATTTCCACCCCTCGAAAACCAAGTGACCAGCACATCCAACAAGCGCTCCAATGGCGCTCCCAAATCTCGACCAGACTTCATGCCCTGCATGTAGAGCAGGCCATATGCCGCCCCGCCGAGGTGCCCCAAATGCCCGCCCACGTTGGCACCGCGGGACAGCGCCACATAATCGAGCAGGACATAGGCCAAGGCCACCCATTTGAGCTTGACAGGCCCCAGTAAAAACAGCCGGATCACATGATCAGGCAGATAAACTGCCGTCGCCACCATCAAGGCCATCACCGCAGCTGAAGCCCCCAAAGCAAATCCGCCACTGCCAAATCCAGGGACAAGATTGGTCAACAGGAAGTAGACCAACCAACCTGACAACCCACCCATCAGGTAGGTACTCAGCGTCCGACGGTCTCCGAAATAACCGCGAAACATCCCCCCCATCCACCACAGGACAAGCAGGTTCATGACCAAGTGCCACACGCCGAGGTGCACAAACATGTGCGTCACAATGCTCCAAGGCCGACGCAACAGCAGCGCGCCATCCGAAGTGGTGGCCAATCCAAAAGCACCACCTGCATTGGGAACAGGAACTCCAAGGGTCTCAAGCAGTCCCAGTGTCGCCAACAAAAGAAACACAGCCACATTGACCAAAACCAAGCGCACGACCATGCCCCCGGTCGCCCAACGCGTCTTGATGTCATCTGCTATGCTGCTCATCGCCTGCCTCTTTGACCTTCAAACGCGAAAATCCTCAATAAAATACCTCGCGGTCCCGCTGCCATTTCTTGAGCAGGAAATACCCAAACAACATCCCACCAAGGTGTGCGAAGTGGGCCACATTGTCCCCGGGGTTGTTCTGCAAGGCAAACATCAATTCGATGGCACCATAGCCCAACACGAAGTACCGGGCCTTGATTGGAATCGGGGGAAACAACAACTGCAACCTTGTATTGGGAAACAGCATACCGAAACCAAGCAACAAGCCAAACACAGCACCTGAAGCCCCCACCACAGGGACAAACATCATGGACGCCCTTCGCTGCGCTTCACTGAAGCCCAAGTTGGGATAGATGTCTTGTACGTTAGGGAACCACGTTCCATACTCCGCATAGAAACTGTACCCTACCACCAATTCATGTAGCGCGAATGCACCGAGACCACAAGCGAGGTAGTAATTCAGAAATCGCTTCGCTCCCCACACCCGCTCCAGCTGAGAGCCAAACATGAACAAGGCGAACATGTTGAAGAAAATGTGTCCCAAACTGGCATGCATGAACATGTGCGTGACAATCTGCCAAGGCTGAAACTGAGGCGCCGCCGGGTAAT
Source organism: Flavobacteriales bacterium (assembly GCA_022428205.1). Classification (GTDB taxonomy): domain Bacteria; phylum Bacteroidota; class Bacteroidia; order Flavobacteriales_D; family Sanyastnellaceae; genus UBA8752. The sequence goes on from JAKMCW010000075.1 coordinate 19,340, forward strand.
ACCCCGCCAACAAGCCCCGCAGATCTGGCGCCACGAAGTGCGTCACAACATAAAATATTATGTTGATAATCAACAGGTTACGTACAACTGGCGTGGCTTGATTGAACATGTATGGCGAATCAACGGAACCGCGCGGCTACGGCTTCTCGGTCAAAGGTAGCAAGGGTGGCACGCCCCCACGGATCGCGATCGGGCTCTTGGCAGGCAAAAAGGCCATCGACCACATCGAGCATCTCCGTACGCGTCAAAGTGCGTCCAGAAGGAATGGCTGCACCCCGCGCCACACCCGCCATAGCGCGGCTCGCACGGAGCTCTGCATCGACTTCTCCCGCCTCCCTCAACTCTTCGAGCACTGCATCTACCAGCGCCGCGGGATCTCCTTCGGCAGCATCCGATGGCAGTCCAAGGACACGCAAGGTGCCAGGCGCATCCGTCATTTCGATGTTGAAACCCAACCCCGACAGGGCGGGAATGGCCGAAGCCAACAACGCGCAGTCGGCCGGCCCAACTTCGAGTTCGGCCGGAAACAGTAACTGCTGTGCATGGCCTGTCGCTGTCTGCTGCGCCATGTTGGAAAAACGCTCGTACAAAATCCGCGTATGCGCCCTGTGCTGGTCCACGAGGACAAGGCCACTGCGGGTCGCCGTCACGATCCAACCACCAAAGAGCTGAAACAAGGGCCGCTGGTCATCAAACCCTCCACCCATGGTAGGCAGAGGCGCTTCTTCTGGCGCCTTGATTTCCGAGAAGACCAGCCGAGCCGGAGCATCATCCGAACCTTGAGTCGGGGCAGATTCGAAAAACCGTCGGGTGGCCGCAATACGCTTGCTGTCTTGGTCGTGGCGAAGAGCCGGCGTTCTTCCCATTGAGGCGCCGCTTCCGGCAGGAGTAGAAGCAGAGCGACCGGGGCCGGCATTTCCCGCCGGCACATTGAACGGATTGTAATCCGGATCGAGTTGAATCTGAGGCTCACCCACCTCCTGTCCCGGCTTGGGCGGCGCAATATCAAAGGCCGTCTCAGTATCGAAATCCAAGCTGGGGGCCACGTGAAATCGACCGAGTGCGCGCTTTACCGCTGCCTGAAGGATGGCCACGATGGCGCGATCCTCCTGGAACTTGGCCTCCACTTTAGTCGGGTGAATGTTAACATCCACCCGGGATGGGTCTACCTCCATGAACAAGACGTACAATGGGAATTGACCCGGAGTCAACAGCCCTTCCATCGCGCGCATCACAGCGCCGTGGAAGGCCCCGTGGCGTATGAATCGTCCGTTGACAAAGAGGAATTGTTCGCCGCGGGTGCGGCGCGCGAATTCCGGCTTGCCCACAAATCCTTGCAAACCCACGACATCCGTACGTTCCTCCACGGGCACCAAGCGCTCATCGTACTTGCCACCAAAAATCCGGACAATGCGCTGCCGCAAACTGCCAGCGGGCAAATCAAACAGCTCTGCGCCATTGTGACGCAGCACAAACGAAAGGTCGGCATGCGCCAAGGCCACGCGCTGAAACTCATCAATGCAGTGGCGCAGTTCCACTTGGTCGCTCTTCAGGAAATTCCTGCGGGCCGGGACATTGTAAAACAGCCGCTTGACCGTCATCCTTGTGCCAGGCTCACACACCGCCGGTTCGCTGGACTGCAGCTCCCCTCCTTCCATCACCACCTCAGTGCCTTCTTCGTCTTCTGGGCGACGGGTACGCAGCTCTACTCGGGCAATGGAAGCAATGCTGGCCAATGCTTCACCACGAAACCCCATAGTCGCCAATGACAACAGGTCTTCTGTGGAGCGCAGCTTTGAAGTGGCATGGCGCCCGAAACAAGCCTCCGCATCAGACGCGTTCATTCCGACACCATCGTCGGCCACGACAATGCGGTTCCGCCCAGCATCCTTGAGCTCAACGACAATCTTGCGGGCACCGGCATCCAAGGCATTCTCCATCAACTCCTTGACCACAGAAGCCGGCCGCTGCACCACCTCTCCAGCAGCGATTTGGTTGGCCACATGCTCAGGCAGTTGCACAATCATGGTATCGGTAGCCGTTTTCATGGTCCAGGAGGAAGCAAGTACTCTCGCGCAAAATCTGTGGTCTCTACCCACAGCAAACCGCGCCAAGCAGCGTACAAAAGAACCACCAGGATGGCCAAGCTCCGCAACATTGCGCGTTTTCTTGCTGCACGTGTCGCCTGAATCCGGGTCATCCTGTCCAATCCAGGTCCCGCACCCTGTCGGAAACGCACTTTGCGCGGAGCTCCCTCTGAGGGGCCGTTCACCTCAGACTCCAGCGCTTCCTTGCGCGACTTCCACCGCATGGCCCTCCCATCTACATGAGAAGAGCGAAAGGTGAAGTTCCGCGGCGCTTGGCGCACATTGCGGAAAGGACTGGGAAGACGCGGCGCTTTCATTCGGCACCCAAAGTTGCCTGCTCTTGGGCGAATTGCCGCAAAACATCATCCACATCGCGTCCACCACCGCAGTGTTCTACAATGTGTTGAAGGACGCGATCCACCGCGCTGTCGGGGCAAGAAGCACCTGACGTCAAGAGTACCGTGGGGGTCTTCGAACGAAACTCAGAGGGCCACCAATCGCTTGATAATGAGAGTTTTGAGGTGCTGAGATCAAAGTGACTCAACACCCCGTCTTCTTGAAATTCACCGGCACCTCGAATGAACCAAGTAGGCAGAATTTCCTCACAAAGCTCCACCAAGTGTGAGGTGTTGCTGGAATTGTACCCCCCCACCACAAACGCCACATCTGCCGCTTCCCTGGCCATATCGAGGGCCGATGCCGTTGCCGTCTGGTTGTCAAGGGTGGCATAGCACAGGGTGTCTCGGGTATTGGCAAACCGGGCATCAGATCCACCATCGCGCACCTCTACAGCTGCTTTCAAATGGTCCGCTATGGCCTGTGTATCGCTGGCCAGCATCGTTGTTTGGTTGACCACACCAAAACCTTCGAGGTCATCCGGCACTTGAAATCCAGGGGTCATTCTCCCTTCAAAGTCCTGACCGAAAGTCGACCAATCACGCTCACCTCTGATGTAAGAAGCCAGCACTTCAGCCTCTTTCATGTTCTTTACAACCAGTGACTTGGCGTGCGCACTGCTGTGACTAAAAGTAGCGCGTGTCTCCTCGTGCCTGGGCTTTCCATGGATCACCACCGTGTAGTCCTTTGCCCCCAGTTGGGCGGCACGCTTCCACACTTTCTCTACGAAAGGACAAGTGGTGTTGTAACGCTGGATGTCTACTCCGATGGCCTCCAATTTGGACTCGATTTCGAGGGTGGTCCCGAAGGCTGGAACAATCACCACGTCCTCTGCTGACAATGCCTCCATCGGAGTGATGGTATTGCCTTCTGTATCCATCAAAAAACCAATGCCCTGAGACTCGAGGTCCGCATTGACTTCGGGATTGTGGATCATTTGGCTCAACAGCCACAGTTTTTTGCCCGGATTCTCTGCCACCGCACGGTAAGCAATTTCAATGGCGTTCTCCACGCCAAAGCAGAAGCCGAAATGCCGGGGAAGGATGAAACGAACCGTCCCAAAATCCAGGACACTTGGTGCCAGGTTGCGTTTCCGGGGGTCCCCCGTCTTCCGGAGCGCCTTCACCTTGCCGATGACCGGTGAACGGTAGAATTCAGGGATGTCGAACGTACGCATGTCACGAAAGTACAGGGCAAGCGTGAGCCTTGTTCTCCTTGCCTCGAATTCTCAAAAACTGCAACCATTGGAGGCTTCTTGCGTACACCCCACGCCCATGCGCTTTCACAGCCTATCATTCACGCTCTTTGCGGCACTTATTGTGGCCGCCCTGCCTGTGTTGTCACAGACACAAGAACTGACACCGGTTCCAAATGCGCCCCATTGGACACAGCAGCCGGATAAGGCGTCCAAAAACGACCCCCACCTCAAGCTGTTCATCCACGCCACAATGGAAGGCGCATCAGATGACGAGGAATTCAAAATCCGCGTGCACAAGGACAACCAGCCCTGGTGCACCGTGCAACGCAAGGGAAACAGACCCTTCCAATTCAAAGTGCCTTCAGGGCATCTCTACACCGTGGAGGTATTCCACGAAGCCGCTTACCAGAAGGTCATCCAATGCGACACCAAAGGCCTGGACCGCCCCATGAAGCTGCATTGTGACATCGACCTGATACACAAAGGCGACCACGACAACCTCACTTTTTACGACGAACTCGTCCTCAGTATGCCTCTATCTGTCGTTTGGTTCGACAAAAAGCGAAACCTGTTCCAGCACGATGCGTACTTACACAATGAAGGCATCGCACACATCCGCAGTTATTTGTCACTGAGGGATACAATCCGGCATGCTGCTGCTTTGAAAGCGGACATGCCTTAAGCCACCTGAAGAGCGCACTGATCGCCAGTGCCGAGAGGTAGATGTGGTGAGAAGGGGCTGCTGGAGGGCAGCCCCTTCACTTTTTAAGGCCGATTCAAGGCCGCCAAAGTTTCTTCGAGCAGGTCAAGTCTACGGGCCGCCGCCGCAGGGTCATGCGGTTTTCTGCCCCATCGCCTTGGAAACCATTTGCGGCGCCCCTTGGAGGCCACCCAAGCCTCAGCTTTGAGGCGGTGTAGAAACTGGTCAGGGCGCTGAAGCAGTGCATTGGCCTTTTTGCCTTCCAGCGCAATGGTGATTTTAGGGTGGGCCTGCAACCAACGCACCAACAGAATGTCCACCAGCTCTTGCACATCAGCACAGGTGCGCCCTTTGATGTCTCTACGCAAGGCCTTGACCGCCCAACGGTCCATATCCAAGGCCGCTTGAGCAGTAGCCACCGGCTCCATAGGGCTGTATGGCGGTGGATCGCATGGACCATGTGCATGGACCAGAAACTGGGAAAAATAGAGTGCGCCACAGAGCAAAACGACGCGACGTGCACTGCCCAATAAGGCTGCACCTCGTCTGTTTGGCGCAGGCACAAGCTGCATCATGCCGGACCGTCTTGCTCCGAAAAGACCACGCCTTCGGCCGCCAATCCCTCGAGGAGTGGGTTGTACAATCCAGGTGAAGTCGGCACCAACACCCCGGTGCCGCGCCAGTCGCCACGCAGCCACATTCGCGCGGCCAGCGCCAGCGGCAAACCCACCGTCAAAGACATGGCGGTGTGGGTGTCGTTCTCCCCGATGTGAATCAGGTGAGCGGTCCTCACACGCGCTTCTCCGGAAGCCGTGCGGTAACCAAACCTGTGCCACATGACGATCATATCGAGGTCGTCGGCACCCAGGGCCCACTTAGACTCCAATTGCGCCTGAAGGAGATCACAAGGCGACCCTTGCAAACGGGGCAAAACATCCTCTCCAAACAACCCCAGCCATTCCATCAAGTCCAAGGCGGCGCTGTCCGCGCCGGTTGCAGCCGCCACCGCACTGCGCACTGCAGCACCATCGGCATCGCGTCCCACACCCCCGGCAAAACCCGCCGTGTATTCCCGCCAAGTCGTCCCTTCCGGCAAGGACAACTGAGCGTCATCCCGGTTCATCCCCAGCTGAAATAAGGCGTCCCAACCGCCACAGAAACCATCGCCCCGAAGGGTCCCCCTCACCAAGGTATCAATGCCTTCGAGGCCATAAATCTCCTCGTAAGCGAGTGAGTCTCGGTTGGCATACCCCTCAAAACGGCCTGCCCTGGGCACATCGATAGGTGTCACCTCCTTGAACAGGCGGTGTGGCGGCAACACCCGGTTCAATCCGCCCTCGCGAAACGTTGCCGAACCACCTTGTCCTGCAAGGACCACATTGCGCGGATTCCATGTGAACTTGTAGTGCCACGGGTTGTCATCGCTCTCCGGTGCGACCAGCCCTCCCGTGTAACTCTCAAAGCCAGTGAGCGTGCTGCCCTCCGCACGAAGGCCATCGATAACCTGCATCGCACTCAAATGGTCAATGCCTGGATCGAGGCCCAACTCATTGAGGATGGGAATCCCCGCCTCTTTGGCTTCGGCGTCCATCGCGGCAATCTCGGGTGAGAGGTAACTCGGCGTGATCAAGGGGGTGCGTGTCGCAATGGCATCACGGGCCACTTCGGGGTGCAGAAATGCAGGCAACATGCTGATCACAAGGTCTGCTTCCGCGATCTCCACGCGCCGCGCATCTGGGTTCTGTGCGTCGAGGGCAAACGTACTGGCAGCAGCGTGCTGGGCAGCTTTACGATTGGCCAAGTCGAGGTCCAAATCGCCGATGCGCACCTCAAAACCTTCTTGGCCCGCATGCTCCAGCAGATGTCGAATCAATGACGAACTGGAGCGGCCCGCTCCGAGGATGAGTACGCGTTTTGGCATGGAGCGAATTTCGCCGACGAAGTCCAAGTCTCAGACATGCCGTGAAATACTGGCACGAGACTTGTCCACATCAGTCGCAGTACCGGCCTATTTTCGAGCCTGTCAAGAGCACCTCTCAACGGAACGCCCATGCGCCATCTATTTCTCCCCCTCATCTTCCTGGCCTTGCTTGCTGCAGGGTGCACCGGCCCCAAAGCCTTAACCAAGCGCGGAATGGAACTGCAGAGTGCTGGCATGGTGAAGCAAGCTGCTGAGCTGTATTACCAGGCGTTGCGGAAGAAACCCCACCACGTCGATGCGATGGTAGGCCTCCGCGCTGCCGGTCAGGGCGTCATCGACACCTGGGTCTCCGAATTTCAGAAGGCATCCATGGACGGTCGCCGCGCCGATGCACTGGGTCTCTACGACGAAATGAACGCCTACACCCGTCGCATGGAAGGCGTCAACGTCAACCTCATCATTCCAGCCGCCATCATCAAGGACTATGAGGACCACTTGGACGAGCACTTGATCGAATTGAACGACCAAGGTCACGAGCAGATGAATGCCGAAGATTTCGAAGCAGCGGCAGCCACATGGAAGGAGATCATCCACTTGGACCCCGAGTACGGCGATGCCCAATCCCTGCTTGTCATCGCCCAAGCCGAACCCCAATACCGCGCGGGCACAGCGGCACTTGAAACACAGCGCTACAGGGCAGCTTACGAGGCCCTGAGCCAAGCCTTGGCCTTCGACAACAACTACAAGGATGCGGCAGACTTGCGAAGCGCCTCATTGAAAGACGGGCGCTTCAATGTGGCCATCCTGAATTTCGATGGCAGCAGCCGGGACCGGGACGTAGCCCTCGAATTGCGCAGCGACATCCAAAACGGTTTGATCCAATCCAGCGACCCCTTCATCGGCGTCGTTGACCGCACGCAACGCAATGAAATCATGGCGGAGCAGGAGCTCTCCATTTCTGGACTTTCAGATGAACAGGTAGAAGTGGGAGAAATTGCCGGGGCCCGCGCCATTCTGACCGGTGCACTCTTGATGTACACGATGGAAACAGGCAGTCCAAGAAGGGTCACACGCCAAGGGTTTCGCAAGTACTTCCGCGAGGTCAAAGACGAAGAAGGAAACATCAAGAAGGTGGCCGCTTACAAAGCCGCTCAGTACACCGTGCATGCCCAAGAACGCTCGGTGATCCTCAAATACGAGTTGAAGCTCGTGAGCACCGAAACAAGCGAAGTGCTGTTCTCTCAAGTGGAAGAAGTCAGCACGAGTGACAACGTAGAGTTCGCCACCAGTCAAGTACCCGCAGGGTCGCTTTACCCGGCCAATGCCCAGGGAGAAGTCAACCGCAGTGGGCAGCGCCGGCTTGCGCAACTTTTGAAGGCACCCCGAGAGCTGCGGGCCGAGTCGGCCATGCGCCAACAGGTCGTCCAAGAAGCCGCAACGCGGGGCATTCGTGACGTAGAGCAATTCCTAGCCTCCCACATCGAATGAAATCGACATTCTTTTCCATTCCCGTCACTGTGCTCTTCGCTGCCCTCTTGCTTATGGGCTGCGCGGGCAACAAGGGCGCCAATAAAACCCCTCCGCCCGACTGGATTGGGCAGCGGCCGCTCTCTTCCGCTTATTACATCGGGATCGGAAGCGCCCCCAAAATCGCAGTGACAGAAGACGCCCTGTCCAACGCCAAAAAACGGGCGGCGGCTGACCTCGCGTCAGAAATTGCGGTCAAGGTCGAGAGCGCCTCATTGCTGGAAAACGCCGACAACAACGGCACGGTCTCAGAACGCTTTACGAGTTCCATCACCAGCCATACCGATGAGCGGATTGCGGGATTCGAAGTGGTGGACATTTGGGAAGATGATACCCGGGTTCACGTGTACTACCGGCTCAACAAGGCGCGCCACGCTCAAGCCAAGGCGGCGCGTCGGAATACCGCTATAGAGTCCGCCCTGGTGGAATTCGAGCTCGGAACAAACGCGCGGGTTGCCGGGCAGGTGCCTCAGGCGCTCAATCACTTTGGGGCTGGGGTGATGGCCCTCGAAGAATTTTGGAACGAGGTCAACCGCGCCGAGATCGACGGGCAGATGGTCACCGTCGAGCCACACCTTCTCAGGGCCATGCGAAACACCATCTTGGAGATGCAAACCGAAGGGGTGTTGAACAGCGTGGAGCTGAGCGCAGAGAACAACTTCAAATTCCCACTGGGCCTCAATGTGACCATCGATGGTCAAGCGGCCCGAGGTGTGCCTTTGAAATACCAGTACCACAATGGGACCTACATGAAGCGCGCCACGGAGTTCACCGATGACATGGGCAATGTGGTTGCCCTCATCTCTGAGGTCGGCGCCAATCGGCCCGATGTTGCCTTTGCTGTGGAAATCGACACCGACCGCCTCTGGAAAGCGGCCAACGTAGACCCCGTGATTTCAGACCTCGTAGGGTCGGTCACCACGCCCGTACTCCTGATTCCCATCGCGTTGACAATGCCCTCCGTCTTTATTGCAGCAGGCGACGGTGGGGCCGTATCCGTTGCCCAGCAAGAGGGGGTGCTGACCGCCCTGCGCAACGCTCTGCGCAGTGAAGGCTTTGACGTAGTGGCTGCCCCACAAATGGCCGACTATGCTCTTGAACTCAACCTGAGAAAGGAAACCAGGACACCCACAGGTGACCTCAGCCAGTTTCACACGGTGTATGTCGATGGCGTCGTCAAAGTGAGAAACGCCGAGGGCCAAACCATTCAGGAGGTCGTGACTGAACGCGTCAAGGGCGTCCAACTCAATGCCCAGTCGGCCCTCAATCTGGCCCTCAACAAAACAGCGAAAACCATGGAACGAACCGTGGGTAAAAAAATCGCCTCAGCCCTGAAGTGAGTCCTTTGGCACGATATTCGCCTACACTCCCCGAAACAATTAACCCCGATTGATTATGACACGGATCACCACATTGACTTTGGCAGGCCTCTGCTTCGGCCTCATGGCTGTCACCACAGGTTGCAAGAAGAACAAAGAAGTCGCAAAGCCCAAAGGCGAAGTCGAGATCGTCGAATACTGCACCGGCTCCGACTACAACAGCGACAGCAAACATTTCCGCTCAACGGCAACGGGTGAAAGCCAAGACCGCGAAATCGCCAAGAAGAAAGCCCGTTCTACCGCAGAAAGCCGCATCGCCCGTACCGTAAGCGCCACCATCAAGGCTGTTACAGACAATTACGTGTCCAGTACAGAGTTCAACAACCGTGAAGAAGCCACCGAGACCTTCAATGAGCTCGCCCGGACAGTGGTGGACCAAGAGCTGCGTGGCGCCATCGTCATTTGTGAAAAGCTCACCCAGCGCGAAAACGGCATTTACGTGGCCTATGTGGCGTTGGAGTTGAGTGGCGAAAAGTTTGCCTCCAAGTACAACGAGAAAATTTCGGAGGACGAGCGCATCATGGCCGAGTACAACTACGAGAAGTTCAAAGACACCTTCCAAGAAGAGATGGACAAACTGCGCAACTGAGCGTATGCTCCCCCCTATTTAAAAGGCACCTTCGGGTGCCTTTTTTTATGGGCGAAGGGTATCTAACCAGGCCTTCAAAATCTGGCGGCCCTCCGGAGTCAAGACACTTTCTGGGTGAAACTGGACGGCATGCAACGGCAGCGACTCGTGGCAGATCGAAAGCGGGATGGACGGTTCCGAAGCGGAGGTTGATGTTACCCTCCAGCACGCAGGGAGGGTGACCAAATCTGCACACCAACTGTGGTAATGTCCCACCTCGAATTGCTCCGGAAGGAAGGCCAATAAAGGGTCCTCACCCACGCGCAACGCTGTCGCCTGCATGCCGTGACGGACAGCTTTTAAGGGCCGCAACGCCCCCCCGCTCCATTCCACCAAGGCCTGCATCCCAAGGCACACCCCCAGCATAGGATGGTGTGGTGCCCAAGCCTCGATCAATGCCATGAGACCCCCCGATTCCTGGGGCAAACCTGGCCCCGGAGACAACACGATACCATCTGCACCTCGGACATCGTCTACTTCCCATTCACCGGCTTGGCGCACCTCGACATCAGCCCCGAATCGGCCGAGGTCATGGGCGAGGTTCCAGGTGAAAGAATCCCGGTTGTCCACCAACAGTATGCGCAAGGACGACATGCTGCAAAGGTTCGTCGATGAGACCGATACTTGCACTATGTCCAAACCCATTGCGAGTTACAGTCCTTCCCGACGCGCTGGAAACACCGTCTATTGTAGCGGCCAAATCCCCCTCATTCCTGAGACCGGCGACCTGCTCCACGGGACCATCACAGATGAAGTGAATCAGGCCATCGACAACCTTGCCGCGGTGCTCCGCGCTGCAGACTCAGGGCTCGAACGCGTGGTCAAGACGACCGTTTTCATGATTGACCCGCGTGACTATGCCGAAATGGACAGCGCATATCGCGCAAGGTTTGGTGACCCTTTGCCTGCGCGAGAAGCGGTTTTCGTGGCCGGTTTGCCCAAACAAGCCCGGGTGGAAATCAGTGCCATCGCCTGCGATTGAACCCCGGACATTCTGAGTTGTTTCTTCTTTGACTTCACCTATGGGCTTCTTTCAAAAAATCTTCCACTACGCCAACCCGTTGAACCTCTTCCGCAAAAGCGAAGGAGAAGGTGTCAACCTGCGCGTCATGCATGGCATCAACAAGGTCTCCATGACCATGTTCTTGTTCTGCCTCCTGTACTTATTGATCCGCAGTTTTTCGCGATAAACCGCGCCATAAGACTGAAGTTTAACGTATCAAGCCGCTTCCCTGGAAGCGTTTTTCAAGCTTCACATCCCGCAGCATGGATGCTTTGACCGCGAGCCTCAGCTGCAAGCTTTGCTGAAATCCAAAGGGAACCCAGCGCGCTGAGAACTCCCAACAGTGCAAGTCCCACAGCAGGTTGACCTGTGTATTGGTCAACTCACGGGCGGTAAAGTCATATCCCGATCCCACGGTGATTTTCCAATCCTCAAACAACGTTACGTTGCCGTTAAACGTCAGGTTCTGCGTCAATATCGTCGTGTCGGCCTGAAGGTCCGTTCGCCAATTGCGCTGCAGTCGAAGCGTATATCCGGCCCTGATGCTCCACGGCACCTCACCCTGGCCCGACCAATTGGCATTGACAGAGGCATTGGCCCGCTTCAACCGCAACGGTGACACCCCGTCCTCAAAGAGATAGCGGTTGATCCGCGCGCCGGTGCTGTCGCGGGCATACATGCTGTGCGCAAAGCCGATGTTGACCGGGAATTTGCCCGCCAGCGTAGTAAATCCCGAGCCGGTGATATCGCTCCACCTCAATGAATCCGCCTGCAGGTTGTGGCTCGTCCGCAGCGAAAGGTTGTCAATCAGGCGCACCTTTCGCACCTCCCCTTCGCGGTCCCTGATCTTGGCTTCGAGGTTGTTGTTGAGCGTAAAGTTGAGCGCACCTTGGGCGTTGAGTTCAGATGGAGTGTACAGTCCGGGAGCCAGCGGGTCGTACACCTCCAGTACCGACCCGTCGATGCCCACGAGGGTGTCGCGGCGCTCGAACGCCGGATTGTAGCTAAAGCCGACTTGGGGCGTGATCACATGACGGATGGCCCGCAACCGCCCCTCCCCCCTGTTTTCGAAGGTGCCGTAAAACTTGGTGTTGGCGCTGATGCCCATGCGCCAATCGCCATCGGCATAGAATCCCGGAATGGTATCAGTGATGATGCTGTCTGGCACATCGGGACTGATGGCCTTGTTGAGCGCACTGAAATTCCAATAACCGTTGTAAGACACATTGGGCGTGAAGCTCACAAAGCCTGCCTTGATTTGAGTGGACGCAGTGGCCGTGTGTTTGATGCCGGCTTGGGCCCGCTCAAAGAGCCCCGACAGTCCTTCCTCGAACAGCGTGGTATCCGCCCCACTCACACGCTGCTCCGACTTCAAAGCATACGTGACACCGATGCGGTCATACCAGCCTTTGGTTACCGCGTTGGGTCGGAGCAGTCGCGATACCGGCAGTTCAAATCGGCTGACATTGACCCCCACAGAAGGCACCACGAGGTCTACCCGCCCGGTGCTGCTGTTCTGGTTGTGCCGCGCCGTAGCTGTCAGGCTGATTGGCTTGCCCGGCAAAGACGCGTTGTAATTGATACTGGAAGAAAAGGTGTTGGAGAGGTAATCTTCCTGTGATGAATTCAACTGCGAGCGGAAATTCCCACTCGATCCGAAGTTCACGTTGGCATTGAACTTACCGTTGGGACGCGCCTTTGGATCCTGGCTGTGGCTCCAGCGCACAAAGAACTCCGTGCGGCGGCTGGCATCTGGATCTCCGGCCGTTCCTCCAGAAACGATGCTCGAGCGCGACAGTTGTAGGTTGCCGCTAAACCGATAGCGATAGCGGTACTGCGCCGTGCTCGCGAGGCGCCACGTGCCCCTGCTGTAGATGTCCCCTTGAAGTCGGGCATCCCAGTGGTCTCCCAGCGGCTCATACCACCCCAAGTCCTTGATGAAATAACCGAGTTCACGGCCATTGCCAAAGCTGGGGAATATGAGGCCCCGGCTGCGCTCCTGTTTTTGAGGAAACCAAAAAAACGGCAACCCAATGGGCAATGGGACCTTGCGCACCTTGACGAACATAGGACCACTGACCACTTTTTTGTCCGGGACCAGCAATCCGCGGGTCAGGTGGAAATGAAAGTGGGGACGCTCCGCATCACACGTGGTGAATTTGCCACCCCGCAGGAAAATCCGCCCATCCGGAAAACGCTTGGCCCGATCGGCGTGAAAAGTCAGCTCCCCTTCCTTGGTAATCGCATGCCGGCTCAAACCTTTGCGCGTATCCAAGTCGTAGCGCAAGGCATCCTGGGTAAACGACTTGCCCTCCTGCGTGAAGACCGGGCGGCCTTGAAGCGTGCCCAAACTGTCCGGGACACCTTCGGCCTCGATTTCACGCGCACCAGCGAGGTAATCCACACGCGCCGCCTCCAGTTCAATCCCCGCCGTTTCGACTTTGGCCGTCCCACACAGTGCCACGCGCTCTTCCCTGACCGCAAACACGATGCTGTCAGCGGCGGCATAGGCGATGGGGTCGGGCGCCGCAGGCCTCAGCGAATCTGCAGGCAGCTGCCACACCGGGAGGGTCACAACAGGTGCCGCCGTGACAGGCCCGGCGTCAGGTGTCATCCAATCCGTCTGCACGGAGTCGGGGCGGCTGCGCCAGACAAATCCAGGCAGGCTGGCGGCATCTTGCGCGCCATCGAGCGGATTGGCAGACAAGGCCGCCAAATCAGCAAAGTCACCCGAAGGCGCTTCGAGCAACGTGATGGTCGACAAACCCGCCGAATCCAATCGCATGCGGATCTCCGAACAGGCCGCGCGGTTGGCTTGCGGCAAAGGCTCAGGCAAGCTGTCGGCCACCGCAGCAGCCACCGCGGCGCTATCGGGGTCTGCGAAATACAGCGTACGTCCGTTGCCTACGATGACGACCTCTTCCAAGGTGCCGTCCGTGAATACGCCGTCTAAGTCTCGACCAGCCACTTGATGGCGGAAGCCCTGAAATGCTGGACTGGCCACAAATGCGTGCCCGCGCACTTCCAAATGGTCGGCTTGTCCATCGGCGAGAAACAACCGAATGGAATCGCCCGTCAGCTGATCAGTGCCACTCCACAGCACCGGTTCACCATTCAAGTCCACGCGGCCCGTGAGCTCTGACCAAGACAAATCTTGCGCCGCTCCCGTCACCTCATCAGAATGCAGCGCCGCTCCGGAGTCCGCCCTCAATGAACGCTGACCCACACTGTCTGTAGCGATCACAATCTTCGGTCCCTGAACCATCAGAGGCGCACCATCCTCGGCCAACCAGGCCGAGGCATGGCCCTGTAAGACCACCCTGCCCGCAGCGCCGTTTTCGGTGCTTTCAAACTCAACGGCATCGGCCCGCAAGCGATAAGCATCCGCCGTATCCGTCAAGAGCACATCACCAATGGCTGTCCCCAAATCCTCAGTCAAGGTCAGGCTGTCCCCGATCACCACCATGTCGCCATCCATGAATTGGGCCTGTGCATCGGCATTTCCAGCAAACCACCCATCTCCTGCGTCCAGGTTCCATTGCCCGCGGGCACAGTCAACACCCCCTGATGGGTGGCGCACGGTCGCCGGCTCCGTAAACACCAACTGGCGGTCGCCTGGCACGTAGCCCAGCCGCTCGGATTGCGCAGTCAAAGTGTCCACCACCATGTCCACCGCTCCGAAAAAATCCATGCGCCCGGCGTCGCGGTCATAACGTCCACGCTCACTGATGATCCGCTCTCCAGCTGTCGTTACCGTCCCCCCTCCACTAAACCGGGCCACACCATCTCTGAAATCATAAATCGCCGTGCGCGTCAGCAAGGTGCGGGGTTCCCCTGGTTCAGAGCGATCGACAAGACGCACTTCGGGGCCGGTCATCGTCCCCATACCGCTGTCCGGGTGCAAGTAGAGCTCCGAACCAAACAAATCGACATCACCATCCTCGACCTTGACCTCCCCCATCATCCTGAACGGACCCGCCGCATACCGCCAAGCGCTGTCACAATACACAACAGCTTGCCCCACGGACAGGCGTACATTGCCCAAAAGCCGCTGGCCCTCGACGATCTCAGGGTCTCGCGTGATGGCATCTGCGCGGTCGATTCGGACCTCCACTTCTTGCCCATGCACGGCCGATGGCGCCACCGAGGCCAAGCATACCCAGAGTAAGCCAATAAGAAAACGGGATGGCACCACGTTGTTCACGTGGGAAACAACGCGGAAATCAACGGTTCGGTATTCGTGCTCGATTGCCAACAACGCGTGGCGCAAATTCGGTCCAGAAGGACGCGCGAGTGCGCGCCAAAGCTAGATAGTTTTCACCCTGTAGATGAGCAACCAGTCCACATACCTCAGAGAAGACCGGCAATCCAGTCTGTACTCTGGCCGAATGTCGTTGGGACTCAGGCATTCCCGGCCGATGGCCGTGTTGGGTGTGTGCGCCGCTTTTGTCTTGGCTGGCAGTGCGTTTCGCCCCCCTGTCGAGCCCGCCATGACCGTTGTGATCGACGCGGGACACGGCGGAAAAGACCCGGGTAACCTCGGAACAGGCCGTTACAAAACGGTGGAAAAGGACATCACGCTGGCCGTCGCGCACAAAACCGCCGAATACATCGAATCGCGCATACCGGGGGTCCGGGTGGTCATGACACGGAAAGGCGACACCTACCCCACATTGCCCGACCGGGTCCGGATTGCCAACGAAGCCCAAGCCGACCTGTTGTTGTCCATCCACTGTGACAGCTTCACCAAGAAAAGCGCCTTGGGCAGCTCCACCTTCGTGATGGGTTTGGACAAAAGCGAAGCCAGCCTGCGCGTGGCCGCCAAAGAAAACGCCTCCATTTATGAGGCAGAGGACAACCGTGGGTTTGACCCCGACGACCCCGACACCTTCATCGCCCTCGCCCTCAAGCAGGAAATCTACCTCGAACGCAGCCTCGAATTGGCCGCCCTCATCCAAAGCCAGTTTCGGGAACGCGTGGGTCGGAAAGACCGCGGTGTGCGCCAAGCCCCATACTATGTCACCGCCTATGCCAATATGCCCAGTGTCTTGGTCGAACTCGGTTTCTTGACCAACCCTGAAGAAGAAGATTTCCTCCGTTCCGAGCAGGGACAAGACTACATGGCCAGCGCCCTGTTTAGGGCCTTTAGAACGTATTCCGAACACTGGTTTAGTCTCGAATCAGCCGTACAGACAACACCCGATACGGTTGTCCCCACCACGACGGTGTCCGACGATGAGCAGAACGAAAAAACCGAAGAAGCGCCCAGCACACCCGCTTGGTTCTCCATCCTGCGCAACGACTGCGAGGGACCGCTTTGCTTTACGGTGCAAGCCGCCAGCTCCCGCACGGGCGGCCCACTGCGCAGTTCTGATGGACATGCCCTTCCCCACACGCGCTCAGAAAAAGTCGGTGGCGTGCATAAATACAGGACAGGCTCGTCCCCTTCTTACGCGGTTGCTTGCCAGATGCGCGATACCTTGCAGATGAATGGCTTTCCGGATGCGTTCGTGGTGGCCTTCGAGGGAGGATCACGCATCCCCTTGGAACAAGCCATCCGCAAGCAACGGAATTGACGACGCAAACAGGCATGCAAATCGGTAGGGAAATCAAGATTGGCATTCTGGTCCTCGTTGGAGGGGCCGTGCTCGTGCTTGGCGTGAACTACTTGAAGGGCTTCAATCCGCTGGGCAAGGGCAAAGCCTACCACGCCATCTACCAAAACATCGACGGCTTGGCAGTGTCCAACCCCGTCGTCGTCAATGGTTTTCAAGTCGGCCAAGTGTCGAGTATTGGTTTTGCCGCGACCGGCAGCGGAGAGTTGCACGTCACCTTCCTCATCGAACAGGAAGGGCTTCACGTGACCAAGGACACTAAGGCGCGCATCTACTCGAACGACCTCTTTGGCACGAAGGCCATCGAATTGGTGGCGGGGCGCAGTGCGGATTTGGCCAAACCCGGTGACACCCTCACTTCCGAAATAGAAATGGGCATCACCGAAGCGGTGAAAATGGAGCTGATTCCTTTGCGCCAGAAGACGGACCAGCTGATCGCCGGGGTGGACGAAATCCTCATCAACCTCCAGACGGTATTCCAAGACAGTGCGACACAAGGATTGCCCAAGGCCTTTGAGAGCATCCAACGCACAATGCAAAACCTTGAAAGCACCTCCCGCACCCTCGACCTCACCGTGGATGAGAACCGGGTGGCTTTGAAGGGGGTCGTGGACAACATGGAAGAACTGACAGGGTTTGTCAATTCACAGCAAGGCGCATTGTCCAACGCCATTGGCAACTTCAGCCAAATCAGCGACTCCCTGGCAGACCTGCAGCTCTCCACCACTTTGCGCAAGGCCGACGCTTCGATCACTGAGCTGAACCGTTTGCTTGAAGGCCTCAACAACGGCCAGGGCAGCCTCGGCGCCTTGCTACAGGATGACACCCTGCACAATGGTCTTCTCGCCACCAACAAAGAGGTCCAAAATCTCATCAACGATCTGTACCTCAATCCACAGCGCTATGTGCGTGTGTCGGTCTTCGGCCGCAAAGAGAACCGCCGCATGAGCGAAAAAGAACTCGAACGGCTGCAGAAGCTGATCCAAAGTGAGTTGGACCAGCGCGCTGAAGACGCCGATTAAACTCCGCCCAAACCTCGCTACATGGCCCATTTGATCGGACAGTTGACCTTCCTGGTGCTCCTCGGCACGGCCGGCTTCTTCTTTGCGCGGCGCATTGGTCAAATCCGCAAGAACATCCAACTCGGCCGTGACGTGGACCGCTCCGACCGCAAAAGCGAGCGCTGGGCCACCATGGCCCGCGTGGCCATGGGGCAATCCAAAATGGTCGTGCGCCCGGTGGCCGGCATCATGCACCTGGTCATCTATGCGGGTTTCATCCTGATCAACATCGAAGTACTGGAGATCCTGATCGATGGAATCTTCGGCACGCACCGGGTCTTCGCCCCATACCTCGGCGGATTCTACGATGTTTTGATCGGCCTTTTCGAATGGCTGGCGCTGGGTGTCCTCGTGGCATGCGTGGTGTTTCTGGTCCGCCGCAACGTCCTGCCCATTGCCCGCTTCCGAAGCCCGGAAATGAAAGGGTGGCCTAAAAACGACGCCAACATCATCCTCGTGGTGGAGGTGCTGTTGATGTTCGCCTTTCTTTCTATGAATGCGGCGGATGGCATCGCCCAGGCCCGTGGCCTCGATCACTACATCGCCGCCGGTTCATTTCCAGTAAGCCAATGGCTGCAGCCCCTCTATGCCGGGCTTTCTGACGCTGGTGTTGTTGCCGTTGAACGCGGCGCTTGGTGGTTCCACATTGTCGGCATCCTCGGCTTCCTCGTCTACGTGCCTTACTCCAAGCATTTCCACATCTTTCTGGCGTTCCCCAATACTTGGTACAGCGATTTGACACCAGCGGGACAACTGGACAACATGGCCGCTGTCAAGAAAGAGGTCGACCTCATGATGTCGGGTGACCCCTTTGCTGCGCCGGCCGAACCTGCAAGCGACGTACCAGCTGAGCCCGCGCCTTTTGGTGCCAAGGACGTCAAAGACCTCACTTGGAAGCAGTTGATGGAGGCGTACAGCTGCACGGAATGTGGCCGCTGCACCTCAGTATGTCCGGCCAACGCCACCGGCAAACTGCTGAGCCCTCGCAAGGTCATGATGGACACCCGAGACCGGGTAGAAGAAGTCGGACGCGCCATCAACGCGGCAGGAGGCGATTGGGGACAAGGCGATGGCAAATCCCTGCTCGGGGACTACATCTCCGAAGAAGAACTGTGGGCATGTACCAGCTGCCAAGCCTGCGTCGAAGCGTGCCCCATCAACATCAGCCCTATGGGCATCATCCTCGACATGCGCCGAAGCCTCATCATGGAGGATTCGAAAGCACCGGAGCCCATCACCGCGATGTTCAACAACGTGGAGAACAATGGCGCGCCTTGGGCCTTCCCTGCTGCCGACCGCGGCAAGTGGACCGATGAGTTGGCCAACGAATCCTGAATCTGACCGAAATGGCATTGACCGTTCCTACCCTGGCCGAAATGAACGCCCGCGGAGAATCCCCAGAAGTTCTCTTCTGGGTTGGATGTGCGGGCAGCTTTGACGACCGCGCCAAGCGGATCACCAAAGCCATCGCACGCATCCTGAATGCTGCTGAAGTGCCCTTCGCGGTGCTGGGAGCTGAAGAAAGTTGCACAGGCGATCCCGCCAAGCGTGCAGGCAATGAATTCCTGTTTCAAATGCAGGCCGCCCAGAACATTGCCGTGCTCAACGGCTACGGCGTCAAACGGATCGTGACCGGGTGCCCCCATTGTTTCAACACCCTCAAAAACGAATACCCAGAGTTGGGCGGTGATTACGAAGTGATGCACCACACCCAGTTCATCCAGCAGCTCATCGCAGACGGCCGCCTCAAAGTGGCAGATGGACAGCCCTTCAAAGGCAAGCGCATCACCTTTCACGACCCGTGTTACCTCGGTCGCGGAAACGGCGAATACGAAGCGCCCCGCGCAGCGCTGGCCGCCTTGGATGCCGACCTCGTTGAGATGCGCCGCTGCAAGAAAAACGGTCTGTGCTGTGGCGCGGGTGGCGCACAGATGTTCAAGGATGCCGAGAAAGGCAACCGCGAAGTCAACCACGAGCGCACAGACGACGTCTTGGCCACGGGTGCCAAAGTGGTCGCCACAGGTTGCCCCTTTTGCAACACCATGATGACAGACGGAGTCAAAAACGCCGAACGAGAAGGAGACATCGAAGTCAAAGACATTGCAGAGCTGATCGCGGAAGCCGCTGACTTGCTCTGACCTCCGCCAAAATTTGCCCTACAACGCGGTTATCTTGCCGCCCCTTAACCCCACAACATGGCCCTACTCGAAGGCAAAATTGCCCTCATCACCGGCGCCTCACGAGGCATCGGAAAATCCATCGCCGAACGCTTCGTTCAAGAAGGCGCCACCGTCGCTTTTACCTACCGGTCCAGTGAAGAAAAGGCCCGCGCACTTGAAGCTGAGCTCACCGCTTCTGGCGGCACCGCCAAAGGATTCAAGTCCGACGCCGGAAGCCTGGCCGAAAGCGAAGAGCTGGTCAAGGAAGTCGTTGCCGAATTCGGCACCGTAGACATCTTGATCAACAACGCCGGCATCACCAGGGACACCCTCCTTATGCGCATGTCAGAGGAGCAGTGGGACGAGATCATGCAGGTCAACCTGAAGAGCTGCTTCAACCTGACAAAAGCCGTGCTGCGCACCATGCTGAAGGCCCGCTCAGGCAGCATCATCAACATGTCCAGTGTCGTGGGCATTCAAGGCAATGCAGGCCAAGCCAATTACGCCGCTTCCAAAGCCGGCATCTTGGGCTTCACCAAGAGTGTGGCCCTCGAATTGGGCAGCCGCAACATCCGCTGCAATGCCATCGCTCCAGGTTTCATCGAAACCGAAATGACCGATGCCCTCGACGAAGCCACCGTGCAAGGTTGGCGCGACGCCATTCCGTTGAAGCGTGGTGGCAGCCCTGAAGATGTGGCCAATGCCTGCGTCTTCCTCGGGGCTGACATGAGCAGCTACATTACCGGCCAAACGTTGTCCGTGGACGGCGGCATGCGGATGTAACTTCGCGCCGATGCGCGATATCCTCCTCGATGCCCCTTTATTTCAGGTCGCGCTGGCGTTGACCCTTGTGGTCGCGGCGGCAGCACTCCTGTACCGCATCGACAAAGGCAACCGACACCTGCCAAGTGCGTTGCGCGGCGCACTCGGCGTGGTCCGTTCGTTGACGCTGGTGACCCTTGTCTTGCTGCTTTTTAGGCCGGTGCTGCGCATCGAGGAAAGCAGCACAAAGCAACCCGCTTTGATCGTCTTACAGGACGTTTCCCAATCCATCGGGGCAGACAACCCGGAATGGGGAATGGCCCTGGACAATTGGCTGGCTGGACTTCCATCAGCTTCCGGGCAACCCGGGGCCGCCGTGCATGTTTACGGTTTTGGCGCAGATGTCGCGCCCCACTCCATGGAAACGCCGTGGTCCTTTGAGGATCCCACCACCGACTTATCCTCTGCCCTTGACGCCATTCAAGGCCAATGGGCAGGCGCGCCGTTAGGCGCTGTAGTCGTCGCCACTGATGGCAGGTTCAACCGGGGAAAGGACCCCGAATCCATGAGCGGCCGAATTCCTGCTCCCCTGCACATGATCGCACTGGGAGACACCAGCCTCAAGCAAGACATCCGCATCTTGAGGATCCTCCACAACGACGTGGCGGGATTGGGCAACCGGTTCCCCCTCGAAGTAGAAATCAGCGCACAGGGCTTTGAAGGAGCGTCCGAAGTGCGTTTGACCGGGCCTGGGACCGACCTGATACAGAAGGTGACGTTTGATGGAACAGGAGCGCCTGTGACCGCACAATTCCTCGTTGATGCCGCGCGTCCGGGACTCCAACGCTATCGGATTTCGGTGCCTTCCATCGATGGTGAAGACAATACCGACAACAACAAGCGCACGGCCGTCATCGACGTGATAGAAAGCCGCAAGCGCATTTTACTCACTGGACCCGCTCCCCACCCCGATCGAGGCGCTTGGGCCAACGCACTGTCTGGCAACATCAATTACGAGGTGGTACACAGGTCCCTCGATGACCTGGGTTTGACACAGGATGGCCCCGGGTGGGACGCCGCCTTCCTCTTTTCATTTGACGCCGGCGACACCCAAGCTGCGGGCGCCTACAACAGCCTTCGAGAAGCCGGCATCCCTGTGGGCCTCCTTATGGACCCACTCGGCGATTTTGACGCCCTCTCAGGATTGGGCCTCGGCTTTGGGTTCAATGTGACCCGCCAGGGGCTCACCACCGACCCCCGTGGCAGCCTGAATCCCGCCTTCCCCCACTTCCGATTGGGGGACGGCGTCGAAGCGTGGCTCGCTGAAGTACCGCCCCTCATGACCCCATTTGGCGAACCCAATTGGGGACCGGCACACACCCCCCTTCTCTTCCAGCGCATCGGAGGCATCAATACAGACCAGCCCTTGCTCACGGTGACCCAAACTGCAGAAGGTCGGGGCATGTTCCTACTCGGCGAGGGCAGCTGGCGTTGGCGGCAAGTTGGCTATTTGCGCACCGGCTCACACGACCTGTTTGACGACCTCGTGGGTAAGCTTGCTCAATTCCTGACATCCGACCCTGGTGTCGACCGCTTCAGGGTGGAGGCACCCCGCATCCTCAACGAAGACCAGCGCCTTCAGTTTCAAGCGCGCGCCTACGATGCCACCTTGGCGCCATTCCTCGGCGCCGACATCGCCCTTCAACTGACAGACAGTGCCGGGAAGACCTTTGACTACCGCTTTTCGACTTCCGCTGCCGGGGGGTACGCATTGGATGCCGGAAGGTGGCCCCAAGGCACTTACACCTGGCAAGCCAGCACGGACATTGGCGGCACCATCTTTGAGCGCAGTGGCATCTTCGAAGTACGTGCCATGGAGTTGGAACGCAATGGAAGGCCCGCTGACCACAGTACTTTGCGCAGGGTCTCCATGGGTGCAGGCGGCACCACAGTGGGGCCCCTCGAATTGGACACACTTACCGAGACCTTGACGGCCTCTGGTCGATTCACACCTCAGCGAGATTGGACAGAGAGGCTACAAGATGTGATCAAATGGAAGACCCTGGTGTGGCTCCTTATCGGCCTGTTGTCCATGGAGTGGATACTGCGGCGCTGGGCAGGCACTTATTAACCTTCTGAACGCCATGGAGGACATAGTTTAGCTCCATGGAAACTTCTTCACGCCCCATTCGACTTGTCGCCCTGGTATCGGGGCTCTTCGTGGCCCTTCTCATCAGTTGGTCCTCCATCACCTACACCGTTCCTTCCGGATTCGCAGGATTGGTATTCCGCACGTTCTCAGACGGCATCAACCCCGAAGAAGCGCCAGTGGGCCAAGGCTTCCATTTCAAGGCCCCTTGGGACCGTATCGTCATCTACGAGATCCGCCAAAAGGAGATGCAACAAAAGCTGGACGTCCTGTCCTCCAATTTGCTCAAGATCCAATTGGACATGACCGTATTCCACGAGCCCGTGCGCGAAGCATTGGGCGCATTGGAAATCGAACGTGGAAGGAACTATGAAGACGCTGTCATCGTCCCCTCCATGCGCTCGGTCTCGCGCGAAGTCTTTGCCAAGTATCTCCCCGAAGAGATCAACACATCCAAGCGGGAACAGATCCAAGTGGAAATCGAAGAGCGTCTGCGGGAGAAACTCGCGAGCAACTACATCCAATTGAACGACGTCCTCATCCGGAACATCCGGCTCCCCCAGACCCTCGAAGAAGCCATCGAGCGCAAACTGCAACAGGAGCAAGAGTCGCTGGAGTATGAATTCCGCTTGGAAAAGGAGACCAAGGAAGCCGCCCGAAAGCGCATCGAAGCAGAAGGCGTCCGGGACTTCCAAGACATCGTATCCGAAGGAATCTCTGACGAACTGCTGCGTTGGAAAGGCATCGAGGCCACACAAAACCTCGCCTCGAGCCCCAACACCAAGATTGTCGTCGTGGGCGGCGGAGACGATGGCCTCCCCATCATCCTCGGCAACAATTGATCAGGCTTCGCCAACTTCTTCAACGAAAAAGGCCCGCAATGCGGGCCTTTTTCATGGGGTTAAGATCGGGTCCAACTCAGGACTCCGTCCAAGTTCCCTGTTCCTTCGCCTTGGCGATCGCGCCTAACACCCCCAAACGGTTGATGTTACGGATTCCCGAAGCGCTCACACGCAGGGTCATCCAGCGGTCTTCCTCAGGGATAAAGAAACGCTTCTTGAAGAGGTTGGGGTAGAAACGGCGCTTGGTGCGGCGGTTAGAGTGGGAAACATTGTTTCCAACCATCACCTTCTTTCCGGTCAACTGACAGATGCGACTCATGGTAGTCCTGTTCCGAGGTTTTATGGGTTCCCGAATTTTTCGGGAGTGCAAAGGTGCGGTTTTCAGAGTGAATCCGCAACCCCTGAGGCGGGTTTTGCATCCCCCACCTCATTCAAGGCCATTTCAAGGGCCAATTGAGCCGCTCCACGCACACTCATTTCGAGGTTTCGCTTCCGGTCTCTCCCGAAGCGGTGGTGCACACTTCGGACGCCTGAAGGGCCGGCGCAAGCCATAAATACAGTACCCACAGGCTTGGCCTCACTGCCCCCATCGGGCCCGGCTATGCCAGTGATGGCCACCCCGTAATCTGCACCGAGCTGTTTTCGGGCACCCTGAGCCATGGCCTCGGCAACGGCAGATGACACGGCCCCATGTTCAGCGAGCAATTCTGCTTTTACGCCCAACAAATTCACTTTGGCCGTATTGGAATAAGATTGAATGCCTCCGAGAAAAAAGACACTCGCTCCCGGCCGAGCTACCATGGCAGCCCCCAAAGCACCTCCAGTGCAACTCTCTGCCACTGCGAGCGTCCAACCGTTCTCGCGCAGGACATCACCGAGGGCCTTCTCAACTGGCGCCCCATCTTCGGAGACAACCCACTGTCCCAAACACTCCAAAACAGCGGCATGGGCAGCGCCCAACGCATCCACAGCGTGGTCTTCAGCCGTCAACCTAATGCGCACGCTGCCTGGACTGGGCAAGTAGGCCAGCTTCACCCCTACCGCCTCTAATTCGTCCTCCATGGCCCCCAGCTTGGCCGCCAGTTGGCTTTCCCCCGTCCCCATGGTCAACAAAGATTTGTGCGCCCGCTTCGGCAGCCGCCCATCGCGCTGAAGCCGCATCTGCATATTGGGTATGACTCCGTGCTCCATGATGTACTCCATCTCATAGGGCACGCCGGGCATGGAGACGGTCACACCACCGGGGCGGTCAAACCACATTCCACTTGCTGTACCGAGTGGGTTGTCCAACACGGTGCAGGCTTCCGGCAATAAGGCCTGGTCGCGGTTGACCTGTAAAATCTCACGGCCCCGGCGCTCAAACCAAGCCACGATGCGGTCCTCAACGGCGGGAACAAGCTGTAACGATGTATTGAAGTGCCGGCACAGCACATGCTTGGTGATGTCGTCCCGCGTGGGGCCCAAGCCTCCGGTGATCAGCACCAGATCGGCCCGGGATTCAGCATCCACCAAGGCCTCCAAAATTGCGGCCTCCTCATCGGAAACCACCACGCAGCGGTTCACCCGCCACCCCTCTTCTTCGAGGATACGGCCCATCCAGGCGGCATTGGTGTTGACCGTTTGCCCCATCAGCAATTCATCGCCGATGGAGAGGATCTCCACCAATAGCCGCCCGGAAGCCGTCATCAATTAACGGATGGAAAGGCGCTCGATGCTGCGCGCACCAGAGCCGCTCACTTCCACAGTGTAGATACCAGGGGTCAGATCTGACACATCCAACCGGGCCAACTTGCCCTGGATGCGCGCCTGGCGCACGAGGCGTCCACCCATATCGCGGATGCACAACTCAGCCCCCAGCAAGAGGTCGTCCAACACAATCTCCACCACAGCGTCAGCGGGGTTGGGGAACAAGCCGAAGCCGACCTCATCAATCTCACCCACACCCACGTAGTCCTCAATTTCCACGTCGGCACAGTCGTCGAGGTCTTCTACGGCCATGGTCAGGCCCACGATGTCGTTGATGTCAATCGGATCCTCGTCGCCGCGCACGTGCAAGCCAGGCTCAAAATCGCGCTGGTAAGTGAGGTTCACCTCTCCTCCAAGGATGCGCTGGGGTACACAAGGATAGACACTCTCAATCAAGTCGAAATCCAAGTCGGGAGTCACATCGCATGCGCTTTCTGAGTTCCAGGTCTCACCAAGGTCAGTGGAGTGCACCACGTAGCAGTGGCGGTAGTTCTGAATGCCCGTGCTGAAGTTCTCCATCAGCGCACTGTATGCCACCACAATGGTGTTGGACTCTACCACCTGACCGGCGGAAGGCTGAGAGCTGATGCCCACGAAATAGCCGGCAATTTCATCCTCGTAATCCAATGTACCGCTGCCGTCAATATCATAGGCAAAGGCAATGGTCATGCTGCTGTCTGGGCCCATGTCCGGACGCCAGTACTCCAAACCATTGGTGAAGGGGTAATAGCTGCTCGTTCCATCGGTCGTATCGCTGTCGGCGTAGAACATTGCGCCAAAGAACACGTGCACCCCTCCTGCCTCATCGACCAGCACGTCTCCGGCACGGTCGGCATTGAAGAACATGGCGTTGCCATTGGCGTCCACATTGTCTGCGATGGTGGTGTCCAACAAAGCACCTGAGTCGAGTACGTAGTTGTCGACGGGGAAATCCACGATGGTCTCGTACGTCCATGTCTCACCGTTGTCCTCAGAGACCATGGCAAACGTGTCGTAGAAGCCATTGAATACGGCAAAGGCCACTTTGTCACCTTCGGCGTGGATGGCGTAAGAGTCAGCCACGAATCCTCCGGCAAAAGCCGAAGTGTCCAACTCAGCAAAAGTCTGGATATCCCAATTCGCGCCACCGTCCGTGGAGCGCATGTAGATGAGTGCACCGTCTTGGCCGTTGTACAGGACACCGCCATTGCCTTCAGGAGCAGAGATGCAGATCGCGTGGATGCTGTTGCCGTCGGCACCACCAACAGTGGCACGTGGCCACAAGTGCCAGATGTCTGTCTCGTCTTCAGCGGTCAAAGCGGGAAGTGCGGTCGTGGACCAAGAACCACTGCCCACAGCATCGCGGGTGGCAAAAACCAAGCCTCCGGTGCTGCCGTGACTCAGGGCAAACTCCGAACCATTGGCCAAGTGACCAAGCGATGGCCAACCGATCCTGACGTCCTCAATCCTGTCGTAGGGAATCTCTCCCCACGCCTCATCGGATCCTGCAGACTTGAAATTGTATCCCGTTCCACGGTCGCTAAAAGGTGAAGTCTCCAAGGACTGAATCCATCCGCCACTGATGCCATTGGCAGAGCTGACCATGCGGTCATCCACGGCGTAATTGGACTGCAGGTCGTATTGGGTATATCCAATGACTTGGCGTTCAATCACCATGTCGCGGAGCTGAATGTGATCGATGTCTCCCAAATTCTGGCCCGTCAGGGGCTGATATGGGATGACCTCTTCACCAGTCATGTCCACCATAGGCAGTGGTGCTTGCACTTGGTGTGCCGCATCGAGGCGTTGGAAACTTTGGGCTTGAACAGCCGAAAAAGCCGCGCACAACGCGGCGAGCGTAAGGGTTGCGATTCGCATGTTGTTTTGGTTTGAGGGGGGGCACCCCAACTGAACAGCGGAAGTTAATGCACTTCTGGCAACCTTGCGAGAACAGTTTGACGTGCCACGACCCTGTCACCCGGCTTCACGACAACTTCTGCCTCAAGGGGCAAGTAGAGGTCAATCCGAGAACCGAAGAGTATGAAGCCACATTCCTGGCCATGCTGGATGTCCTGTCCCTCCTCCACAAACCAACGAATGCGGCGGGCGACAGCCCCGGCAATTTGACGCCATACCACAAGCCCTGCCGGTGTGCGTTGCCCAAAGGTCGTCCGCTCATTGAGTGTAGATGACTTCTCGTGCCATGCGACGAGATACTCCCCCTCGTGGTACTTGAAGTATTCCAGCTTGCCACCGATGGGCGCCCATTGGGCGTGCACATCGAAGATGCTCAGGAACACACAAATCTTGATGGCCTTGCCCCCTATCACTTCAGGCTCATCCACTTCCTCCACCAACACCACCTTACCATCACTGACGGAGGTAATTTCATTGGGCGCTGCATCGAACGGTCGCGGCGGAATCCGGAAGAACCACAACACCAACAGGCACAATGCCACCATCGCTGCCGTCACTGCAATCGACAGCCATTTGGGGGCCCCTGGGACCCAATGGGCAAATAGGGCAATGGCAGCCGCAATCAGGAAAAAAACAAGGATGACGCGGTGTCCTGCACTGTGGATATACATGGAGAGGAGATCAGAGAAACTGGAGCAATATTGACGCCAAAGGTGCGGCCAATGCATGGGAATCAAAACGGTCGAGGATGCCGCCGTGGCCAGGCAAGATCTGTCCGGAATCCTTGGCACCAGCCCGGCGCTTCAGCGCACTTTCGAGCAAATCTCCGACCGGGCCTAACACGGAGACGATGAGCCCCAAGACAAGCCAAGCCGTCGCGTGAAGCCCCATTGCTGTTTGGCCCAAAATGAAATAAGCCACCAGCAATGTTGACACCGCGCCGCCGCTCCAGCCCTCCCACGACTTTCCGGGAGAAATGGCAGGCGCCATTTTTCGGCGGCCCCATTTACGGCCCACGAGATAGGCCGCCGTGTCGTTGGTCCACAACAAAATGAACCACCCCAAGGGAACCGATGACACAAACACACCTTCCCGCCAGCCCATCACCGCCAACGCGGCAAACGGAAGTCCAACAGCCAACCGGCTCATGACGCCCCTGCCAAAAGCAGGAATCGATGGGAAGGCCATCGCAAACAGACGCTTGGCCTCTTGGCCACCGAGGTATGCCAATACGAGCAACAAAGTCCACCAGACCCAAGGGCCACAGAGCAAGGACCCGACAATGGCCGCTACAATTCCCGCTCCTGTGAGGGCGCGGATGGTCGTTTCATTGCGGGCCAGGCTCATCCTTGTCTACGCTGGGCCTTCTCCGCCCGCCAAGTGAGCCTGTGCCCGGCCTGCATCCGGAGTCGGCACATAGACCTCAACCGGCCCAAACATGCCGTAGCTGCTGTCCCGCTTGTTGAGCACGATGGCATTGATGCCCACCGCCTCAAGCTGAGACTTCACCAATTCGGCGCCAAAAGTTTGGCCGTCCGAATGAACCAAGGTCCAGCCGTCCATCAAGCTGCGTTTTCGTCCGCAGCATCCGCAGCGTCCGCGCTGCTTCCGCCTTCTGGAGCATCCGCTCCTTCTCCACTCGGCGCCTCTTCTGACGTTGAACTGGAAGCTTCAGCGGGTGCACCACTGTCCGCAACAGCGTCGCCTTCATTCAAAGGGCCAGCAGTCTCGGGTTCGACCGCCTCAGGTGCTACACTGTCTGCATTGAATTTGGCCTGCTCGGGCTTTTCCCAAGCCCGGGGACCGAGAATGTCAACCAGGTCTTCCTTGAAGATGACTTCCCGCTCGAGCAAGCGCTCGGCAAGGGCGTCAAGTTTGTCCTTGTGTGCTTCGAGGATTTCGCGCGCCTTGGCATAGGCCCGCTCGATAATGGCACCAGCCTCCTCGTCAATCACACGGGCCGTTTCCTCACTGTAGGGCTTGGTAAACGTCGCTTCAGCCCGAGGGTCATAGAAACTCCGGTTGCCAATGCGCTTGTTCAGACCATAGACACTCACCATGGCGTAGGCCTGTTTGGTCACCTTCTCAAGGTCACTGAGCGCTCCTGTCGAAATTTTGCCAAACGTGATGTCCTCAGCCGCCCTGCCGCCCAAGGCAGCGCACATTTCATCGAAAATCTGCTCGGTCGTGGTGATGTGACGCTCTTCAGGCAGGTACCAAGCGGCACCGAGCGATTGACCTCTGGGGACGATGGTCACCTTGACCAACGGAGACGCGTGCTCCAACATCCAGCTGACCGTGGCGTGCCCTGCCTCGTGAAAGGCAATGGTGCGCTTTTCCTCTTCCGTGATCAGCTTGTTTTTCTTTTCCAGGCCTCCTACTACGCGGTCCACCGCATCCAAGAAATCCTGCTTGCCCACCTTTCCTGCATCGCGTCGTGCCGCAATCAACGCCGCCTCGTTACAGATATTGGCGATATCAGCGCCACTAAAGCCCGGTGTTTGCCGCGCCAGGAAGTCGATGTCAATGGTGTCGTCCGTCTTCAGTGGACGCAGGTGAACATCAAAAATGGCCTCACGCTCCTTGAGATCGGGCATGTCCACATAAATCTGACGGTCGAATCGGCCCGCACGCATCAGTGCGCTGTCCAAGATGTCCGCCCGGTTTGTAGCCGCCAAGATGATCACCCCGCTGTTGGTACCAAAGCCATCCATCTCCGTCAACAGTTGGTTGAGGGTGTTTTCCCGCTCGTCATTGGATCCCATGCTCGCATTCTTGCCGCGCGCCCGACCCACAGCGTCAATCTCATCGATAAAGACAATACAAGGGCTCTTGTCCTTGGCTTGCTTGAACAGGTCACGGACCCGGCTGGCTCCGACCCCCACAAACATCTCGACAAAATCAGAACCGCTCAGGGAGAAGAAAGGCACTTGGGCCTCTCCCGCTACCGCCTTGGCCAACAATGTCTTTCCTGTTCCTGGAGGGCCCACCAACAGCGCGCCCTTGGGAATCTTCGCCCCCAAGTCTGTGTACTTATCGGGGTTCTTCAAAAACGCCACGATTTCGCCGAGTTCCTCCTTGGCACCTTCCAGACCCGCCACATTCTTGAAGCTCACCTGGGTCGAATTTTCCTTGTCAAACAGCTGTGCCTTGGACTTGCCGATGTTGAAGATTTGACCGCCACCGCCGCCGCCGCCGCCAAGTCGCCGCATCAAGACCATCCAGACCGCCACCATCACCGCCAAAACGATGATGTAAAACACGAGCTGCTGCCCCCATTCATTGGGCCGCTCATAGCTCACTGGAACTTTTCCCTCCGCGGAAAGCTGATCAAGCCGGTCGATGTTCTTCTCTGAAGGGGGGATCTCGACCATCAGATCTGCACCCTGCATGAATCCGCCACCCAAGGGACTTTGGGGCCGGTCCTTCATGATGGAGTCCCGCGCGGCATCGGTGTACCACGCCTCGACCATCATGCCGTTGTGGCTCAACTTTCTGAATTCCCCGGACTCGGCTTTGCTGATGAGCTCCTGGAAACTCACATTGCCCGTATTGCCTGAGCCTCCCGACAGAATCATGGCAATCAAAAGGGCTCCTATGCCAGCATAGACCCAATAAAAATTGAAGTTGGGCTTACTGGACTTCCTGGTTTCAGGCTTCTTTGATTCCATCTATTGAACTAAAACGTAACGTCGAAAAATACAGGGTCGAGCAAAGCTTCGCCTGGTGACCAACGAAGCTACAAACCAACCGCTCGGAAGGTTTTGCCGAATGCCACTCAAGTGCACAATATTCTCAAAAGTGCCTCTGCAACTTATGTTACACGTGAAGTTGGGACTAACCTCCTTATGTTGGAGTTTGATTTTCTGAATGTGGACCTCCGTTAACCTCCATCCGCTCCGCACATTGACGGACCAAGCCGTGGAGGTTTCAGTCCAACCGCGTTTTGGCAGATTGAGCTTCCAGCCTGGTCAATTCATCGTCTTGGAAATCGAATTGGAATCCGGCATTCGCAGGCGTCCTTTCTCCATCGTACGTGCCCATGAGCAGGGCCTCATCCTGGGCATCAAGAAAAATGGCGAGGGCGGCATCTCCAGCTTCTTGCAACGCCTCCAAGGACCAATCAAAGCCAACGTCGCCGGTCCCTTTGGGGATTTCCACGTCGATGAAACAGCATCGGCCCACGTCTTTCTGATCGGTGGGAGTGGCATTACGCCCGTCATGGGCATGTTGGATGCCCTGGCAACCACCCATCATTCAGCAACGCTCATCTATTCCAACCACTCGGAAGCCCAGGCCATGTACCTCCCGACGCTGCGCAAGAAAGCCGAGGGTGAGCAACTTACCCTGATCGAGGTCTACGACCAAAACATCCACCGCGCCTTGGAAGGCCTTGATTTGATCACAAGCGCTGTGTATGCCTCCGGACCTCCAAGCTATGTCAATACTGCATTGGCCACTGCCATGGCCCATGGCGCCGATAAAACCAGGATCCAAGCCGAGAAATACGACCTCGATTTCGCAGGAGAGGAGCTCAACAGTGCATTTGTCTGGCGCAGCCTGTGGAGGACTGAACACACCATCACACTCGATGGGCGCAGAAGCATTCTCGAAGGGGCCATTGACCACAAGCTGGGCATCCCACATGCATGTGAAGTGGGGGCCTGTGGCGCCTGCAGGGCCCGTGTCATTTCTGGTGAAGTTCTCTGTGGTTCCGAGCGGCGCACTGCTGGCCAAGACGTCCTGACGTGCATCAGCCAACCGACAGGCAACCAACCTCCGGTCCTCGGTGCCGTCAAACGCGGCAGGGCTGAAATGGTCTTGGCGGCCATGCTCATCGGAACGGTCATCCTCGGACTGTGGTGGGTACCTCCTGCCCAAGGTTTTAAGGCCATGGGCCCGATGAACACCGGCCACGAAAACCTGAATTGCAGCGCCTGTCATCGAGATGCCGAGGGAACGCTGCGCCAACAACTAACACACAATACGCGAAGCCTCCTTGGCCTTCACGAGAGCGCCATGGTCCCTGTCGGATCCGCCCCCGTTGACAATGAAGTCTGCTTGGACTGCCACAACCGGCCCAATGATCGACACCCGACATCGCGTTTTATGGAAATCCGCTTTTCACATCTTCGCAAAAGCCTTGGGCCCCATGAATGCAACAATTGTCATGGTGAACACAATGGGGAACGCGTGGCCGGCGTGGAACCCGGATTTTGCATCAACTGCCACCAAGACTTGACCGTCAAACAAGACCCCATCCAACCGTCCCATGCGGAATTGATTGAAAACCAATCATGGGAGACCTGCCTGCAATGCCACGACTTTCACGGCAACCACCTCAGAGACACACCTGAAAAGTTGGCCGAGGGTATTCCCCAAGCCACCATCTTGGACTATTTGAAAGGCGGCCCTGACCCATACGGTGCCGACAAATCCTTCAAGGCGACAAAGAACGAATGAGCTAGAACACCGCTCCGATGATGCTAAACATAATCTCCCCTACCCTGCGCTGATGGCCACTTCACGACCCACGCAATTTTGGACCCTCGTCGTATTGGGGGGTGCAGCAATCCTGGTGTATTTGTTTGCCTCAGCCCCCCCCCCATTGGAAACACAACGCACTGAGCGACCCTCGCTGTCAACAGCAGAGGCCCTGACCTTGCTGGCTTATGAAAACGACGTGACCCGCACCCTCTTCACCAAGGAGATCGTCGGAAACGGCAAACCACAAGGGTTGAACTTTCGAGAAAACTGGATGGACGATGACGTCGTGGCTGGTCCTCTGCCGGCCTTGTTTCTGAGGGGTGTGGAGGCCGAGCTCTCAAAGAGCGACGTGCCGATGCATCTGTTTCTGGGGTCCGACTACCCCATCGAGTCCTCCAACCGGTTTTCAGACCGCCAGCAACTGGAGTTTGACGCCATGAAAGCAGACTTAGCCCCCAAACATTTCGTGGATTCCATATCTGGCGAACACATCAGCATGTTTCCGGACTTTGCTTCGGCAGCGCCCTGTGTGTCTTGCCACAATGACCACGAACGCAGCGCAAAGTCAGATTGGAAGTTGGGCGACTTGATGGGCGCTACCACCTGGTCTTACCCGTCAGACTCTGTGACCACTGATGAGTTCATGGCCATGGTTTCTGCATACCGCGAAGGGGTGAAGGTGGTCTGGAGCCAATACCTCTCCGAACTGGAGCAATTGGCCCCTGAACAGCAGCCCGAGGTTGGAGAACACTGGCCTTCAGCCGGATTTTTCATTCCGAACCACACCACGCTGCGCGACAGCATCAACGCCCTCTCCAGCGGCGCCCTCTTAGAAGGGCTGATGGACAAGGTCACCCTTTGAATGCGCCGCACAACGCGATATATCCTTTGGCTCACCACCGCCACCATGCTGCTTGCAACTGCTGTCGGCGCTGCAGAATTTGAGGCTTTCTCCTTTCAAAAAGACCGAGATTTTCGCAACATCAGCGGGTTAGTGACCGCAGGGGTCATCCTGTTTCAATGGTGCCTGACCCTCGGCCGGGCGGTCTTTCAGCGCGCTGGCAGCAGATGGGACAGGTGGGTGCGGTGGCACCTGCGCAGCGCCATCGCACTTCCCTTGCTGTTATTGCTTCACAGCATCGCGCTGGGCTGGGGACTGCTGGCGTTATTGCCGCTGGCGTTGTTGATGGCCGGACACTTCGGCACCATGCTCGACGACAAGGAAAGGCTCAAAACATACCTGCCCTACCACATTGCACTTTCAGCACTGACGTTGGTACTGGCCATCGTACACGCCATCACCGTGCTGACCTTTAACTGATCAGTACTCTGGGATATCCTCGGGATCCGGCCCTGCATCTTCGAGATCGGGCAAGAATTGTTGTGGTGAATCGGCCCATAACTCCTCCAATCCGTAGTGACCACGCCAGTCCTTGTGAAAAATGTGAACCACCACATCAGCGTAATCCAGCAAGGCCCATTGGCCTCCCCGCAATCCCTGCTTGGTCCAAGCGGACTCGCCATGCTCCTTCTCAGTGAACTCCTCCACACTTCTGGCAATTGCTTCCACCTGGGTGTTGGACTGCCCTTCGCAAATGATGAAGCGCGCCGCCACACTGTTTTGAATGGTGGAGAAATCGACAATGCAAATCTTGTGGCCCTTGACCTCTTGAATGCCCGCAACAATGGCGGTGACCAAGGCGTCAGTGGAGGAGCCGGAAGTACGCTCAGGAGCGTTTCTCGGAGACGTCGCGTAGGTACGCGGATCGGGTTGTGCTTGTGGTTGTTCCAACGTGCGCTAAAATAGCCCCCGTGGAGGACCTACACACCCTGGCCATTTCCCTGCTCTCCGATGCGATGGGCGCGCCCGCGCTCGCCACGTCCTCCATGGGGCGATGGACCACCATGGAATGGAAGGAAACGGACAGCACCAACTCCCGGGCAATGAAGGCCTTACGGCAGTCAGACCCCGGCATATTTGATCACTTCGCACTGCGGGTGGCCCACCAAAAAGCAGGTCGCGGACAACAGCAGCGCACGTGGGTATCCGGGGCGAACCAGGACCTCGCCATGACCCTCATTTTGGCCCAAAACCTGCCCAAGACCTCCCCATTTGCATTGAATTCGGCGATCAGCCTGGCGGTTCTGCAAGGCATTGAGGACACTTTGCCCGCCATTCGCAACGAAGAATTGGAAATCAAATGGCCCAATGACATCATGTGGAAGGGGGCCAAGGCCGGTGGCATACTGATCGAGAACAACTGGCGCGGAGACAAGTGGTCTTCAGCTGTGATTGGCATCGGCATCAACCTGGGGAGCACCCCTCCTTTCCCCAACGCTACCCGTCTGCTTTCTGAAGCGCCGTCGCACGACCTCGTTCGGAGCTTGTCACACGCCATACTCAACCGCGCTGACCAGCGCCTCGCAGAAGCCGGCAACCCCGAGGCCCTGCTGCAGCAATATCACCAGAGGCTCCTCGGCTGGGGACTGGCCCAGCGATGGCTCCTCGATGGCGAAGAAGTCAGGGGCGTATTGGAGAACATCGACATCGAAGGACGGCTTTGCGTGTCCTCCGATGGCCGTCGCCATTGCTTTTCGCCGGGTGAAGTGGGGTGGCTGGGGATGGAACCCCGCTGACGCATCAGGCGCGTCCGAAACGGGCCTCTACG
Organism: Flavobacteriales bacterium; assembly: GCA_022428205.1. Lineage (GTDB taxonomy): Bacteria > Bacteroidota > Bacteroidia > Flavobacteriales_D > Sanyastnellaceae > UBA8752. Next base: position 54,565 of record JAKMCW010000075.1, read on the forward strand.
GCATTCGCAATGTGTTGAAACAGCGCCTCGAGGGGCTTCTGCGCCATCATCCGCAAAAACGGATTCAAATCGGCCTCGCACACCACAGCGGCAGCGGCTCCCGTTCCGCGGTCTGACACCTGTAGCTCCAAGTGAAAAGGGAAGGGTGCCCCTCCCCCTTGCAGCCGCAATACATCACCCTCAAAGGCGGGCGCAGTGCGGGTCAACCGGATTTCAAGCCCTCCTTGAATTTTGAAACTCGCCTCATCCTCTGTCCCCACAAAGCCCTTGACCTTGTCAGCGGGAAGCAGCCCCTCGAGGTTGCGCAGGTCTTGAAGAAAGGTCTTCAATGCCTCGGCAGTGACGCCCACGTGCACCTCTTGGCTGCGGATTTCCGTCATCAAGAAAGAGTATCCGGCGATACAGCCTCTGTGAACTGCTTGCTCCATGCCGCGGGGTCCTCGCGCCATTTGATCAAGGCCTCTGCCTGCTCCTCCGTGAGGTAATCCCGCTGGGCCGCCTCGGTAATCAACGTTGGGTAATCACTCAACGTCTCCAAGACACAAGATGCCTTGGCAAAGTTCTGAGCGGCGATGTCAAAGCCATAGGTAAAAACAGCCACCATGCCTTTGACTTCAAGCCCTTCTTCGCGGAGCGCATCTACTGCCGACAGGCTGCTTTTGCCAGTGCTGATCAAGTCTTCAATCACCACCACGTTGCGTGCCTTGCCGAGGTCACCTTCGACCCGCTTGCCTTTTCCGTGGCCCTTGGCCTCACTCCTGACATAGCAGAAAGGAAGCCCAAGTTCGTGCGCCACATAGGCCCCCCACGCAATGCCGCCCGTAGCCACACCCGCAATCATATCGGGCTTACCGTAGGTGCGCTCCACAATGGAACACAGCTGCTGCCGGATGTGGGTTCGCACGGAAGGGTGGCTCAACGCCATCCTGTTGTCACAGTAGATCGGGGACCGCAATCCTGAGGCCCAAGTGAAAGGAATTTCAGGGGCCAATTGAATCGCCTTGATACGCAGCAGGGATTCTGCTACTTTCCGGCGCTCATCCAAAGAAAGAGACATGGCGCGAAGGTATGACGTGGATTTCGGCAACAAGCGACTCACCCTCGCCGATGTGCAACTGCCTGTTCAAGGGGCTCCCGCAGTGACAATTCACAAGGAAGGGCCGCTCCCTTCGGTGGCTGATTTGCTGGCAGAAGCGCCCCATGTTTGGGTCCAATGCGGCGACCTAGAAGCTGCTTGGTCCTCGCTCAACCGCCACACCGAAGATGTCTTGGCAGCGGGCGGCCTGCTGACCAATGCCGAAGGCGCATTGCTGTGTATCCACCGACTCGGACACTGGGACTTGCCCAAAGGGAAGGTGGAGCCCGGTGAAGATTGGCCCACGGCAGCGGCCCGCGAAGTCCACGAAGAATGTGGTGTCCCCTTGCCCATTGTAGGGGCTCCTTTTGCCACGACCTACCACGTTTACGGCCAAGGCCACGACAAAATGAAAGTCACCCACTGGTTCCGAATGACCCCAGCAGCTGGAACGGACACGGTCGCGCTCACGCCGCAAACCGAAGAGGGCATCACCGAAGTGCGTTGGGCGCTGCCAGAAGAAGTCGCCCAATTGGAAGCGGACGCTTTTGGCAACATCAGCAGGCTTATGAGCGCTTGGAGAGCCAACCGATGAGGGCGGGCCCGGGCAGCGGCGGCGTTTGAGGCGTAGGAGACAATCCGGGACCACTGTGCCTCATGGCAGGCAAGGCCTGTAACTCAAAGGCTTCTGTCCAGCGGATGTCCCCACCTGTGTGCAGCATTTCGTAGGGCACCCTTGACATTCCACCGTGCCGCAGCGACGCTGCCTTGACCAAATTCTCGAAGGCGGTCCAGTCCTGACCGGCATCCACCACGATCCACTTCAAGTCCCGAGGCAAGCGCGGTCCGTTGCGACGGTCAGCGGTCGGGGCCGACATCATGCGCTCCAGCACCTGCAGCTGCACCACCGTTGAAGGGGCGCCCGCATCGATACACAACCAAGCCACCGGAGCCGATCCCGCCACCTCCTCTAAGGTGACCAAGCCGCCACCTGAAGAAAACAGGCGCTGCGCCTTGGGCAGTGGACCAGCCGGCGACACCCTCGCTTTCAAACGCTCAGCACACACACCCATCGTGGGGTGACCCGCGCAATGTTCCAGCAAGCGGGTAATGCCCTCAGGCAATGCCGGCACCACCGACCACCTCCGTGGCATGGCCACACCAAAACCACCGTCACCCAGTCGGGCCAAAAACCATGCCGTCGTAAAACCCTCATCGGCTTCACCCCACCAAGGGGCCGTGGCCTGCACCAAGCTATCCATCTGACCCGAAACCAAAGCGGAACTCAGGCGCCGCTGGTCTTCCTCAGGCCAAACGTTCCAAGAAGCAAAGCGGTCCAAACCTTGTCTAAAGGCCATGACGGCGGCTACATCCTCCGGGTCAGGAATACCCGCAGCCTGCCAAACCCGCCATGCCACATCAGCACTGTCCAACTGCAAATCAGCCCACAACGTCGCCTCTAGAGCCCGGATACAAGCCCGTTCTGCAGGCTCAACACAAGCCGCGATGAGCGTATCGAATGCCGCCCGAATGGCCCCGCGTTGCAATGAAACGTCTGGAGCCTCTATTGCCGCCTCTTCTTGCCCTACCACATCTCCTTGGTCATCAGCTTGAGGCACGCCCAGTGCGTTTCGGGTCTCCTCCCGATTGGGCCCAACAGCCCCACCCCACAGGAGAGACTGCTGCACATCAGCTGCCACCGCAACTTCAAATCCCCCCACGATGGCTTCAGCCTCGGCCACCAGAATGGGGGTCCATTTCTGCGTGTTCGAACCAGACCACATCAACCCACCAGGCCGCACAGCAAAAGGCGCACCACCTCGACTGGGGACCTCCAAAGTGGCCCCTTCACAATAAGGACCACAGACAGGCAGAGACCAAATTGCCCCTGCGCATTCCAGGTCCATCAAATAAACACGCCCATCATCAGGCCAGGTCAATTTGAGGGCACCGTCCATGCCCACTTGACCCTCTCGGTAGACGGAGTAGGTCTGGGTCAAAGGGTGAAACAGGGACACCCTGTAAGGGCGGTTCTCCAACCCTTCAAGCAAAAAGCTGGCTTCCGCCTCTTGGGCAATCACGGCGCCAAGAGCCCCTGTAGCGAGGGCCATGGCGGCCAAAAGGTGCCTGAAATGTTTACTTGCCATGTTGGCCGAGGTCCACTGCATCGGGGACAAAACGCGCCACATCCCCTCCGTGGTGTACGACATCCCGCACCACACTGCTGGAAATCGGAGCATATTCCGGGTCGGTAAACAGGATCATGGTCTCGACCTTGGCATCGAGGTATTTGGTCATCTGCGCAATGGTGCGCTCGTACTCAAAATCTCCGCCATTGCGGACCCCTCGGATGAGCCATCCGGCCTCCACAGATTGACAAAAACCCACCGTCAAACCTTCGAATGAGGCCACCCGCACATTGGGCAAGTCCGCAAAGGTCGCTTCACACCATGCCATTCTCTGGTCCAGTGGAAACATGCCCTGCTTATCCTGATTCACCCCAATGGCGACAATCACCTCGTCAAACAAAGCGGCTGCCCGGCGAAGGATATTTTCATGCCCGCGGGTAATGGGGTCAAACGAACCTGGGAATACCGCCCTGCGGCTGCGATCAGTCATCGGTTTGGCTTTCATGGAAATCAAAGAAACTGAAATGCACGTGCCCGTACTTTCTCATCTCCACAAAACCGGGCTCCTCACTGAAATCCCGACGGTCACCATGCTCGAGCACAAACAAGCCCCCTTTGGCCACCAAGCCTGCTGCAGCTACCAAACCTGGCAGTTCTGGCAACCGTGGCTCTGTGTAAGGCGGGTCAGCAAAAACGAGGTCAAACTGTGTCATGGCCTTGCCCAAAAAAGCAAATGCATCGGCCCGTAAAACCCGAATTGCCTCGAGTCCAAAATCCTGCGCTTGGCGCTGGATGTACCGACAAGAAGCGGCGTCTTTTTCTACGGAAGTCACCGCCAAAGCACCACGACTGGCCAACTCATAAGACACCGCGCCCGAGCCTGCAAAGAGGTCGAGCACTTCTATACCATCCAATTCCAATCTCGACCGCAGCAAATTGAACAGCCCCTCTCGGCCAAAATCAGTGGTAGGACGGCCTTTGAACTGCCGCGGCGGAGAAAACCGCCGTCCTTTGAGTACCCCTCCGATTACGCGCATCGAATCAATTGGATCACGGGGAGGAATTGCTGCCTGTGCATTGAAGTCACCGCGCCGAGGGCTGGGATGAAGCGCCCGTAGTGCAAGTCGACCGTTTCAAAATGACGCTTGAAAGCTGTGTGCACCTCCCCGGTGGGCTTAACATCACCACTCAGTTGAATGGCCACATCGTCACCAAAACCCAAGGCGTGCAACAAATGCACCGCGCGATAAACCGCATCTGACGGCGTAGCTGCCGCGTGGCAAACCGATGCTTGGAGGCCCGCATCCGTCAACAGGACAAGGTCCACCATGCCCCCGCGAAGGTGCACTGCCAATGCAGAACGTCCTCGCTGGCGCTCCTCGCGAATGAAAGCTTCCGCCAAAATGGCCCTCGGATGCCGGAAAGTCATCGTCGGCACCAACCCAGAAAGGGCCTGTCTCAGACCGTGGTCAGGAGCGTGGATGACCACGTAGGGAGAGCCCACGACCTCCTGAGACTCCGTGCCCAGATGGCGCAAACCCGTCTCCGCTTCCAACCACTCAACATCAGTCGCCTGCTGCCTGAGGGCCTCAGGTACCACTGTGGCCGCGCCATCCGACATCCATGTCACGGCACCTGATCGCTCCGCGCGAATGGCTTCCGCCAACCAATCTGTCCTCTCCTTCATCCGGGCAGGCCCGGTGGGTGCAGTCCAGGTGCGTGCACCCGCTTCTACCAGCACCGACTTGTCCTCGGAGGTGCGCACCCAATGGACCGCATCTCCAGCATCAAATACCCATAGTGGGAACACCCCCTCAGGCACATCTTGTGTGCCATCGAGTGCTGTAAGCGAAAAATCGCGCTGGCCCTTATTGGCGCCAGTTTCCATCCGTGTGTGCTTCTACGAGCGAACCGAATCGGAGCGTGTCCTTCTTCACATTCGCACGCCCAAATGGCGTCGGATCCTGCACCTTGATCGCACTCACGCGCAAGCCACTTTGATCGACGTAAGTGGTATCGATAAAGAAGCGCTCGCCTGAGGAGGGACTAAAGCTCAGCGAATCCAAATTGACCATGGGCAGCTTCTTATCGGCCCGCTTTTCAGGCGCAAAATTCTCGGCGTAGAAAGAGGTGTACAAGGTGTCGCGCACCTTGAAAGCGACGGCGTCAGCAGTAATGCTGTCCATAAGCGCCTTCTCGTCCCAACCGAGCTCTGCCGCAATCCCCGGCACATCGGCGCGTTGGATCACATAGCCCTCCTCGAAACTCATCGCTTCGGGCAAGGTGTCGTGGAAAGAACCAATCGAGAAGTTCAGAGGCACCAGCGGTGCGCTGATAAAAGCAAAGAGGGTGTCAAAGCTGTCCGTAAATGCGCCGTTGACCTCTTTGTAAGCCAATTGAGCATCCCGAATGTCGGTAAGCCGCTGAATGGTCAGCGCGTTCATCGCCTTTTGGTCCTTGAGGAACTGCTCCTCATCCAGCACTGAATTGGTGGAAGCTGAGAAGAAGTACACCGCACCGAGCACACCCGCTGCCAAGAGCACGCGGTAAGCCTTTTGTGGGATCCGGTCCAACACGGCAGGCATGGCCAATACAGCGCTCACGATGAGCGCCAAACCAGCGTACAGCATCTGGGTGGGCTGACTGAGATCTGCCGTTTCGGTGGAGGCCATGACACTGCGGATGTACATGGAGGTCCAAGCGATACCAGCCGCCAAAAGGATGAGGCTGAAGCTGTGGCTGCGGACAAGGAACAGGAGGTTCCGGTATTTTTCGTTCGAATCGTTCATGCTCGTGGGCGCAAATGGGTGCGAATCAAGCGTGGCGAAGCTAATGAATAGCGCGCGTAAGACCGCCCCGAAGACCCGTACTTTGCTTCCGCCGTCCAGTAACTTATCGACGCACCCCACCCCGACCGTGCCCACAGCCCCCACATCCGACGAAGTAGAAGAACGCCTCAGGGCCGCCTTCCCACACGAGCCAACGGCCAGTCAAGACGGACTGATTCATGCGTTGGGGCGCTTCCTTGTCAGCACGCAACCTCGCTGCTGCTTGGTCGTTCGCGGCTATGCCGGTACGGGAAAAACCACCACCATGGCGGCATTGGTAAGGGTGCTCAGAGACCTTCGCCGCCCAGTGGAATTGCTCGCCCCCACTGGCAGAGCAGCCCAGGTCATGGGACGATACGCAGGACTTCAAGCGAGCACCATTCACCGGCGCATTTACCTCAGAAAGGCCACAGCAGACGGCGGCACCTCGGCCACCATCGCCCCCTACACCCGCAAAGGCGCCGTCTTCATAGTGGACGAAGCTTCGATGATTGGTCGCGACAGCGGCCTCCGTCAGTCCGGTGCTGCAGGGGCCGGATTCCATTACCGCGACCTCCTATCGGACCTCTTCCAATTCTGCCTGCAAGCCCCAGGAAGCCGCATCATCCTCGTCGGCGACGACGCCCAGCTCCCTCCCGTTGGCAGCGCCATCTCCCCCGCCCTAGACGGCCCTCGGCTCGCCCGCGAATTCGACCTCACCCTCGCCGAACGCACCCTCGACGACGTGGTCCGTCAAGAGCTCGACAGCGGCATTCTCGCCAACGCCCACGCCCTCCGCCAAGACATTGCCCTGGCCAAAGACCTGCCGGACGAGGTCAAAGCCCCCCTCCCCCAATTCACCACCCAATCCTATCCGGACCTCCACATCGTCACCGGCAATGACCTCGCCGAGCTGCTCGACGACCTCCACCACCGCCACTGCGAACAGGACGTCGTCGTCATCACCCGCTCCAACAAAAGGGCCAACGACTTCAACGAGCAGATCCGCCGCCGCATCCTCTGGCGCGAAGAGGAACTCGACGCCGGCGACCGGCTGATGGTCGTCCGCAACAATTACCATTGGCTCAAGGACAACGCCGCCTACCCCACCGACCTCATCGCCAACGGCGATACGCTGGTCGTCCAAAAAATCGTGCGCCGCTTCGAACGCTATGGCTTGCGCTACGCCGTCGCCGACCTCAAGATGGAGGACTTCCCCGACGCCCCCAGTTTCGAGGCCAACGTCATGCTCGACGCCCTCCACGTCGACGGACCGAGCCTACCCGGTGCCCGCATGAAAACGCTCTTCGACGACGTCATGCTCGACTACAGCCATCTGGGCAGCAAGCGCAAAATGGCCGAAGCCGCCAAACAGGACCCCTGCGCCCAGGCCCTCCAGGTCAAATTCGCTTACGCCGTCACCGCCCACAAGAGCCAAGGCGGCCAATGGCCCGCCATCGTCGTCGACCAGGGCTACCTCACCGAAGAGATGGTCGACCTCGAATGGCTGCGCTGGCTCTACACCGCCCTCACCCGCGCCCAACAGGAGGCCCACCTCCTCAACTTCCACCCCCGTTTCCTCGCCACGTCCACCGACGACACCTAGGGACACGATTATCAGGCATAGGGCAACGCATAATCACAACTCAGGTTTTACATAAGGCTCCCGGTATTTTGGTTATACCAAACCGCTTGCCATGCGCCCCTGCTTATTGCTCGTCCTCCCCCTTTTCGCGGCACCTAACGCCCTCGCCCAGATCACGCAGGGGGACGTCTCCATCTGCGAAGGCGAGTCCGTCACGCTCACCATCGAAGAACCCGAAGGCGCATCCAACGCCTTCTCCAATTCCCACTCCCTTGACTTCGGAAGTGGCGACTTCGTGCGCATCCCCATCGCTCCTGAACTCACGGATTTCAGTGAGGTCACCATCGAGTTTTGGTATTACCAAATCAGCCGTGGTGAGGAGTTCATCGTCGCCACTGAGTATTTCAATACAGGATGGGGGTTCCACAACGAGAATCCCAATGTGCTCCAATGGCGCTTAGAAGGTGGCCCCTACAGCCTTGGGGGCAGCAACTTCCCCATCCCCTACAACGAATGGATGCACGTGGCCGGGGTCTATGATGGCAGCGAGCTCAGACTGTATGCCAATGGAACACTCGTCGCTTCAGAAGCCTACTCCGGAACCATCTCCGACAGCCGCAACGAGGACATCGTCATCAACCGGCATGTGTGGGCCTCGGGAAGCTCAGCCCGACTGACCGGCCAACTGGATGAATTAAGGATCTCCAATGTGGCCCGGTACGATGGGGACTTTGCGCCTCCGAGCATCGCCTTCGAACCTGACGCCAACACCCTCGCCCTCTACCACTTTGACGAAGCGTCCGGCTCCATGGTCGAGGATGCCTCGGGCAATGACCACAACGGCAGCACCTCAGGGACCTCTTGGAGCTCGAACCTCCCCTTCTCCTCCGGGTCCACGACGTCCACACCCGCCATCCTGTGGTCGACCGGAGAAACCACCTCCAGCATCAGCCTTTCTCCGGCATCCAGCCAAACCGTGAGCGTCTCCGTCTCCGAGTCATCCAACGACTTCACGGACGAAGTGACCATCACGGTTGAACCTTGCACCCCAGACCTGCCCGACCATGTGCCCACCGATGGGTTGGTCGCCTGGTACCCATTCAATGGCAACGCCAATGATGAAAGCGGCAACGGCCACGATGGCATCATCACAGGAGCCACGTTTGCAGAGGATCGACATGGCAACGGTGACGCTTCCATTGAATTCAACGGCTACCCGGTCCCCGGCACCGACCGCACGCAGGTTGGGCTGGACAACCATGTGTACGTTCCCGACTTCGACGACGCCTTTGACAACGGGTTGTCCATCTCCCTCTGGGCACTGGAATTCCCGACTTCAGAGAGTGCATTTCTCC
>JAKMCW010000077.1 GCA_022428205.1 Flavobacteriales bacterium
GACAGGATGAAGGGAGCGCGCTCAACAGCAAACGTGCGCATCCGCTCGATTTCCTCCTCCCAAAATTCGACGGTGGGGATGCCATCGCCATAGGAAGACGTCGTGCCGGCCCACCGATCCACATGGTGGGGGATTTCCTCCCGGATCTGGCCAGACCATTCGTCGATGAGTGCCGAGACCCGCATGGGGTGGAAGGATGTGTGCAGGTGATCCAGGAACCGCTGGCCGAATGCTGCTGAGAAGGCGTCGTTTTCCAAGGCGTTTCGAATCCACGTGCGGGCATAATCATACCCGTTGTCCTGAGGCTCGGTAAACCCGTCGATGTCGTCGTTTAAGGCGCCAGAAAAGCCCCGGTCCAGATCGGTGAAGGCATAATGCCACTGGGCATTGCCTTGGCCTTTCCAGAGCACGACGTTGTGACCCCAGCTGCTGTTGCTCGTCCAGATCTCCGTGGCCCAATAATCCGCGAAATCGGTCATGTCGACCACGTCTGAGAGGGCGTCAAAATTGGCTTGGACGGTGAGGTCGGCATTGAACAAATCGTCCATTTCCTCGAAGGCAGTGGCGGTTCCCTCCTCCACGATGCCATCGTCATTGATCACATCAAAGGTGCCCGGCTCCAACCCCTGGTTTTCCTCTACGAAGTCTCCATCCATCCGGGAACGGATGTTGTGGATGCCCATGTACTCGCCATTGATGAAGACGATGCTCGGCCGGAATCCCTGATGGTCAACGCCGGCATTGTCCTGTGGCAGATTCTGGCAGAATCCATCACGCATCAAGGTGCTGGCCCAGTCCGACCCACTGGCGCGCAGCACGAAGCTGTCAAATTGAGTGCGGTCACGGTCGTGAAAGAGGGGATACTCCAGCTTGCCATTGCCGTAGGCGTTGCGGAAGTAGATGCCGAGCATTTTCTGGGGCAGGATCCAGCTGTTCTGTCCGTTGATCCGCACTCCGGCGCGTTCATTGAAGACCGCTTCGTTGTTGCCGTCATTCTCGAAAAATTCGATGTTGACCGGCCACTCCCACTCCGGCTTGAAGTCCTGGACGTAGATGCCCGTGTCCGGATCCCAGAAGTGGTCGGGATCCGTGACGAGCGAGACCACGGGCAAGGGGCGAAGGGGGAGAGAAGGATCGAAGAAATAGCTGTGGGTGACAACCGGACCAGGAATGAGTCCCTCCTCCATGATGCGGGCGCGGACACAGGTGGTGGAGTCCAAGGTGATGGACGAGTCATAGATGGGGTCATCCACTGTCGGGGCGCGGCCATCCGTGGTGTAATGGATGGCACCGTTCAGGCTGCTGAGCTCGAGGTCAACCTCCTCCTCGTGGAATCCTCCGGGCGAGGAAAAAGTGGGTACACCATGTGAGACGCCGTCAAAGGCCGGACTCGTGTTGTTGCTCGCTCCTGGGGTGGGGGTGTCGAACCAATTCCAGTCTGGACTTCCATCAATGCCCCGTCCCCGGCTCACATTGGTGGATTGCGGTCCGAACAGGAAGGCGTCGGCCAGGCTGAAATCCGGGCGGTGCAGAGCGATGTCCTCCCCGTCGCTGCTCAGTTTGAAATTGGTGTGCAGGGCATCCAGTGAGGCGTCCTCGCCATCGCACCAAATGAGCAGAAAACCACCGGATGGAATGGACACGCCGGAGGGGATGGTCCACTTGTTCGGCAGGCTCACATCATCCGTCAGGAACCAACCGCTCAGTTCGAGTGCGGAGGGAGAAACATTGTGGAGCTCCAGCCAGTCGCTGGATTCACCGAAGTCCGGATCCTCGGTGCCGTTGGAGTTGGACGCCAAGAACTCATTGATGACCACTTGACCCGATGCCGAGATGGCCCAGCAAAAGAAGGCGATGGTGGAGAGCGTTTTGATTCGCATGGTACACGGGAAGATAGAACGACGAAGGAGCCACTTTGGTTGGCTCGTGACCGTTCTCTTCCCAAGGTCGATTCCCGTGAGGAGGGGGACGCGCTCCTCAAGAATTCGCGTTGACGCCGGAGGGCTGCGTCAGACGTTGAACTTGAGCTTGCGTTCGATGGCCTGGATCATCGCGTTGGCGATGTCGATGCCGGTGGCGCGTTCGATGCCTTCGAGGCCGGGGGAGGAGTTCACTTCGAGGAGCAGCGGGCCCTTGTTGGAGCGGATGATGTCCACACCGGCGACCGCGAGGTTGAGCGCCTTGGCGGCTTTGAGGGCCAGCCGGCGCTCTTCGGACGTGATGCGGATGACCGAGGCCGTGCCGCCTTGGTGGACGTTGGCCCGGAATTCGCCTTTGGCGGCCTGACGCTGCATGGAGGCGACCACCTTGCCGTTGACCACGAAGCAGCGGATGTCCTGGCCGTTGGCCTCCTTGATGAACTCCTGCACGAGGATGTTCGTCTTCACCGACTTGAACGCGTTGATCACACTCTCCGCGGCCTTGTCGGTCTCGGCGAGGACGACGCCCCGCCCTTGGGTGGACTCGAGCAGCTTGATGATGAGCGGTGCCCCGTTGACCATCCGGATGAGGTCCTTGGTGTCCATCGGCGACTTCGCGAAGCCCGTGATGGGGATGTTGATGTCGTGCTCGGAGAAGAGGTGGGAGGCGTAGAGCTTGTCCCGCGAGTGGGTGATGGCGTCGGCGGAATTCTGGCAGTAGACGCCGAGGTGCTTGAACTGGCGGAGCAGGGCGCAGCCGTAGAAGGTCACGGCCGGCTTGATGCGCGGAACGATGGCGTCGAACTGGTTGAGGATGTTGCCGCCCCGGTACCGGATCTCGGGCGAATGCACGTCGAGCTTCATGTACGAGTGCTCGACGTTGAGGAACACCATCTCGTGGCCGCGGGCGGCGCCGGCTTCCATGATGCGTTTGTTGCTATACAGCTTGGGGTTGGAGGCAAGGACGCCAATGCGCAAGCCCGTTTTCTCCTCGTCGTAGGCCTTGTACAGCGA
>JAKMCW010000078.1 GCA_022428205.1 Flavobacteriales bacterium
CAGGGGACCCGGATTGCCGGTGAAGACAACGACAGCTATTTCGATGCACTTGCTTTGCGGCTGGGAAGCACAACCGATTGTGACGGCCTGCCGCTATCTGCTCAAGACCCTTGGGGTGCCACCAGAGCGCCAGCTTCTTTGCAAATTCACCCCAACCCCGGCCCGATGGACCTGACCGTCTCCTGGCCCGGTTGTGGCCTCCCACTTCAGGCGATGCGGCTGACCGATGCGGTGGGGCGCAAGGTCGACATCTCCGTCAGCGAAACCACTGAGGGGTGGCAAGTACAGCGCGCTGGACTGGCTGCAGGCACCTACCATTTGACCGCATTGGACGCCACGGGACACATCGCCCGTGCGACCTGGGTCATCACCGAATGAGGGCGTTCACGATCCCGTGCCGCCCCGACAGACCGTCAAGAAGTCACCACTGAATACATCACCGTTGAGGCACGATCTGGGGTCCTCCCAGAGCAGATTGACCTCCCCTCCTTCGAGAAAGAGCAGCACCGACTTGCTACCCGGCAGGTAGCGGTAACGAATGATTTGGACACCGGCCAACTTCTGCAAAGGCTTCTCGGCCGAAGACACGGCAGCTTCGGATGCAGACAGCTCCAGCTTCAAGCGCTCAGCATCGAGCCACGTGACGTCACCGCACCACAAAGCGGTTTGGTCATCTGAATCAAGGCAAGCGGAATAGGCGACATTCCATTCAAACCCGAGGTCCTCAATGGTCCGGGCTTCGAGGGTTGAAGAAACCTGCTCCTTGGAGCAGCTGGCCAGCAACCATGCGCTGATAGCGGCCATCAAAACGGTTTTAATGCGGATCATCATGAGGTTGGCATTTGACAGATTATACGCCGTTTCTTGCCCAAGGTTTCAGCAGGAGGTGCTATCCATGACGCCAAGGCATGTGCATTCTGCTTTACATTGGATCCATGCGCCGCGTTACAGTTGTCTTTCTTGCCCTGTTGGGCCATGTCCTTTCCGCCCAAGACACCTTTAGCATCGTGGCCGTAGATGTGGCCACTGGACAGGTAGGCAGTGCGGGGGCGACCTGCCTTGACGACGATGACATCGCCACCGGTGCGCTGATCATCAGTGATGTCATCCCCGACGTCGGGGCCATACACACCCAGAGCTACTGGGTGCCGGCCAACCAGAACGCGGCGCATGACCAAGTGGTGGACAATGGCCTTTCTCCAGAAGCCCTCATGTCATGGCTGGAGGCCAACGACATCCAAGGCAACCCCGCCATTCGACAGTACGGCATGGCTGACCTGGTTACAGGCGAGGCCCGCGCCGCTGCTTTCACCGGCCTCAACTGCATGGACTGGAAGGGCCACATTGTCGGTCCGAACTATGCCATCCAAGGCAACATCCTGCTGGGCGAAGAAATCCTGACACAAATGGAAGCAGGCTTCACGGGCACTGAGGGCACGCTGGCGGAAAAACTGATGGCCGCCATGCAGGGGGCCAATGTGGCAGGAGCCGATACGCGGTGTTTGGAAGAAGGAGTGAGCAGCCGCAGTGCCTTTCTGCGCGTGGCCAATCCCGGAGATGACCCTGAGAACTTGAGCCTTGATTTGGTCGTGGCCATCACACCGGAAGGCATTGAACCCATTGACGTATTGCAGGTCGAATTTGATGCGTGGAACAGCACCAATGACGTGCAGGAAAGAACGGAGTCTTCGCCCCTGTTGATTTCTCGCAAAGCGGATGGAGAAGTTTTGCTCAAATGGAGCGGTCCGACCCCTGCCGAGATGATGGTCTTCGATGCGCTCGGTGTGCGCCTCGAATCGGTCCCCCTCACCGGCCCCTGGACAAGTTGGTCCCTTCCTTTTGAGAGCAACCTCTTTCTGCGCCTCGTCGACGGCCAAGGCGAATTGGTGACCACCATGCAGTACAGCGGCATCAGCCCAGCGCCGAACACCCAGCGGTCCAACAGGGAATAACCGCAGTTGGCGGGCGTCCGGGCGCTGCCCCGCGCAGAGGTGCAGATTGGCTGAAGTGCGCTCTTTCATTGGCCGTGCCTCGGCCCTGCCGAGCGCAACACCCAGCAGTCTGCGATGACAAATCTCATGCCCTCTTTCCGGGATAGAACCCGTAATTTGTATAGTCGCCGAGTTCGGGGACGAACCAGACCATTTTTATGAAGTCATTTTTTCTCGTTGTTTTCAGCGCCCTTTCGCTGGCTGTTTTGGGTCAAACAAGCGCCTTGACCTCTTTTGACGCCGCTTCAACTGCGCCTGCTCAGCGCACCTGTGCTTCACATGAGAAGCACGTGGAAATGATGGGATTGCAAAAGTTTGCCCAAGCGCGTCAGCAGATTGACGCCCACCGGGAACAGTGGAGTCCTGTTGTGGAGCAACAGCGGGCTGCAGGACAGAGCAACGTGGTCACCATCCCGGTGGTCTTCCACGTGCTCTACGCCAACAGCACAGAAAACATTCCCGACAGCGAAATTCTGGAGCAGCTCCAGGTCCTCAACGACGACTTCCGGAGGCTCAACAGCGATGCTGACAATACCTGGCCACAGGCAGCGGACACTGAAATTGAATTCTGCCTGGCGTCTTTTGACCCCAACGGCGCCCCAACCAATGGCATCCTCAGGGTCTCCACCACTGTATCCAGCTTTGGCACCAACGACGCGATGAAATTCACCGCCCAAGGTGGCTCCGATGCATGGCCCGCCTCGGATTACCTCAATTTTTGGGTGTGTAACCTGGGAGGTGGACTGCTGGGGTATGCCCAATTCCCTGGCGGATCGGCTGCCACGGACGGCGTGGTCTGCGGTTACCCCTACGTGGGCATCGACGGTCCCGGTTCGGGCATTTACAACCAGGGGCGGACGGGCACCCACGAAGTTGGACACTGGTTGGACCTCCGCCACATTTGGGGCGACGGCGGTTGCAGTGTGGACGATGGTGTATCCGACACTCCCCTTTCCGACGCCTCCAACTTCAATTGTGCCATCGGTCATGAAAGCTGCGGCTCTGTTGACATGGTCCAGAACTACATGGACTACTCACAGGACAATTGCATGAACCTCTTCACCGCCGGACAAGCTGTGCGCATGCAGGCCTTGTTCCAACCAGGTGGTGCCCGCGCCAGCTTGCTCAACTCCACCGGATGTGCGCCAGCTTGTGAGGTGGACTGCGGGTGCACCGATGATGCCGCCTGCAATTTTGACCCTGCTGCCGTAAATGACGATGGGACGTGTGATTTCAGCTGTTACGGCTGCACAGACTCCAACGCCTGCAACTACGATGCGGATGCGACCATCAATGATGGATCGTGCGTCTCGGGGGCGCCACAAACATTTGAGATGACCATCTTGACTGACCAATACCCCGGTGAAACCACCTGGTCGGTTGTCGATGATGCTTCAGGGGCCACGGTGATGTCAGGTGGAGCCTACGGTACGGCCTTCACGACCTACACGGCCACAGCGCTGATTTGCGGCAGCTCGGGCTGCTACACCCTCACGGTCAATGACAGCTATGGCGATGGCATTTGTTGTGGTTTCGGTGACGGCAGTTACAGCCTGACCGTCAACGGAGAGGTGGTCGCCTCGGGAGGCAGCTTTGCCAATTCGGAATCGACCAATTTCTGCTTGGAGCCCTCCACCACCTCAGGCTGCACCGACCCTTCCGCCTGCAACTATGACGCCACCGCTGAAACCGACGACGGTTCCTGCGCACAGGACGATGTGTGCGGAGTGTGTGGTGGACCCGGTGCGGTGCTGGACTGCGGATGCTCGGACATCCCCAATGGTGACTGCGATTGCAATGGAAACCAAGAAGACGCCTTGGGCGCGTGCGGAGGGTCATGCACGGCCGATGCGGACAATGATGGCATTTGTGATGACGTGGACGATTGTGTGGGCCAACCCGATGCACTGGGCGTCTGCAATGGCGATTGCGCTTTCGATGTGGATGGCGATGGGATCTGCGACCCCTCCGTCCCCCCAACGGAGCCCTGTGTCAACGGCTTTGCCGGCATATACCCCTGCGATCAAATCGACCTGATGTCCCACCTCAACACGACCGCAGTAGGTGGCGGAGAAATGAACGACATCTGGGGCTGGACGGATCCGCTCGACGGAAAGGAATACGCGCTTTTGGGCAAAACCTCGGGTACGGCTTTCATCGACATTACCAATCCAGTCAACCCCATCTATTTGGGCGACCTGCCGACCCACACGGTCAACTCGTCATGGCGCGACATCAAGGTGTATGCCGACCACGCATTCATCGTTTCTGAAGCCGGGGGGCATGGCATGCAAGTGTTTGACCTCACCAACTTGCGCAACATCCCCAACCCACCTGTGACGTTCAGTTCTGATGCCCATTACGACGGCTTTGGAAACTGCCACAACATTGCCATCAATGAGGCGTCCGGCAGGGCATATCCCATCGGAGCAGGCACCTTTTCAGGCGGACTGAACATCATTGACATCAGCAATCCGCTCAATCCAACCCTGATCGGAAGCTTTGCCGAAGACGGGTACAGCCATGACGCCCAAATCGTCAACTACAACGGACCCGACGCGCAGTACGCAGGGAGTGAGATTGCCTTCTGCTTCAACGAGAATACCGTGACCATCGTGGACGTCACTGATGCATCCGACCCCATGATGATCAGTGCCACCGGATATGCTTCCTCTGCCTACACACACCAGGGGTGGCTGACCGAGGACCATAAATACCTGTTGGTCAATGACGAACTCGACGAGCAACAATCTGGACAAAACACCCGAACCTACATCTTCGACGTTCAAGACCTGAGCAATGTGAGCCTGATCGGCACCCATTTGGGTCCCACCGCTGCCATTGACCACAACCTCTACACCCACGAAGGGCTGGTGTACCAGTCCAATTATCGGGCGGGTCTGCGCGTTTTGGACCTCGACAATGTGGCGCAAGGCCAGCTCGAAGAGGTCGCCTTCTTCGACGTCTATCCCGCCAGCAATTCGGCCCAATTCAACGGCACTTGGAGCAACTATCCTTACTTCGGATCGGGCAACGTCATTGTGAGCCACATTGAAGAAGGGCTCTACGTTTTGCGCCCCAACATCATCCCGCCTTGCCTCGAGGATTGCGGATGTACGGACGCCACGGCCTGCAACTTCGATCCCAGCGCCGTCAACGAAGACGGCTCCTGCGATTTCAGCTGTTATGGCTGCACAGCAACATCGGCCTGTAACTACGACCCTACCGCGACGATAGATGACGGCTCTTGCATCGCACCAGACCCAACCTTTGGTTGCGAATGTGCCCTTGATGGCGCACAAGCTGCCACATTGAGTGCAGCCGAATCCAGTGCTCCTTTGGTGCTCGACGCCATCGGCAACCCCTCCCCTTCCTCCTTTGCCATCTCACTGGACTTTACCGGGGGAGGCGGAAGCTGGCCCGCCGACTTGGCCGTAACCATTACCGATCCCAATGGCGTTTGTGTCGCTTTTGGCGGATACAATGACAGCCCTGCCGGATGCAGCAGCATTGGCAATTACTCAGCGATCTGGCCATCATCTTGGAACACCTCCACCAACGGAACATACACGGCCACTGTGGACCTCAGCGGCACCTCCTTGAGCGGCAGTGGCGATTGGACCTTCGTCCTGTACAACGGATACAGCTCCAGCGGAGCGGTGACCTACGACGCCACCTGGACCCTGAATGACGTCTGCCCGAACAGCGGGAATCCCGATGTCCCTGGATGCACGGATACTACGGCCTGTAACTATGATGAGGCCGCCACTGTTGACGATGGCACTTGTCTGTTCGATGATGCACTCGGCGTATGCGGCGGGGACTGCCCTGCTGATACCGACGACGACGGCATTTGCGACGACGAGGAAATCCCAGGCTGTACGGACCCTGAAGCCGACAACTACGACCCTGCAGCGACCGACGACGATGGCTCATGTGACTATCCTGCCTTGTGTCCCGGTGATTTTGATGGAGACAACTTGATCACGGTGAGTGATGTGCTGGTCGCACTGGGCAACTTCGGGTGCGTCGCTGACTGCGCTGCCGATATCGATGGCGATGGCATCACCGGCGTCACAGACATTCTCTTGATGTTGGCCTCATTCGGCGAGCCTTGCCCCTGATTGGTTGCCCAGCCTGGACTGGCCCGTTACCAACTCCCGAGCAAAAGGCCCAGGATCAGAACGTATACGATGACAACCACTACGAGGTAGATGAATCCCAACAACACAGGGAATCCTGCGACCCACCGAGCGGATGAAGCAAGTCCAGACCGCGGATAGCGTTCGGGATTTGCCTTGGAAGCCCGGTAAGCAGACCGAGAAAGGAAATACCCCCCCAAGGTTAACAAAAGCCCAACAGCCGCGGCCGAACCTGGATTGGTGGCATTGAGCAAATCCAATGCCAAGGAGGCGATCAAGCCAAAGAGCCATCCAAGGGACATTACAAACCCAAGGACAGCATCGGGATGACGACCGGCCACAGGCTCAGGAAGTCCTGTTGTCTCTGACTCGCTGCCATCGAAAGGAATGGATACCCCGCCGGACTCATCAGGGAATGGAAATGAAGGAAGTGAAGCATGCGGGATGCGCTCTTCGATGAAGAATCCATGGCCATCGTCCACCCCTTCCTTAAGCACGGACGACCCTGGAGGAGGCGACATGTTCTGGTCTTCAGGAATGACAAAGTCTTCGGCAGAGGCCCATACCTCTCTGCCCTCTTCTGCCAAAACACCGCGGCACTGGGGCACTGCAGGCTGGTCTGAAGGCACCACTGCATGCAGTTTCAAGCCGCGCGAAGAAGAGCTGGCGTTGACGTGCCAGCCCTTGCTATAACGTCGGGCTTCAATCCGGGATTCTCCGAGCCTTTTGTTGGACGAGCACCCCGAGAACAGGAGCAAGAGTGCACATAAGCTGCAGCCCCAAAAGGCAGTACCACTTCTTTGCATGAGTGGAAGCTAGTAAAAAATCAGGCAAGACAGCCTCAACGCAATACGACGACCGTTCCGGTATACACCTCAAAGGCATCGCACGTCCCCTCTGCCTCAATGCGCCAAGAAAACATCTCCGTCTTGTGCGACAAGCCCGCATTGTCTGGGCTTCCGTTCCACCACCAGTCCTCCTGGTTGGTCTCAAAAACAGGCTGACCCCAACGGTTGTAGACCGACATGTGGAAGGACTCCACCCCCCTCATTACTGGTCCGAAGCCATCGTTTAACCCATCGTTGTCAGGTGTGAAGGCAGTGGGCACGAACACGCTCATGCCCTCGATAACTTCCACGACTTCGGTCCCCACTGAGGTACACCCTTCGTCATTGACCACAGAAAGCACCACTTCGAAATCACCCGAAGACAGATAGGTGTGCTCGGCCTCATCATCGGTCCCGGAACGGGTGGTTGCTGAACCGTCTCCAAAATCCCAATGCCGGAAAGTGATCACATCGTCTGTGAGGTCCAAGAATGACACATCTGCGCCTGGAAAGCACACCTCCTCGGGCCCCGTAATGAACTCCACCTCCGAGGGATAGGTGGCTGGAACCTCCACTTCCACAGTCGTCAAACAGCCATTGCCATCGAGCAGCTCGACTTCATATGACCCGGCGTCTATGCCATTTTGTTCCTGCGAAAACGCCGTCATGACCGACGCTACACCGAAATCGTCTGGCCAGATCAACGTGGACGGGGGCACGTCCACTGCAAAGCCCGCCCGCATGACACCTTCTCCGGAGAGACAGGTGTCGGGCTCTGTCTCCATCACCAAGAAAGGAGCAGATGGTGCGGAGAGCATCACGGTGTCATGGGCTACGCAGCCATTGGCGTCCACTACCGTGAAGACATTTTCTCCTGCTGACAGTCCTTCAACCGTATTGGTGTTGAGCACTTCTTCCCCCTCAGCGGGGAAAGCATAGTTGGGAATACCGCCACTGGCATTCAGCGTGACTGCGCCGTCCTCGGAATCATAGCACCTCACGTCGTAACCATTAAAATCCGTAGAAGGTGTCGCCAATATGGTCAGCTCCGTAGGCGCCTCCAACACCAATATCACCGTATCTGTGCATCCGAGCATATCGGTTACGACCCCCTTGTAGGTTCCAACGGGCAAGCCCGAGGTGTCCACGTAAGCTTCGTCAGAAGCTTGCCACTGCCATTGATAATCCCCCCCTTCGAGGTAACCACCGCTGGCCACCTCCGTAATGCTGCCGTTGGCCGCATCCGTACAGGACACCTCATAGCCGCTGTACACGGCTGGGGCGAACGCCTCATTCTGAACCGCATAAACTTCGACTTCGCCCTCCCACGGCATGGTCCCTCCGCACGTCGAAGACAAGTTAATCGATATGGAACCTGGTTCTTCAAGAACGATTTCTATGGTGTCACGCGCTCCGTACTGCACACCCCAATTGGTACCAGCACCTCCAATTTCCCAGAACTGGTGACACCTCAGTCCCACCTCTGTGGTATTGATGATCACTAAAGTATCCCCTACGCACGCTTGGCTTGAACTCACCTCAAACGAAGGCTCGTTGAAGCACATTTCACATTGGTAGACGTCCTCGGGCTCGAAGGAGGACACAGTGATGGGCTCGAAAAATGGAAGGGTCGAAAATGGCTCCGCTGTTGACAGGGGGTTGACACTCACCGCTACCGGTAGAGAGACCAAATTGACCGGAATGTTTTGACAGGAAACGCTACCCTGCTGGTCCGCTCTGATAAACAAAGGGTCCATAGAGCCCCCTACGTTTCCAAAAACCGCGGAAGAAGTGAACGCTGAAATCGTGTAGCCCAGGTTGTCATCGAAACGCACCCCTACGGCCTTGTCGCGCTCTCCCCCTCCATAGGTTTGGGCCCACTCCACATATCCTGTCGGATTCAATTTGGCCAAGAGGATGTCTTGTTCTGCCATGTCCTCGCTCAATGCGTCCGGATAACTCGACGCAGCAGCGCCAAAGCCGTCCGAACTCCCAAGCAATGCAAGCCCCCCTGGCACAAAAATCAGGTCACGACCCAAATCATCTCCGGCACTCCCAACCGCGCGCGACCAAATAGGTGTGCCGTCAGCAAGGTCAAGCTTCAGGAGCAAGATGTCTTCGCCACCGATGCCACCCGTCACGGTTGGTCCCATCACGTACGCCACGCCTTCTGACTCCTGGACGAGGGCGTTGCACCCCCACGCAATGTGCTCGTTCTCTTCAAAACCAGCACCATAACTCTTCATCCAAACGGGATTTCCCTGCGCATCAACCCGGGCGACCTCAACATCCCTTCCACTCAGGGCTTCGTTGGTCACAAAGAAGAAGCCTCCATCGCTGAGTGGCTGCACCATAAGGGCGTTTTCCGAAAGGGTGGGATACCGCTTCGACCAGATTATACTGCCATCTGCTGCCATCCGGATCAACACAGGTCGAGAGGTGGCCTGTCCGATAGCGATGTAGCCTGCGTCAAGAGGTTGGACATCAAAAATCCAGGTGACGTCTTGGAGGTATTGGTGCCACTCTAATCCTCCATCAGTACCAATTTTCATCACAAAACCTTGGTCCTGGGTGATGTTATTGCCAAACATATCGACCCCCACAAGGGTGGCCCTTGACCCTCCAATTACGTAGCCGCCATCGGCAGTAGGCTCAATGCTCTTCCCCCCTTCGGATTCACTGCCGCCGTACAGATTGAACCACTCTCGGTTGCCACAAGCGTCTACTTTGTATACGTAAACGTCACAGCCGCCTGCACTGCCATTGTTTTGATGCTGGCCTGTGGCTACAAAACCGCCGTCAGGAGATGTCGTGATGGCCAGTCCCCCCTGCATGGACTGCAGGTTATATCGCCGCAAAAATGTCTGCTCGGTCCCCTGCGCTTGCGCAGTTGTGATCCAGCTGAGACTCAGAATAACAATGGCCCAATTCCAACCTTTCATGGAGTTGGCACTTGGGGTTGGACGAAAAGGGTATCGAACTTCTGGAAGGCGATGTGCTCATCTTGGTATCCGATTCCCGTCAACCAATCGATGTACCCCTCCTCACTCCTCCCCAATTCGAGGGGCACGCAAAACTCAATTTCACTTAAGTGGGGGCGGCAAATCACCCAGTCTGCGCCTTTGTCTTCCAAGATACCCAGAAACATGGGGGTGAGAAACGGACACATAAAACCATCCTCTTCCATCGATATTTCGACGTGAAGCCACTGCGGATCGGTTTCAAAATCGCCCTGAAGGACGCTGAAAACCACAGACATAACAAGGGCTGTTAGGCGAGGCATTTGGTTTGGCAAGACAAGTCAAACTTAGGCACCCAACCATGATATTATCACCTTATCCAGCTGTCTTTCGTAGTCGATGTGTTTTCATCGAAGTATTACATATTATTATACGTTTTCACGTAATGGGGGCGTGAGCTAACGTGTTTCACGCACCGAAACGCCGGACCTGAATCTGAAACACTCTCAAGGGAGCATAAATCTGAAATCAGAAAAACCCTTCGTCCTCAAATACAAAAAACGCCCTCAAGTTTCGCAGGACTTTTCCTACACCTTACTTCCAACACAGCTACTTTTAAAGTATGGAGAAGAGTGAGAAACTTCGCAGGATGAGTGCTTTAATGGGCACGTTTTTAATCGTTGCATTTGGTTGGGCCCAGTCAGCAGGGCTCACTTCGTCTCATGTGGAGGCTGCTGTGCCTCAAAACCGCACCTGTCACGCCCACGAGAAACATGTGGCGATGATGGGACTTCAGAAATACGCTGACGCTGTGCAGCGCATCGAGGAGCACACTGAGGAGTGGGCCCCCGTCGTAGCCGAACAGCGTGCCAACAATCAAAATCCAGTGGTCACCATCCCCGTGGTCTTCCACGTGGTTTACCGGACGGAGACGGAGAACATCTCAGACGCTCAGATCCAGTCGCAACTGGACGTGCTCAATGCCGATTTCCGACGGTTGAACAGTGACGCCGACGATACCTGGCCCCAAGCCGCCGACTCCCAAATTGAGTTCTGCCTTGCCAGCTTTGACCCGCAAGGCAACCCGTCTTCAGGCATCCTTCGCGTATCCACCACCGTGAATGGATTCGGCACTGGTGACGCTGTCAAATTCTCCAGCCAAGGAGGTTCGGACGCCTGGCCTTACACGGATTACCTGAACTTCTGGGTCTGCAACATCGGAGGCGGCATCCTCGGTTACGCCCAATTCCCCGGCGGAAATGCAGCAACGGATGGTGTCGTGAATGGTTACCAGTACACTGGCACAATCGGCACAGCCACCTCCCCATTCGATCTGGGCCGCACCGCCACCCATGAAGTGGGACACTGGCTCAACCTCCGCCACATCTGGGGGGATGGTGGCTGCACAGCAAGCGATTTCGTCGATGACACCCCAAATTCCGACGGTCCCAACTACGGTTGCGCCCTAGGAAACGTTGCCTGCAGCACTGTCGACATGGTCCAGAACTACATGGACTACTCGGATGATGGATGCATGAACCTCTTCACGCAGGGGCAGACCGACCGGATGCTGGCCCTTTTTCAGCCTGGTGGCTTTCGGGAAAGCTTGCTCAGTTCGAACGGATGTGCGCCCCCTTGCACAGAAAGTTGTGGTTGTACCGATGACACCGCCTGCAACTTCGATTCCAACGCCCTGAATGACGACGGGACATGTGACTTTAGCTGCTACGGATGCACCGATGCTTCAGCTTGTAACTATGACCCCTCAGCCACCTTGGATGATGGAAGCTGTGTGGCAGGAAACCAAAGTGAAATCACATTTGATTTGACGCCGGACAATTATGGCTCCGAGACGACGTGGGCCATTACCGATGCAAACGGCACTACCGTGCTCTCGGGTGGACCATACACCAACAATGACAACACTCCCATTTCAGTGTCCACGACACTGGACGAAGGATGTTACACCTTGTCTGTCAACGACAGTTATGGGGACGGCATCTGCTGTTCATATGGCAATGGAAGCTACTCTTTGACGCAGTGTGGAATCGTCATCAAGACGGGCGGAACCTTCACCAATACCGACACTTTCGACTTCTGCGTCGCAGCCTCTGACGTTCCTGGATGCACTGATCTGGGCGCATGCAACTATGACGCGACGGCCACTGTGGACGATGGGTCCTGCGCCGTTGACGACGCTTGTGGTGTTTGTGATGGTCCCGGGCCCGTATTGGAATGTGGATGTACTGAGATTCCAGCAGGCGATTGTGACTGCAACGGCAACCAAGAGGATGCCCTCGGGGAATGCGGTGGCGACTGCACTGCGGATGCTGACTCGGATGGCATTTGTGACGACGTCGATCCCTGTGTGGGCACAATCGACGCCTGCGGAATTTGCAATGGTCCCGGAGCCATATACGAGTGCGGTTGTTCGGACATTCCAGCCGGAAACTGTGACTGTGATGGCAACGTCCCCGACGCCATTGGCGAATGTGGAGGAGACTGCGCAGGGGACAGCGACAGTGACGGCATCTGTGATGACGTAGACACCTGCGTTGGTGATCTTGACGAATGCGGTGTCTGCAACGGACCTGGCATTCCTGCTGGCGATTGCGATTGCAACGGCAACCAACTCGATGCGATCGGAGAATGCGGCGGAACCTGCGCGGCAGATGCCGACAGCGACAACATCTGTGATGATGTGGACGACTGCGTCGGTGAGTTTGATGCGATTGGTGTTTGCAACGGCAACTGCGCTGCGGATGCTGACTCGGATGGCATTTGTGACGATGTGGACGACTGCATTGGCCAGTACGATGCGCTCGGAGTGTGCAATGGCGACTGCCCAGCCGACATCGACGACGATGGCGTCTGCGACAATGCCGAAATCCCCGGGTGCCAGAATGAAGCAGCCTGCAACTTTGACTCCGCAGCCACCGACGATGATGGCTCATGCGTCTTCGTCGGAGATGCGTGCGATGATGGCAACGCCCTGACTCTGGGCGACGTCTACACAAATTGCGACCTGCCCAACTTTGGCTGCCAAGGTGTTGGCCCCGAGGTGATCTGGCAGGAAACTTTTGAGGATTACGGCTCAGATTACGGCTGGACGCAAAACCAGAGCAATACCGCTGCTGGAGAAACAGAATGGAGCATTCAATTTGGCACCGTCACAGACTGGTTTAAAACAGTGCTGTCGGGTGCAGACCTCATCTTTGAAGGAAGGGATACCGACTTCGATTGTGTCTGGACCAGCCGTGAAATTGACGTCAGTGGCCACACCGAACTCGAACTCAGCGCTGCTTTCTCTGAGGTAGGCAGCCTCGAAAACACTGATTTCGTGCGCATTGAGTACATCCTCGACGGGCAAACCACAGTGGTTCAAAACCTGTCCAATGACTTCGGCACAAACAACCTGAGTCAGGCCCCTATCCCCGACGGAAGCACCATTCAGCTTCAGGTGGTGCTGCGTACGAATGCAAACAACGAGCGCATTGCATTTGACGACGTTTACCTCTTCGGCGTCCCCAATTGTCTGGATTCTGACGGTGATGGTGTGTGCAATGAAGACGACGCCTGTTCGGACCAAACGGCCTGTAACTTCTCCGATCCAGCGGCTACTTCATGTCTCTTCAATGATGCCTGTGGCGTTTGCGACGGCCCCGGTGAAATCTATGAGTGCGGGTGCAACGACATCCCGACAGGGGATTGCGACTGCAATGGAAACCAGCTCGATGCTTTGAACGTGTGTGGTGGAGACTGCGCCGCGGACGCTGACAACGATGGTGTCTGCGACGATGTGGACCCTTGTGTTGGAGACTTCGATGCGTGCGGGATCTGCAACGGTCCGGGGGCTATCTACGACTGTGGTTGTACTGAGATTCCAGCAGGCGACTGCGACTGTGACGGCAACCAAGAAGACGCCGTCGGAGTGTGCGGTGGTGATTGCACCGCCGATGCAGACAATGACAACATCTGTGACGATGTGGATGACTGCGTCGGAACATTGGATGCCTGTGGCGTCTGTAATGGTCCTGGAGAGATCTACGAGTGTGGGTGTACTGACATTCCAGACGGTAATTGTGACTGCGACGGAAACGTGGCCGACGTGATTGGTGAGTGTGGTGGTGATTGCACAGCAGATGCCGACAGCGACGGCATTTGTGATGATGTCGACCCTTGTGTTGGAGATCTCGACGCATGTGGTGTCTGCAATGGACCTGGCGCCATTTTCGAATGCGGCTGTGCAGACATTCCTGCCAGCGACTGCGACTGTGACGGAAACCAAGAAGATGCCCTCGGTGTGTGCGGTGGTGATTGTACCGCGGATGCAGACGATGATGGCGTTTGTGACGATATCGACCCTTGTGTGGGTGACCTCGATGCATGTGGGGTCTGCAATGGACCAGGTGCCATCTACGAATGCGGCTGTGCCGACATTCCTGCCAGCGACTGCGACTGTGACGGCAACCAAGAAGACGCCGTCGGAGTGTGCGGTGGTGATTGTACCGCCGATGCAGACAATGACAACATCTGTGATGATGTGGATGACTGCGTCGGCACATTGGATGCTTGTGGCATCTGCAATGGTCCAGGTGAGATCTACGCATGTGGATGCTCCGAAATCCCCGAAGGCGATTGCGACTGTAATGGCAACCAAGAGGATGCCATTGGGGTGTGCGGTGGCACATGTACCGCCGACCTCGATGAGGACGGTGTATGCGACAGTGATGAAGTCCCTGGATGCACCGATGCGACGGCATGCAACTACAATTCGGCAGCCACGGATGACGACGGCTCTTGCCTGAGTAATGATGCTTGCGGTGTTTGTGGAGGACCTGGTGACATCTACGAATGCGGTTGCGCCGACATCCCTGCTGGCGACTGTGACTGCGACGGAAACCAAGAAGATGCCCTCGGAGTGTGCGGTGGTGATTGCACCGCCGATGCAGACAACGATGGTATTTGTGACGATGTCGATTCTTGTGTGGGTGACCTCGATGCATGCGGTGTCTGCAATGGACCAGGTGCCATTTACGAATGCGGCTGTGCAGACATCCCTGCCGGTGACTGCGACTGTAACGGCAACCAAGAAGACGCCGCCGGTGTTTGCGGTGGTGATTGTACCGCTGATGCAGACGATGATGGCATCTGCGATGACGTAGACGATTGCGTCGGCACACTGGATGCTTGTGGCATTTGCAATGGGCCAGGTGCCATCTACGAATGTGGATGTTCAGACATCCCAACGGGCGATTGTGACTGTGACGGCAACCAAGAGGACGCCTTAGGTGTCTGTGGTGGTGACTGTACCGCAGATGCAGATGACGATGGCGTGTGCGACGATGTCGACCCTTGTGTGGGTGCAGTGGACGCCTGTGGCGTTTGCAATGGACCCGGCGCCATCTACGAATGCGGTTGCGCGGACATCCCGGCAGGAGCTTGTGACTGTGATGGCAACACCCTAGATGCGGCAGGAGTCTGTGGAGGCGACTGCACCTCTGACATTGACAGTGATGGTGTTTGCGATACCGATGAAGTTGCTGGCTGTGATGACCCCTTGGCAGAGAACTACAACCCTCTTGCGACGGACAATGATGGCAGCTGCGTTTACCTGCCTGCTTCGTTTGAAGGTTTGATTGCGGAAGCTTACCAGCTCAACAGCATAGAGTCAGGTGTTCATACGTTCAGGGTCTATGCGCAGTTCAGCAATCCCGGTGACCAATTGATCTCTGTCTATGGCACCGCCGGCTCACCACTCAGCGTGTCGACTTCAACCACCTTCTATCAGGACGAAGCCGGAAGTTTCACAACTGGAGGCATGAACCCCGCCCTGTTCAGTGCCATTCCGTCGTTGGAGTGGGACAGCTTCATCACCCTTGGTGCAGAGGACAACTCCAGTACATCACTCAACACCATCGGATTGAGTGATGGTGCTTTCGAAGCCGGAGGCACTCTGGCATCTGATCCGAGTGCGGGGGGCAGTTGGTTCGTCTTCCCAGATTCAGAACCCCTGGCCTTCCCCGATGCTGATGGACGCGTGCTGATTGGTCAATTCACCACCGACGGAACGGTGACGCTGAACTGCAACATCCAATACAGGGCATCCGATGGAACCAATCCGCAAGCTGAGAACCTCACCTTGGTCTTCCCCAACAACTGTCCAGAAGACGTCAATGGAGACGGCCTGGTGGCTGTGGATGACATTCTCATCTTGCTGTCCAACTTCGGTTGTACGGGCTCCTCTTGTGCAGGAGACATAGACAACGACGATGTGGTCGGTGCTACGGACATCTTGTCTGTTCTGAGTTCCTTCAGCACCTCGTGCTTCTGATTCTTTGACGCATCCATCTCGAAAAGCAGCCCTCATGCGCTTATTCAGCACCCTGGTTGCCCTGGCAGCCCTCCCTCTGCTCTCGTGGGCGCAAACGCCATGTGAAAATGGATTTGCGGCAGGCTACCCCTGTGAATTGGTGGACCTCATGGGGTTTGTTCCCTCCTCCTCCTTAGGTGGAGGCGATGCGGAGGACCTCTGGGGCTGGACCGACCCGCAAGACGGGAAGGAGTACGCCATCATTGGGATGGCGGGCACGACGGCTTTCGTAGATGTCACTGCCCCCACGGCACCGGTGGTCCTCGGCACATTGCCATCGCACACAGGCAGCTCTCTTTGGCGGGATGTCAAGGTGTACGCAAATCATGCGTTCATCGTCTCCGAAGCCTCAGGTCATGGGCTGCAAGTGTTTGACCTAACCCGTCTGCGGAATGTATCCAACCCGCCGGTGACCTTTACAGAAGACGGCCATTATGGGGGGTTCGGCAATGCCCACAACATTGCAATCAACGAAGAAAGCGGTCGTGCTTATGCAGTGGGTACGGGCACATTTAGTGGCGGCTTGCACATCCTCGACATTTCGAGCCCAACCAATCCCACATTGATTGGCAGCTTTGCCGAAGATGGATACACCCACGACGCTCAAATTGTCAATTACAGTGGCCCAGATTCCGAGCACACGGGCAAAGAGATCGCCCTCTGCTTCAATGAAAACAGCGTTGCCATTGTCGATGTAAGTGACGCTACAGACCCGATTCTGCTGAGCAATACCGGGTATGCCGCCGCCCAATACACCCACCAAGGATGGTTGACTGAAGACAGCCGCTACCTCTTGGTCAACGACGAAAATGACGAGGGGAGTGTCAACACGCGCACCTACATATTTGACTGTCTGGACCTCGACAATCCAGTGCTGATCGGCACCCACGTCGGTTCAACACCAGCCATTGACCACAACCTCTACAACCACGAGGGATACTGCTACCAGGCCAACTACAGGGCGGGGCTGCGCATCATGGACCTCGCAGATGTGGGCGCCGGTCAACTGACCGAAGTGGCGCATTTCGACGTCTATCCTTCTTCGAATTCGGCACAATTCAATGGTGCCTGGAGCGTCTACCCATTCTTCTCTTCGGGCAACGTCATCGTCAGCCATATCGAAGAAGGCCTGTTCATCCTGCGTCCCAACCTGTCTACAGGTCCTCCTGCCCCGCCAGCTGACCTTAGCCTCCAGCCTTTGAGGGAATGGCTCAAGGCCAATTGGTATGATGGGCTGCACACTGACCTTGGCTACAATGTGGCCCGGGAACAGATGTACGGTTCAGCAGACGAAGTGGGCGGTCAAATTGAAGGGGTCTACACTGGATTCCAACAGGCCTCCGGATTTGTCACCTTCCCAGATCCCATCAATGCGGAGCACCTTGTACCACAGTCTTTCTATGGTTCTGTGAGCCCTATGCGTTCAGACATCTGGAGCCTCAGACCAGCGCACGGGTCAGCCAACTCAGCCCGCTCCAACATCCCCTACGGCGAGGTTCCCGATGCGGAAGCACAGTGGTACGGCACAGACGAACAAGGCAATTACTTCAGCACCGGGGACATCCCCACCAATGCCGATGAATTCAGCGAACGTTCAGGTGGAATTTGGGAGCCCCGGGAGTCTCAAAAGGGAGATGTGGCCCGCGGCGTTTTCTATTTCTACACCATGTACCCGACCCAGGCCGGCGACATCTCGGGAGTCTGTGATCTGCAGACCCTCTATGACTGGCACCTCGCGGACCCCGTCAGTGATTTCGAAGTGGAGCGCAATGCGCGCATCGAAGCTTCGCAGGGCAACCGCAACCCTTACATCGACGACCCCAACTTGGTCTTCAGGGCTTGGCTCGAAACGGCCGTGGTTCAAGGATGCACAGACGCCACCGCTTGTAACTACAATGAGGAAGCCACAAACGACGACGGCAGCTGTGTCATCCTGGGTGCCGCATGCGATGATGGGAGTGACCTGACGTTTGGAGATGTCTACACTGACTGCACCGCTCCCAACTTTGGCTGTCAGGGCTCTGGGCCAGAGACCATTTGGGAAGAGCGCTTTGGTGGCTTCTCCAACTTGGGGTACGGCTACAATGGCAACTCCAACTCAGCAGCGGCGGAGCCCGAATGGAGCATTACTTATGGAAGCGCCACTGATTATTTCTACACCGCCACCCTGAACGGGGATACGGCTTTCGTCGGAAAGGACCTGGACTTCGATTGTACTTGGACATCGCGTGAAATCAACATCTCCGGCTACTCAGACCTTCAGGCATACGTCGACTTGGCCGAAGCCGGCAATTGGGAAAACGCCGACTTTATCCGTTTTGAGGCCATCGTGGATGGTACCACGGAGGAGCTCTTTAGTGTGGTCAATGACTTCGGGTCGCTGCAGCTCGGCCCTCTGGCGGTTACCGAAGGCAACGCGCTGCGCTTGCGCATCGTCACCCGTACAAACGCCAATGGAGAGCGCCCCTATTTCGACGACGTCCTCTTGGTCGGCGTTTCCAATTGTGAAGACACCGATGCCGATGGACTGTGCGACGACCTGGACAATTGCACGGATGTCACGGCCTGCAACTACACCGATCCTTCGGCGAGCGAATGCTTGACCTTGGATGCCTGCGGCGTCTGCGGTGGACCGGGAGCTGTGCTGGAATGTGGCTGCACGGAAATTCCTGCAGGTGACTGTGATTGCAACGGCAATACACTCGACGCCTTGAATGTCTGTGGTGGTGATTGCCTCGCAGACAGCGATGGCGACGGCATTTGCGATGATGAAGATGAATGCCTTGGGGAGTTGGACGATTGTGGGGTCTGCAACGGCCCAGGCAGCATATACGAATGTGGCTGCACGGAAATCCCTTCAGGTGACTGTGACTGCAATGGCAACCAGCTTGATGCCCTTGGCATTTGCGGTGGGACCTGCACTGCCGATGCCGATCAAGATGGCGTATGCGACGATGTCGATGATTGTGTAGGGGACTTGGATGAATGCGGCGTTTGCAACGGTCCAGGCCCAGTGCTTGAGTGCGGGTGTACAGACATTCCTGCAGGAGATTGCGACTGTTCAGGCAACCAACTTGATGCCCTCGGAATCTGTGGCGGCGATTGCACAAGTGACGCTGATCAGGATGGCATCTGTGATTCAGATGAGGTGCCGGGATGCACAGATCCGAACGCTTCGAACTACGACGAAACGGCCACGGACAATGACGGCTCTTGCACCTACGTGCAAGGAAGCTTCACCGGACTGACCGCTGAGCTGGTGGCTGAAAACGGGGCGGGCCCAGGACTCAATACTTGGCGGGTGTACGCCAATTTCAGCAATGCTGGTGCCGACCTTCTCTCCGTATACGGCACCTCGATCAACCCGATTGACGTCTCGACATCCACCGCTTGGTATCAAGAAGACGGAGTGGGTTCCGCCACTTCAAACGGAATCAACGAGGAGCTCTACGGCGCCATCCCCTCCCTCGCCTTCGACAGCTGGATCACCATCGGCGGTCCCACCTCAAACAGCGAAGAAATTCAATTTGCGGGATTGGGCCTGGCAGGATTCGAAGCTGGAGAAGACCTGACCTCTGATGAGTCTTTGGGCGGGAGCTGGTTCGCCATCCCAGGAAATGTATCCGGAACTGCCCCAGACGCCCAAGGCCGCGTGCTCATCGCGCAGCTGACGACAGATGGCACGGTGGTGTTTGATTGCAACATTCAATACCGAGAACCGGACGGATCCACACCTGTGGCCACTGAGCTCAGCTTGGTGTTTCAGAATGGATGCCCCGAAGACGTGAATGGAAGCGGCATGGTCGACATCGAGGACATTCTCGCTGTCTTGACCAGTTTCGGTTGCACCGGCAACTGCATCGGTGACATCAACGGTGACAGTACGGTCGACATCAACGACGGCCTGCTCGTGATCGGCGCCTTCGCCAACATCTGCAACTGATCGCTGTTCTGGGCCTTAGGCTCCTGAACCAGCCTTCCTCACGCTTACATCGACGGCCCCAAGAAGACCGCGTTGTCGAAAAGGCGGTGGCCTGACTTCCAAAAAGCGCGGAAGAGCGGGTTGTCGACCAAGTAGACCACGCTGCCCCGTCCCATGTTGTGGACGCCGGCTACGAGGGAACCTTTCTGTGCGGGAATCGACATTTCACCGGCGTGACCGCTAAACGGTCGGCCCTGGTCGCCGGGCGGCAGGACCGCCACATTGCCCTCCGCGAGGGCGGCATACCGGCGGCCTGAGGTGCGCAGCGTCATGTATTCGGTGCCATAACCATCGGCCAGCGGATGGGTATCGTCTACAGCCGCACGGAAAATGGCACCGGGCAAGTCGTAGCGCAAACGGTCGCGGCCTTGGGCTGAAAAGGGCAATGGATCGAGTCCCTGGGCGGCATTGTCGTGGGCATTGCGCTCGTCGGACGCCGCTTGGACACGGTCCTCTTCAGCCTGCACCTCGGCGCGCTCGCCCTCACCATAGCGGTTGAGGCCCCATCCGTCTTGGCCAGAGAATGCACTGCATGCACCACCTACCGCCACAAGTTGCCCTCCGCCACGAACCCAAGCGGCGAGGTCATTCCGCTCGCTGTCGTCCATGCGGTACCACCCGCTGGGCAGAATGACCACATCGAAATTGTCCAGGTCCAGCTCATCGACAGCCCCAACGCGGTGGATGGGGTATTGAAGGTTTTGCTCGAAATGATACCAGATCTCACCGGCGCTTAGCGAACTGACGCCCTCGCCGGAGACCGTAGCAATGCGCGGTGTCTGAATCGGGGCGTAATGGCTGCTGCCGAAGTCGTAGCCTGTATCGACCCTGCCGGACTTCACGGCCACCGGAGTGACCCGCGCTGCCCGCCCTGCGCGTTCGACGGCGGCATCCAAATCACCCACGGTCTCGTTGTTGCGGCGGGTGATCACAAAGTCGCCGGCCGCAAAAAGATGGCCTTCCATGCTAAAACCGCTGTCCGCCCGTCTGACGGTCACGCCGTCGGCCAGCAGAGCGGCCAACCCGCGAATGGCATCGGCGCCACCGCCAGGCAACACCCAACCATACAGGTTGGCCACAGCGGCCTGGTCCAAGGAGGCCAACGCATTGGCCGGCCAAGCCTCCACCGGCTCCAAACGACTGGTCAATGCCAGCGCCTGCAGTCCCATCGCGTGGGGCAGGGCCCAAGCCGTGATGTCATAGGTCATGCTATCGGACAACTCGGGGTCCGGATCCATCAACACCTGGAGGATGCCGCCGTGCGGTTGATGGGCATCGATCAGCAAGTCTCCGGCCCGCACAGCGCGCTTGGAGGTGCGGCCCGATGCATAGTCGTAGGCCAAGACAGAAGACGCCGCTGGAGCCGTGCCGTAGACAATCCCGTTCGCGTCGAGGATGCGCAAAAGCTCCCCCATCTTGGCGCGGTCCTGCTCACCGGGAAATACGTAGCCGGCATAGTCACCGAAGGGGTTCTCGACGTTGTTGAGGTGGTAGGCCGCAAACTCGGCCACAAGCTCCTCGGCGCGCCGTGCGCTTTCCTCAACGGTGCTAAGACCGGACTCATGGTGGTTCAATATGCGGTAGGCCAAGGTCAGGGTGTCTCCCAGCGATGTGGTGATGGCGCGGCCGGCGCGGCTGCTCCCCCCCTGCTCGTAAGTCATGCCAACAGCGCCATTGTACATGGGCCAGGTATCGCCATAGGCGGGATAGAACAGATCGAACACCTCTCGTGTGAAATACAAGGCCCCACGGGCATCGAACCACCGGGCGTTGTTGCCTCCAATGTGCTCTTGACACTTGCGCTGCCAAGGGCTGATGATCTTGTGGAACGGCTCTGCAGCCGGAGCGAAATAGTAAGGTGAATTGACGCCTTGCTCATGGAAATCGACATGGACTTGCGGCATCCAGCGGCGATAGGCTGTGACACGGCCTTGGGTCTCGCGCTGCGTCTGCCACGCCCAATCCCGGTTCATGTCGAACATGTAATGGTTGCTGCGCCCTCCAGGCCAAGGCTCGTCGTGCTCGACGGTTCCTGGGTTAGCGTCGGGAAGGAGACCAGTGGTGCGGTCTTGAAACGCGACATAACGGTCGCGCCCATCCGGATTTACGCAAGGATCGATGATGACCACAGAGCGGTCAAGCCAAGAGTCCACATCGCCATCACCTGCGTCTTTGCCGGAGACGAGGGCGTGCATGGTCCGCAGGGCCGCTTCGGTGCACACCGCCTCATTGCCGTGGACGTTGTAACTGAGATAGATAAAGGCCACGCCGGGGTCGTCCGCGGGGAGGCCCTTGCCTTCCGTCCGGGCGAGGTTGGCCTGACGCAAATCATCCAAGCGCGCGTGGTTGGCCTCAGAAGTCACGACCAGCAAGCCAAGCTCCCGGTATTCTGAAGTCCGGCCGTACGCTTCCCAAGTGGCCCGAGGAGATGCCTCCGCGAGGGCCTGAGCGTAGTCCACCACACTGTGGTGACGGGTAAAGCGCTCGCCGAGCTCATACCCAAGGAATTCAGCAGGTGCAGGAACCTGCGCTGATACCGAAAAAACAGCGCACAAAAGCGCTACAAAGACAATCGCGTGTTTCATGAAAAAGCGTCTGGGCTCAAGGACAGATATCCCCGAACTGCGCCAAGATAGCAAGCATGTCTGCCGTGGTGACGGCGTCGTCGCCTGTGATGTCCGATGTGCAGTCTGCGAGACAGCCAAATTGACCGAGCAGCATCAACACATCTCCAACCGCTACGAGGCCATCTCCATCCAAATCCGCAGGACAATCCGAAGGCGCAGGCGGCGTGCCGAAAACCAGCATCTCGTCCAGCCTCCACACCTCGCCCACTGCATCATTGCGCATTTGAACCTGCAAGACAATGGAACTGACGGCGGGCAAAGACAGCATGTCCACACCAGAAGCGCCGTCGCCTGTCATACTCGAAACAAACAAGGGCTGGCCATCGAGCAACACGGTAAACTCGAGGTAGTCCATCGGCCCCGTCATGCCACCATGCCCTGTGAAATCCGCAGAAATCGCCAGGTCCATCACGCCTTGTACGTCAATTTCACGGGAGCTCCAGGTCACCAACCCCTCTGTGTTGCGAACCGCCATCACCGTATCGTTCAGGAACGTCTCGGTCCACATCGCCTCTGTACCCGGAGACGGCATTAAAAACCACTCTGTCTCTCCGGCCGCGATGGACACATCGTTGTCCCCATCAAAACCATAGGACAGGCCCGTGGTATGGAAAGCCGCCCGGTACAAAATGGGCCCTTCAGGCGTGGTCGGCGGGCCCGCGGCACCTACACAGCCATAATCGGGTTCTTCACAGTTAGTGTAGACATCGCCCAACGTGTTGGCATCGCCGTCGTCGCAGGCCGCTCCCAAAAGGATACAGGACCCATCGTCAAGGCCCGCGCCCGCGTCGTAATTGCACGCAGCTGGGTCCGTGCAACCTGGCACGGTAATCGGCGTCCCTGTGCACCCATAGTTGGGCTGACCGCAATCCGTGTAGACATCATCAAAGGTGTCCGCATCGCCATCATCGCAGGCAGAACCCAGCAGAATGCAGGTTCCGTCGTTGAACGTGGCCTCGGGTTCGTAGTTGCATGCTGATGCAAACGTGCACCCCGGGATGTCCGTCGGGGGCTCCCAGAACCACGCGTCGTAAACCCAGTCGGGGTGGTCCACAAAGGGGTTGCGGTTGCCTTGGGCGATCTCCGTGCGGTCGTTGCGCGTTTGCTCGACTGCGCTTACCGGATCGGCGAGGTGCCAGGCATACAGCGTGGCCGGGTCACACACCCCTGAAATGTCGCCCGCTTGGGTCGGATACATCGTATAGAAATAGAACACACTGCGCGCGACGTCTCCCTTGTACGCCTCCCGTGGCTCCCAAATGCTCCCTGATGCCTCGCTAAAGTCGCCTGGATTCGAAGGCATGGTGCCCGTGCTCAGATAGTTGCCGCTACCGTCGGTACCATACCATTGGGCATTGCCATCCCCCACCTCTCCGTATGGATCATTGGACCGCGCGGAATTGGCCGAGCCGTGACAAGGACGAATCGACCATATGTCGGACTTCATCGGAGAAGCCGAGCCGTAGAACGACTGCGGCACGATGTGTTCGGCATTGATCGGGTTGGGATAGGTCACGAAACCGCTGGCCTGCTGGAATCCCGTGTAAATGCACTCAATCTGCCCTCCGGAAGCGTCCACAAACCCGTACATCTGCTCGCGGGCAGTATTGTATCCGAGGTTGGTGAAGAATCCATCGTACCAATTCTGCTTGATCCAGGTCCTCAACGGCTCAAGCTGGAGGTCTTCGGGTGCATCTGGCTGAGCCCCTCCCAAACAGGGAACCCATAAAAAGGCGATCAGTACGCCCAAGGCAGGTGAAAAAAGTAACTTCAAGGAAATAGAAAAATACGATGGCTCATGGATACCAACGGGCATCGTCCACAAAAGCACTGTCATTCAAAGCCGCCAAAAAAGCGAGCAGATTGAGGCGTTCTTCCGGTGTGAGGACAAAAGGCGACAACAAGCTGTCCTGCCGGGCATGCCCTGCCCCTCCCTGGGCATAGTGATCGAGGACCTCATCCAAGGTTTCAAAGCGCCCGTCGTGCATGTATGGGGCGGTGAAGCCATTGTTTCGGAGCGTGGGGATCTTGAAGGCACCGCTGTCTGCCGGGTTTCCCGTCAAAACCCAGCGACCGGGATCTTCTGAAACGGCATCGAGGCCGTTGTTGGCAAAACCATGGCTTGTAAACATCGGCGGCGTATGACAACGGTCGCACCCTAGGCCACCCTCCGCGAACAGCTCCGCCCCCTGCTGCACACGCGCAGAAGCCATACTTTGGCCTCGCTGCCAGCGGTCCCAAGGGCTGTTGCCACTCAACAAACTCCGCTGAAACGTGGCCAGGGCGCGTGTCATCACGAAAGGATCGAGACCCCGGCCATAGGCTGCCTCGGACTGCTCGGCATAATCAGGGGCCAACTCCTCGCACGCCGTGACAATGTTGTGGCCCATTTCCGCGGGCTCTTGCAAGGGAACCAATACCTGCATCTCCAAGCTGGGAACGCCGCCTTCCGACATGAAGTGCGGTTGGTACGCCACATTGGTCAGGGTCGCGGCATTGCGGCTCCCCACAACACCCAGCGCGCCCGGCGTGACCGGTTCTGGTGCACTGAAGGCCCGCGCAGGCAAGTGACACGTCGCACAACTGACCGTTCCATCAATGGACAAACGCGCATCGAAGAACAGTGCGCGGCCCAATGCCCAACGCACGTCGGTAAACGCATTGTCTTCGGGTGTGACCGGGTTCTCAAACCCTTCCGGCACCTGCATGAAGTCAGCGGTGTAGTAGACCGGACGTGGGACCACTGGCGGTTCTGGACTACAGGTCCAAAACGCCACCGCGGTTGCGGCCAATCCGATGCACGTCCAAGTCCGATTCAACATCCCAAAGATGCAACCGAGAAAGGAGGGTACATGTTGCACCCCGCTCAGGGTGTGCCGTGGAATTTGATGGAGAAATCCAAGACCGTCCAGGTCTCGGTACCATAGGTATATCCTGTGTACCGAGGGCCCAAATACCAGGTGTCTTCGTGGGGAATCAAAATGGACTGAGCGTGGGGTGCCAACTCCTCGAAGACATAGAGGTCTTGAAACCAACCATCTTCCTGCAATACGCCAAGGGGATTGTTATCGGGGGTAAACAGCAGGCTCTCATAGAACTCCATGTACCACATGTATTCATCGCCATCGGGATGATAGCTCACCTGACCTGTGACGAAGGGGGTCGGTCCGAAAAACCGCACGTGGTTAAACTCCACCGGAATGTTCGTGATCATCCACCGCTGGTCCACCCATGCCGTATCCAGCACCTCGTTGCCCGCGCTGTCCATGCGCAATTGGATGTCCATCGCTGCCAAACGAAACTCTACGCTGTCCAGGGGCACCTCTCCTTCCATCATGGCATCGCACTGCACTTCCCAAGCCCCACTCACAATGGAGTCCACCTCCATCTCCCATGCTGTCAAAAAACCGGTCAAGTCAGGGACCGATATGAAGCCGTTGCCATCGTAGTCCGGCATCCAGACATTCTGTGCCACCACCGAGGGGCTCAACGACAATAGAAAAACGGCGGAGGCGAGGCCTCGAACAATAAAGCGAGAAATGTGCACGAAGCGGCAATTTGGTGGCATTAAGATACTCTTCATCGAGCATTATGTGCCCTTCGTTTACAAACTCCACGGGCCAGGGCACAGGATTTGCCACAGCAACAGAATGAGCATGCACACCACAACATTGAGTACAACCCCCGTCTTTGCCATGGTCGACATCCTGATCCTGCCAGAAGCAAACACAATCGCATTGGGTGGTGTCGCCATGGGCAACATGAATGCACAACTCGAAGCCAGCGTCACGGGAACCGCTAAATACAAGGGGTGCAAACCCATGCCAATGGCCAATGCTCCAACCACAGGGGTCAGGAGCAAGGTCAGGGCGAGGTTGCTCATCAATTCCGTCGCAAACAACCCCATGGCCGTGACCAGGATCAGCATGGCCCATACCGACCAACCCCATCCCGCAGCGGCATCCGCCATGGCTTGGGCCCAACCTGCGGCTTCAAACCCTTTGGCCAAGGCCAATCCACCCCCAAAAAGCAGCAAGATGTCCCAAGGCAATTTGGAGAGGTCTCCGGGCGCCAGCAATCTTGGGGTGCCCGCGCCTTTGTCGCTCTTCTGCGAAGGACCGCTTGAAACAGCGAAGCATGCCACTGCTGAGGCCACGGCGATGGAGGTGTCATTCAAACTGAAAAACCCGTCGAGCAGGAGGTTCAAAGGGGCCCGCAAAATCCAAAGCCCGGCAGTTCCCACAAACAAGAACAGGACCCGCCGTTCTGCGGTGCCCATGGGGCCCAATTTCCGGCGCTCGGCGCCAATGACATCCGCTGCCGCATCACCACCTTCGAGCGGCACCTTGTGCAATCCCACCAACAGACAAAAGACCACTGCCAACAGCACTGTCGAGATGGGCAACCCCACGGCCAGCCACTCCACAAATCCTATGTCCACCCCGAAACGGTCCGACGCCACTCCGGCCAAGGCGGCATTGGGCGGTGTTCCTACCAAAGTGGCCATGCCCCCCACATTGGCGGCATAGGCGACCCCCAAGATCAAAGCACTTCCCCAACTGACCGGCCGTCCACGTTCTTCCAACAGGCCCAAAACGGCGGTCGCCATGGGCAGCATCATCAAGGTGGTGGCCGTATTGGAAATCCACATGCTCAACAATGCTGTGGCGAGCATGAAGCCCAGCAACGTTCGCCGCGGGCCACCCCCCATTCTTCCCAGCAGTTGCAAGGCAAACCTGCGGTGCAAACCGTGCCTTTCCAACGCCAAAGCGAGGACGAATCCACCGAGGAAGAGCCAGATGAACCGCGAACCAAATGGTGCGGCTGCGGCACTGAGATTCAACACCCCAAAAGTGGGAAACAAGGCCAGGGGAAGCAGGCTCGTAGCGCCGATGGAGACCGCACCTCCCAGCCACCACCACAGCATCCAAAAAGCCGTCCCCGCCAAGGCGGCTGCATTCACGGCTCCACCCTGAGGCAGAAACAGCAAGGCCAAGACAAACCCCACGGGGCCGCCCCACAGCGCGAGGGTCCCTTTGAGCTTCATGGCATCAGTGCGATGTACACGGGCAAGTGGTCGGAGATGTAGTAAGCGCCGATGATCTCCTCTTGGGTGCAATACCAAGGGACCGTTGCTCCCCGCACGAGGATGTGGTCGATGCGGGGTGCACCGCGCAGACCGCCAGTGGCGAAGCCTGTAAATGTGCCGATGTTCTGTCGACAGCGTTTGGATGCGATGTCGTGGGCGTCACTCAAGCCTCCACTCTCCAAGATTTCAAGGGCAGTGCTGCCCGCCTCAGCATTGAGGTCGCCCAGCAAAATGTCTACATCGGCGGTGCTCATGGAAAACTGCAAGGAAAGCATGCGCGCTGCCAGTGCCCGGGACTCCGCTCCGATGTGCGAGAAATGGGCATTGGCCACCCGAATGACCTTACCGGTTTTTCGGTCGTGCAACAGCACCAAGGTGGCTGTTCTCGGCAGCGCTGCATCCCAACCAATGGAGCCCGGCACGTCTGGAGTTTCGCTCAACCATGTGGTCTCGGCGTGCAGCAGGTCGAAGCGGCTCTTGTTCCAGAAGATGGGACAATGCTCTCCTGCGCTGCGGCCGTCGTCCCTGCCCACGCCGTAATGCTCGTGGTTGGGCAGCCGGGCAGAGAGGTCGTCGACTTGGTGCGCCAACGCTTCTTGAAAACCCATAATGTCGAAGTAGCCCACAGTACCGGCCACCTTGTCCTTTCGCTCCTCCCAACTCAAGGGGTCGTCCGGATTGTCATACCGAATGTTGAACGTTACTACGGCCATTTCATCGGGATGTTGGCTCCATGCCGGAGCGTTGAACATCACCCCTGCCAAGACCGCAGTGAGCATCGCGCGCATTCCACCCTTCATCATGGTGGCAAGGTAGCATCGATGCGGGGCCTATTTTCGCAACTCGGTTGCGCAATCCGCGCCGCATTGAACCCTTCATCCCACTCCATTGGCACGCAACAAAAGGCTCTTTCACAAGGGCGCCATGCTCGAACTCGACATCCTCGATGTGGCCTTTGGGGGCAAGGGGATCGCCAAAGTTCCCACCGACGACGGTGACTTCACAGTATTCGTACCGAACGCCATCGCCGGCCAACGGGTCCGTGCGCGCGTCTCCCTGTGCAAGCGCCGGCATGCAGAGGCGCGCATCACCGCGGTGCTGCGACGGGCTCCCGAAGAAATCAAAGTGCCATACCAGGCCATTCCTGGCGCACCCTACATCACCCTCTCGCTGGAGGAGCAACGCAAACTCAAGGAGCGGATCACACTCGACGTATACCGCCGCATCGGTGAAGTGGAAGACATCGACGCCCGTTATGAGGGCTGGGTCGAATCGCCTTCCGCCTTTCACTACCGCAACAAAATGGAATACAGCTTTGCGGCGATCGGCCGCGGGCCCGATGCCGATCCCGATGCGGAATTCGGCGACGGCTTCCACTTGGGCTTCAAAGCGCGGGGCACATGGTGGGCTGTGGAAGACCTCGAAGCAGACAGCGGCTTGTTTGACCCCCAATTCGAAGGCATGCTTGGGGACATTCGCAGGTGGTGCGAGGCCACTGGATTGCCCGCTTGGCACGCCCCCAAGCGGGAGGGGTTCTTTCGCTTCCTCGTGGTGCGCAAAAGCCTTGATGCCGACCAACTGCTGGTCAACTTGGTCACAACGTCTCACGGACTCGAACGATTTGATCCCAAAGCGTTTGGCGCACGCTTGAAAGCGGTATTGGGCGACAGGCTCGCCGGATTCATCCACACCCTCAACGACGATACTGGAGAGCGGGTGGAAGCCCGGGAAGGCTCTTCCACCCTGATTGAGGGGGTCGACCACGTCATCGAACGCCTGCACGGCCTTTCGTTTGAGATCCAGATGAAGAGCTTCTTTCAGACCAACCCCCAATGCGCGGAGCGTCTGTATGCCCAAGTTCTGGCTTACGCATTTCAAGAGCCCTTGCCCCTTGTCAAGGCGGAAAATCCGGTCATCATGGACCTCTTCTGCGGCACGGGAACGATCGCCCAACTCTTGGCGAGAGAAAGCCAGCACCGCGTGATCGGTGTGGACCTCATCGAGGAAGCCATCGCGGATGCACGGCGCAGCTCGGCACACAATGGAATCGAAGGGCTGGAGTTTCACGCGGCTGACGTGGGCCGCTTCCTGCTCGACCATCCGGGATACACTGGGCGGATCGGCACCATTGTCCTCGATCCCCCACGCAGCGGCATCAGCCCAAAATCCCTGCGCAAGGTGATTCGACTGCGGGCCCAACGCATCGTCTACGTCAGCTGTAACCCCGCAACGCAAGCCCGCGACTTGGTGACCTTGCGTGATGCAGGCTATGCGCTGCGCACCTTCAAACTGGTGGATCAGTTCCCGCATACCGCGCACATAGAAGCGGTGGCGTTGTTGGAATTCGACGCCACCACGGTGCGCACATCGCCGTCGAACCGCGAAATTGCATCCTCATGAGCGCCCCATCGACCCACAATGCAGGTGAAGCCGTCATCCTTGATGCAGAGCGTATCGCGCGGTGTATCCAGCGCATCGCCCGTCAAATACTGGAAGATCACCATGCCGCCCAGCGCATCGTCATTGCGGCCATAGAAGGTCAGGGCAAGGTGCTTGCTGCCCGCATCGCAGGTGCGCTTTCAGAAATGGATGCACCCGATACCTTGTCCTGCATCATCCAAATGGACAAGGACGCCCCGCTGGACCACCCTATTTCGCTGGTTGACCAAGAAGGCGGACCTTTTGACAGCACCGCGATGAACGGCGCAGTGGTCATTGTGGTCGATGACGTCTTGAACAGTGGCAGAACCCTCCTTTACGGCGTAGCCCACATCCTTCCTGCGCGGCCGCGGCACGTGGGCACGTGTGTCCTGGTGGACCGGATTCACCGCAGGTTTCCTGTCCGGGCGGACTACGTAGGCCAGAGCCTTTCCACCAACCTCAAGGCCCACATCGCCGTCGAGCTCAGTGGGCCCGGTCCGGATGCAGCCTTGCTCACAGATTAGAGGCCCTGTGCTGGGCAATCATCTGACTGACTAAATCAAGACGCGCACCGTCCAAGGCGTCCGCGTCGACCGTGATGTGCGCCTGCCCGTAATGCACCTCGCGTTCAGCCATGTGCTGCTCGATGAATCCTGGCAGGGCATCTTCCGAAACCTGCTCAATCAAAGGCCGGTTCTTGCGTTTGGCCATGAGGCGTGGCACCAAGGCTGCTGGCGCCACCTTGAAATACACGACGGTTCCATGCGACAGCATGTAGTCCATGTTGTCTTCGAAACAAGGCGTTCCCCCACCTGTGGCGACCACGCGGATGTCGTCAAGGGCCGACAACTCTCGCAAGACCTGTTGTTCCATCTTGCGAAAACCCAGTTCTCCGTGCGCATTGAATATCTCGGACACCTCCATCCCGCTGGAAGCCATGAGGGCCTCATCGGTGTCGACGAAGGGCACATTCAGGGTCCGGGCCAAGCGTCGCCCACCGGAGCTTTTTCCAGCGCCCATGTAGCCTACGATGTAGATGCTCCCTTTGCCCATGTCGGCAATTTACAGCCTGAGAGTGTCAAAAAGTCATGGTTTAACCACCATTACCGACAAAATGTCGGTCAAATGGCCCGCTTCATCGATTGGCATCCTTTTGGCGCAAGTGCTGATGTCCGGAACCACTTCCGGAACCTCAGTACACACGATCTATGGAACAACACGCCTTTACTCTGAAAGCCCAAGCCGCGCTCCAAACGGCTCAAGGGCGCGCCATCGAAAGCGGACACAGTCAAGTCGCTCCACTGCACTTGCTTCACGCTATCCTAAACGGACAGGATCCGCTGCCTCAGCACTTGCTGCAGCGCATGGAGATCGCTGTCCCGGCCATTCAGCAAGCCACGTCCAAGTCGCTTGCAGCACTGCCAACACTTGGATCTCCCCCCGACAATGTTAGCTGGTCCCAACCCGCCCAAAGCGTTCTCCGCAAGGCCGCCGACCAGGCCCGAAAAAACGGAGATCAGTACATTGCTTTGGACCGCCTTTTTTCGGCGATTCTCTCCGTCAACAGTACCGCCGCTCGCATCCTTCAGGATGCTGGAGTCACCGCTTCGGGACTGGATGCGGCGTTGGACGAGCTGCGCAAAGGGCGCACGGCCGACAGTGCAAGCCACGAAGACGCCTTGGAATCTCTATCTAAGTACGCACGCAACCTCAACGCAGCAGCCCGCGACGGCAAGCTCGACCCGGTCATCGGAAGGGATGAAGAAATCCGCCGTGTCCTGCAAATCCTAACACGCCGCACCAAGAACAACCCCATCCTCATCGGTGAACCGGGTGTAGGGAAAACCGCCATTGCCGAGGGCATAGCCCACCGCATCGTGGCTGGTGACGTCCCCGAAAACCTCATGGCCAAGACAGTACACAGCCTAGACATGGGCGCCTTGGTGGCTGGCGCCAAATACAAGGGGGAATTCGAGGAGCGGCTCAAGGCGGTCGTGCGTGAGGTGACCGAGAGTGATGGGCGGATACTGCTTTTCATCGACGAGATCCACACCCTTGTCGGGGCTGGTGGTGGAGAAGGCGCCATGGATGCCGCCAACATCCTCAAGCCCGCCTTGGCGCGCGGCGAATTGCGGGCCATCGGAGCGACCACATTGGCCGAATACCAGAAGTTCTTTGAAAAGGACAAGGCACTGGAGCGGAGGTTCCAAAAAGTGCGGGTCGATGAACCTGATCGCGAGAGCACCTTGGCCATCCTCCGGGGCATCAAGGAGAAGTACGAGGTACACCAT
Source organism: Flavobacteriales bacterium (assembly GCA_022428205.1). Classification (GTDB taxonomy): domain Bacteria; phylum Bacteroidota; class Bacteroidia; order Flavobacteriales_D; family Sanyastnellaceae; genus UBA8752. The sequence continues at coordinate 32,704 of JAKMCW010000078.1, forward strand.
CAAGTGGAGATCCGAGATGAGGCCTTGATCCGCGCGGTGGAGCTCTCCTCGAGGTACCTACCTGACCGCTTTCTGCCCGACAAAGCGATTGACCTGGTCGACGAAGCGGCCTCGCGGTTGCGGCTTGAGATGAATTCCAAACCGCAGGCACTGGATGACCTGGAGCGCCGCATTATGCAGCTCGAAATCGAAAAAGCCGCGATTGCCGGCGAAGATGACCCTGTACGCCACACTGAGTTGGACATCAACCTCGCAAACCTGCGCGAAGAGCAAGACGGCCTTCAAACCCGATGGAATGCCGAACGCGAAGTCATCGACCGTGTGCAGGCGTTGCGCACAGCGCGCGAAGACCTCAACGGCGAGGCGGAACGCGCCGAGCGCGAAGGCGACTTCGGCAAGGTGGCTGAGATCCGCTATGGCTTGACCCGCGAACGCGAGAACGAGCTGGAAGC
>JAKMCW010000085.1 GCA_022428205.1 Flavobacteriales bacterium
ACGTCATTCCACCCCCTCCGCCTCCACCGCCTCCCCAACAGACGACGGTGATTGAGATTGTCGACGACGAGGAGGAAATCGAAGAGGAGCTCGAAATCGAGGACATCGAAATCGACGAGGATACTGAGATTGAGATCATCGAGGTCGAAGAGGAGGAAGTGGTCGAAGAGGACATCCCCTTCATGATTGTAGAGGACATGCCTGGCTTTGGCCCTTGCAAGAGCAAGACCGGTCCAGAGCGTGACCAGTGCACACAGCTCGAGATCATCAAGTACGTAAGCTCCAACACCAAGTACCCCCCGATCGCCAAGGATGCTGGCATCCAAGGCACGGTCTTCGTGTACTTCGTGGTAGGCAAGGACGGCAAGGTGCGCGACGGTCGCGTGCTGCGTCCTGTAGACCCTCGATTGGATGAGGAGGCTTTGCGCGTGGTCAGTTCACTTCCGGACTTCGAACCCGGACGTCAACAGGGCAAGCCCGTGAGCGTTCAGTACACGATTCCGGTCAAGTTCATCATTCGCTGAGGCGAAGGGCTTAAGGCCCGAACCACCCCATGATGGCCATCACCAAATAGATGGCGTAAAGCGCGGCCCCCACTGGGAGGCCGCGTTTTGCGTACAGGTAAATCGCCACGGCATTGATGGCGATCCAGTAAGCCCAGTTGGCGTGGTGGTTGTGCACCATGAGCCAAGTGGCGAGGAGGCTAAACACGGTCGTAAAGGCGTCGAGCCAAGGCAGTGCACTCTCGGTCTTGCGTTGCAGCCCAAAGGCCACAGCTGCAGTGAGGACGGACGCGATGGCAATCGCCCAAAAGTGGGTGTGCAAGGGCCAGGTGGCGGGGGTCCAGTCTTGCGGGTTCGAGGATGCCCAGGCCCCGTAGAGGGCCATGCCGATGTAGAAGGCCTGCAAGGCTGATTCTGCGAGGATGGCCTTGCGCCAACAGAGGACCATGAGGATGGCGGCGCCGATGGCCGCAGGGATAAAGCACCAGGGCACCCACCCTTGCAGATAGCCCCATGTGTAGGCCAGGCTCAGGATGACGGCAGCGGCTTCTGCCGCGCGCTCTTGCTTGATGACTGGATAGGCTGCTTTCATGCGTCCAAGTGCTGTTGAATGGAGGCCAGTGCCATGTCCAGTCGCTCCCTTGGCGGAGCCGCGTGCAGTACCTCGAAGGGCTGGGCGGATTGGACGAGCCGCTGGTGGTACTCCGATTGGAGGGCCAGTCGATCGTCAAGGTGGGGCATGGTTCTCAAGGGGTCGGGTTCCCACCTTGGCAACGTGTGACACAACAGATGGAGGTCTGCGTTGAGCATCACAGCGCGGGCACCATCGATGGATTGTTCCCACAACTTCTCGGCCCAGATGTCGAGGACCAAGGCCCCCGTATCGCAGATCACCCCACGCTGGGCGGTTTGGATCAGGGTGCGGAGCTGTTGGTCAAACTGGGTCAACAAGGTGGTGAGGTGGGCGTGGTCCTCTTGGCCCCGCAGGACCACTTCGTCGGTACGGGCGGCCTCCAGCAGGCAGTCCCAGCCCAACGCATCAGCGAGCCCCTTGGCAAGGGTGGTCTTGCCGGCATTTTCAACCCCGGTCAATACGACGACCGGGACGCGGTTCAGTCGTCGAATTGACATTGGCAAGGGGGGCTGAACTGCAACCGCCGACCTGGCAAGAGCTCCCGGACCCAGATTTGCTCGTCCGTCGACATTTCATTGTGCAAGAGGTCGAGTTCCTGGAGGTATTCGAGCCGACTCAAAGAAGGGGGGAAGTGGCCGATGACATTGGACCACAATATGAGCCGTTCGAGCTTCGCGAGGGCGTCTATGTCTTCAGGGATGCCGTCAATCATGTTGTCGGCGAGGTTGAGTTCTCTGAGGTTGGAGAGGTCCAACAGAGCCGTCGAAAAGCGGGTCAGTCGGTTGGCTTTGATGCTCAACCGCTCCAGGTATTGAAATTCGCCCATCCATGGCGGCAGACTGTCAATTTTGTTTTTGTCGAGGATGATTTCGCGGAGGTACCGGAAGCGCCGCAACCGGTGATCGACTTCCTTCCATTTGTTCCGGCTGAGGTCCAGCCTCCAGACTTGCTCTGGCCGTTGCAAGGCGGCTTCGAAATCGGTCCAAACCTGGGCGGTGTCCCAGCCAACGGTCTCGCTTGCCGGAGGGCGTGATGGCTCCTGCGCAGCGAGCGAATTGGCGCCTTGAAGCGAGGAAAATATGGCTCAAGTCATCCCCTAAATGAGCTGCATTAAACGCGGCTTCATGTGGTGAACGACTTGCATGGCGTTAATTTTGTCCGTGCGCCTGTTTGGCGGCTGCAGCGTCCTGCTCGAGCTGTTGGACCAAGGCGTCGGCGTCGGCGAACTTCTGAATGTCGCGCAACCTAGAGACGAAGGTGACTTCGAGCACGGCGCCATACAATTCGGGATCACCCTCAGCAAACAAGTGTGCTTCTACTGCAGGAGGGGCCTCTGAGTCATCGAATGTGGGGCGCGGCCCCACATGTACCATGGCGCCCCAAGCAGGGGCCGTGGCCCCCTCAGCGTCGCGTGGATTGGATGGGAAGACCCGGACATGGGCAGAATACACCCCCTCGCCGGGCAAGATTTGCTCGGGCTCGCATGCCTGAAGGTTGGCGGTTCGAAACCCGAGGGTCCTTCCGCGGC
>JAKMCW010000110.1 GCA_022428205.1 Flavobacteriales bacterium
CGGACGGTGAGGGCAACACTGATACCGAAACAGCAACGGTGACGGTGCTGGACAATGCGGCGCCTACACTGTCTGCGTCGAATGCCACAGTAAGCCTGAGTGGAAGCACTTATTTGTTGACTCCCGCCGCGCTGAGTGCTTCAGCCAGCGATAACTGCACAGCTTCACCGACCATTGAGCTTTCAAAAGACGACACCAATTGGTCCTCCACATTGTCATACACGTGCCTGGATATGGGAGGCAATACTGTGTATGTGCGGGCCACGGACGGCAGTAGCAATGTGTCAAACAGCGTTTCGGTCACTTTGACCATTGAGGACAATACGAACCCAACCATTTCGTCCATCACCTCAGGGTTGACGGAGATTTTGAGCGGGGCGGGATCGGCGACGATTGATGCCTCGAGCTACGTCACGGCTTCCGACAACTGTACTTCCTCAGGAAGCTTGACCTACGAGATTTCGGAGACGGATGGCAGTGGCTATGCGACCACCTTCGTTGCCGACTGTAACGACCTGGGCGACAAGACTTTCTATTTCCGGGTGACCGACGCTTCAGACAATGAGAGTACCGGTTCACAGGTCATTACGATCGCGGATCAAACCGCGCCGACCATTTCCAGCGTTTCCGGTGCAACCGTCAACCTCGATGCCAATGGCGATGCCACCATCTCTGCTTCGGACACGTATGTTTCGGCGACAGACAACTGCACTGCAACGGGCAGTCTGACCTATCTCGTGAGCCGCGCGTCCGATGGAACGTTTACTTCGACCTTGGCGGTAGATTGTGCTGACCTTGGCAGCTTGGACCTCTACTTCAAGGCGCAGGACGCAGAGGGCAACACCAGCGCCGCGTCTTCGGCAGCGACCTTCACCATTGCCGATGTGACGGGGCCAACGACCTCTGCGAACGCAGCAACGGTGAACTTAGACGCGAATGGAGACTTCACATTGACTCCGCTGACCCTCGCGGCCAGCGCGTCAGACAATTGCTCTTCATCCATGACGTTTGAATTGTCCACGGATGATACCAATTGGAGCAGCGCCCTGTCCTACGATTGCAGTGACTTGGGTTCCAATACGGTGTATGTGCGGGCAAGCGATGGCACCAACGATGGAGCAAGTGTGTCCGTGACGTTGACGGTCCAAGACATAACGGGTCCCACCGTGACTGGCAGTGCTGCCAATCTGGTATTGGATGCCGCAGGTGTGGTCACGATGACCGCTTCCGATGTATCGGCAGTGGCTTCTGATAACTGCAGCGTTTCACCGACCATTGAATTGTCCCATGATCAATCGATATGGGCATCATCGCTGGCATTTGATTGTGACAGCCTTGGAGCACGTAGCGTGTATTTGAGGGCATCGGATGGCACCAATGTTGGCGCGGTAACTGCAGTGACAGTGACAATCTTGGATGATGAAGACCCTGTGGCCATTGCCAACGACATAACACTAAACCTTACGGGTTCGACCGTCACGCTTGCCGCCAGTAATGGAACGTTCAATACTTCAACAGACAATTGCTCTGTAGTGAGCAGTACCATTACGGTCAACGGTGCCACAGGAGCCACGTATGATTTCGCGAGTCTGGGACTCTACACTGCGACGCTGACTGTGGTCGATGCCCAGGGTAATTCTGCTTCAAATACGGCACAAGTGACGGTGACGTCAGCGCCGACGGTCCTTTACGAAGAGGACTTTGAAGACGCCTCTTTGATTGCAGATGGAGACATGTGCGGGTCGGGCTTGGTGCTGTCTGCAAATGGCAACTTCTCTGCGAATTGTGCAGCCAGTGATTTCATTGGTGTTGTGTCTCATAACGGCAGCCAGAAATTCACTTGGGAAGATTCAGAGGGTGCAGGCTGGGTGTCGCCGGTCATTTCCATAGATGGTTACATCGCTGATTTCTCCGCCATACCCTCCGAGGAAACCAATATCGATGTCTCGGATAATCTTACCCTATACATCAGTATAGATGGTGGTCCTTTTGAACAGGAGGATCAGCGCAATCGATGCGCTTGTTCGCATGCACCATTTTCGGTGACCGGGTTGATGGGGTCGATCATGCAGGTCTTAATCGTTGCCAATAATGATCAGAATGAGAATTGGTATTTGGATGATGTCGTGGTGCAAGGATGTGTAGACCAAGACGGAGACGGGATATGTGACCCTGCGGATACTTGTGTTGATTTCCC
>JAKMCW010000018.1 GCA_022428205.1 Flavobacteriales bacterium
ATCGCACCCGCCATTTTGACCGTGCCTGCCGACGTGCAATACAGCTGTGAGGCTTACATCTATGAGGACCTGGTGACCGCCTCGGACCTCTGTTCCGAAGTGACCCGCGAATTCAGTGACATCATTATCTCAGGAGATTGTCCGCAGGAATACACCATCGAACGGACGCACAGCGTCACCGATGGTTGTGGCAACGTATCGGCAGCGCTGCAGACCATCACCGTAGTCGACACAGTGGCGCCGGTGTTTACTTCGGCAGCGCCCTTTGTCGTGACCGATTGCACCAACCAGAATGCCCCACTCGCCTCGGCGACGGACCCCTGCGGCACAACGACCTTGACGTTTAGCACCTCACCGGCCGTTGACCCCAATGTGCCTGGCCAGGAGTTGAGGCTTTACACCGCAAGCGACGAATGTGGCAACAGTGTTCAGATCATCCAGGTGGTCGATTACACGGATGTGGCCTCCTGCGGTGGATGCACCAATTCAACGGCCACGAACTATGACCCCAGCGCCTCCATTGACGACGGTTCATGTGAGTTTGCCGACGGCTACAATGACTTTGGAGAGTGCATTGCCGATACCGACGGGGACGGCATTTGTGATCCTTATGAGCTTTCTGGTTGTCAGGACGATGAAGCTTGCAACTACAACCCAGCAGCTACAGATGCAGGACCGTGTGCCTATCCAGCCACTGGCTACGATTGCGATGGAGCGTGCACAGCGGATGCCGATGGGGATGGTGTTTGCGATGCCAACGAAGTGCTGGGATGCACCGATGCCAGCGCCTGCAACTATGCCCCACTGGCCACCGAAGAGGACTCAAGCTGCGACTATAGCTGTAAAGGGTGCATGTATGAAGCTGCCACCAACTATGACAGCGCTGCCACAGCTGACGACGGCAGTTGCACCTTCGACCTTGAAGACCCATGTCCCACGGACTTGAACTCCGATGGACAAGTGGGCATCGAAGACCTGCTCGAAGTGTTGGGCAACTTCGGGTCCTACTGCGAGTAATCGCCAGCACATGGAATGGAAAAGGGGGCTTCGGCCCCCTTTTTTGCTTTACCGGGTTTAGGTGGCCCTCATTGAATAGGGTTCAGGCGAGGAACTCGGCGGCGCCGGCGATGACGCCATCGACGACCGTGGGGTCGAGCAGCGTGGAGGTGTCGCCGAGCTGGTCGTGCTCGCCGCTGGCCACCTTGCGGAGGATGCGGCGCATGATTTTGCCCGAACGCGTCTTGGGCAGGCCCGGCGTGAACTGGATGCGGTCCGGGCGGGCAATGTTGCCGATCTCGGTGTTGACCTGCACGCCGATTTCCTTGCGCAGGGCGGTGATGCCTTCTTCGGTGCTGGGCAGGGCGCCGTCTTTGAGGATTACGTAGGCGTGGACCGCCTGGCCCTTGATGGGATGTGGGTAGCCGATGACCGCGCACTCGGCCACGGCGGGGTGAGAATCGATGGCGTCCTCGATCTCGGCGGTGCCGAAGCGGTGGCCGCTCACGTTGACCACGTCGTCGACCCGGCCGATGATGCGGAACATGCCGTCGGCGTCGCGCCGGGCCCCATCGCCGGTGAAGTACTTGCCTTTGAAGGCGCTGAAGTACACGTTGCGGCACCGCTCGTGGTCGCCATAAGTGGTGCGGATCATGGACGGCCAGGGGCGGTCGATGCAGAGGTAGCCTTCGGCCTCCCCTTCCAGAGTGTTGCCGTCCCCGTCCACCAGCACGGGACTGATGCCCGGCAAGGGGTAGCCGGCGTGGGCCGGCTTCATGGGGCTGTGCGCCCCGAGGCCGCTGATGAGGATGCCGCCGGTCTCGGTTTGCCACCAGGTGTCGACCAGCGCGCACTCACCGCCACCAATCGCGTCGTGGTACCATTGCCAGGCTTCTTCGTTGATGGGCTCTCCTACCGAGCCGATCACCTTGAGCGCCGACAGGTCGTGGCCTTTGGCAAAGCGCGGTTCGCAAGCCATCAGGGCTCGAATGGCCGTCGGAGCCGTGTAGAACTGGTTGACCTTGAGCTTCTCGCAGACCTCCCAAAAACGGCCAGGCGAAGGATATGTGGGCACGCCTTCGAACATCACCGTGGTCGCACCATTGAGGAGCGGGCCATAGACGATGTAGCTGTGTCCGGTGATCCAACCGATGTCGGCGGTGCACCAATAGACGTCGCCGGGCTGGTATTGAAACACGTTGGCAAAGCTGTAGCCTGCATACACCATATACCCGCCACAGGTATGGACCACACCCTTGGGCTTGCCCGTGCTGCCCGAGGTGTAGAGGATGAAGAGCAAGTCCTCGGAATCCATGGGCTCGGGCGGACAGTCGCCGGAAACGGCAGTGAGTGCCTCGTGGAGCCACACATCACGGTCGGTGTTCCATTGGACATCTTCGCCGGTGTGGCGAACGACAAGGTTGGTGGTGATCGTGGGGCATTCGGCGAGGGCCTCGTCCACGACCGCCTTCAGGGCCAGCCCCTTGGCGCCGCGCTTCATGCCGTCGCTGGTGATCACGCACACAGCGCCGGCGTCTTGGATACGGTCGGCCAAGCTGCGCGCCGAGAAGCCGGCAAAGACCACACTGTGCACCGCTCCGATGCGGGCGCAGGCCAGCACCGCCACAGCGAGCTCCGGCACCATGGGCAGGTAAAGCGCCACGCGGTCGCCCTTCCCCACCCCACGGCTTTTCAGCACATTGGCAAATCGGCACACCCTGCCGTGCAGCTCCGCGTAGGTGATGGCCACCGTATCGTCCGCAGGGTCGTTGGGCTCCCAGAGGATGGCATTGCGGTCCCCGTGTCCGGCGGCTACGTGGCGGTCGAGGCAGTTGGCGGTCATGTTGAGCTTCGCGCCGTCGAACCATCGAACGCGCGGCGTCTCGAACTCCCAGTCGCACACGGTATGCCAAGGATTCATCCACTCATAGTGACCGGCAACATCGGCCCAGAAGGCCTCAAAATCGACAGCAGCAGATTGACGGGCCTGGGCTACGGCCTCGGGTGAATCAAGCAGGAAGGGCATGGCGACAATTTAGTCAGGGGGTGCCGGAACCCCATAAAATCGAAAGCCCCCGCTGCGACATTGCAACGAGGGCTTTCTGTAAACTGTGGCGACCATGGAAGGATTCGAACCCTCAACCTCCTCATCCGTAGTGAGGTGCTCTATCCAGTTGAGCTACATAGTCGGCATTTCCCGCAAAGGGAGGGCAAATGTAGTCAGAAATTTGACCCTAACAACCCCTGAGCTCCTGTCTTCTGTCATGGCGTATTTTCGTACTAGATGCGTACCGCGATTAGAGTAAGCTTGGCATGGCTGATGTTGGCCGCCTGTACTTGGACAGCAACAGCAGGCGTTAACTTTTCGGAGTTGCGCGGCATCGCCTTAGATGCCAGCCTCGCCCCTTCCGAACGCATTGCGGCTTTGGAGG
>JAKMCW010000013.1 GCA_022428205.1 Flavobacteriales bacterium
TGCTTGGGCAGGGCCAGGACTCCATCGAAGTCCGGGTGTTCGGCGCGGAAGGGATGGATGAGGCCACTGCGCTGTGGGTAGATGATGACGGTTGCGTTGTGGCGGGTGAGACCACCTCTGACATCACGATGGCTGAAGGGCAAGCTGCCTGGGCGCCTGGAGGTCCCGCAGGTCGCAAGGGGTTTTTGGCGGTATTGGATACTGCGTTGGACCACGTGTGGTCGTTCGCATTTGCAAGTGACCTCGACGCTCCTCTGGGGGCACCTTCCACTTTGGCGGTCCGCGATGTTGTGCGCACCGGGCAAACAGTGTGGGCGCTCTACGATGCCCCGCGCAATGGGCAATGGCAAGGCCATTTGATGGGAGTGCACCCTCTGCAAGGCGTTGTCGCCACGTTTGACCTCGGCAGCACAGGAGCTGTCACCACTTGCGCTTTGGTGCCTGCAGGCGGAGAGACTTTCATCGCCGTTGGACACCGGCAGCAAACCTCCGTCCCGCCATCTGCCCCTGCGGGACTGATGGCAGGCTTGTGGACAGGCGGCGCGACAGCACCCGGGTGGGCGCCCATTCCAGGCACGGAAGGGATGTCGGCCGCGGATGCCGCTTGGCACAATGACACGCTGTATGTGGCGGCCCATCGCCACGATGTCCTTGAGGCGCCGGCCGCCGTGGTCATGATTGCCGTGGACAATGGCAACCCCACTGTGGTCGGTACCGCTCCAGTGGCAGATCCTGCTTTGGCCATGACGGGCATTACTGCGGGTCCCTTGGGCGTCGCTTGGTCTGGGACGTTGCAGTCCAGCGACGGGACGCGCGATGCCGTTTTCGGGAAGCTCGAAGCCAGTCCCAATCCAGGCGCTCCAGACACATGGTCCCACGCTTGGATTGCAGAGACCATCAGTGAGTCGGACCGACCTGGAAGGGCCATCCTGTGGACAGGGGTCATCCTGCAGTGCGCCGGCTACAATACCAACGGAGATGATGCCGCGTCAGACGCGTTGGTGCAGCGGCGGTTTGGTGAAACGGGAGCCTGGTTTGGTGCGCACCTTTTCGGAGGCAGCGAAGACGACGATGTGCGGGCCCTGGCACACGACGACCAAGGAAGACTTTACGTAGCGGGTACGAGCAACAGCTGGACCGCCATAAATGCGGCCAACGGCAGCAGTGACGCCGTTCTATTTCGGGCTTCGTCGTTCGAGCTGACCCCCGATTTCGCCTACCAAGAAGCAGAGGCTGTCTTGCCCGTTGACCTCGCTTTCGTGGGCATAGAAGAGCGCGGGGCATCGCCGCGCCATTTGACTGTGGTCCAAAGCGGCAGTTCGATGCCCATTTCGCAGGGCGTCCAATGGACTTTGCACGACATCGCTGGAGCGCTGATCGCCCGAGGAGAAGGGCCTGCGTCTGCGCCATCCAAGCCCGGACTATTGCGCTTGTGCGCAGGGCATGCGGGCGGAAAGGAGCACACCTGGATTTGGGTAATGGACTGACCCAGAGGTAGGGTTGGCTGTACCGATGAACCGACTATATTTGCGCTCCCGCTTCCGAAGGGAAGGGGAAACCACCTTGTGGAGGGGGTATAGCTCAGCTGGCTAGAGCGCTTGCATGGCATGCAAGAGGTCCGGGGTTCGAATCCCCGTATCTCCACAACGATCAAGACGGTGCGCCCTCCGCGCACCGTTTTTGTTCGGCTCCGTAGTTCAATGGATAGAATAAGGGTTTCCGGTACCCTAGATGCAGGTTCGATTCCTGCCGGAGCTACCACCGGAAGACATCTGATTCACGAGGAAGGCCCGCCCCAACAGCGGGCCTTTTTGGTGGGCCTACATTTGAAGCATGCCAAAGGTGTTGTTCTGGGGGCTTCTTGTGATGCTGATGTCGGCCTGTGTGTCTTACAATGAAGACATTTTGGGGCGGTTTTCGCTCGACGAGGCGGGCAGTTGTTCCTCCTGTATTGACACCGGTCCGAGGGTGATGACCTTTCGTGAGGTTTCAGGTGAGCCACCTTCTTACCGATACCGGTTCGATTTCGACGGGGGCGGAGGGCACGCCGGGACGTATCAATTCGTGGCCACGGACTCCTCTGATGTAAGCCTCACATTGTATCCGGACAGCGCCGGTGCTTTTCACCAGGACTTGGTCGGTGAGGCCATTTTCACCCAGTATAGACTGCGCTCGGACGTGGTGAGGTCGCCTTGTGGGGGACTGTTCAAGCAGTGCAAGTGGCGTCCTTGATTCGATGCAGCAAATAGGAATTCACCCGGTCAGTGAATGGAGTCCGCGTAATTTTCGCAGCATGGACAGAATGGGAATCGGCTTGACGGTCCGGATCGTGGTGGTCTTGGCGCTGTTCACCCAGCCTTGGTGCGGGATAAGCGCCCAGGTGGACGGGGTGTCATTGACGGTGTTGGGCAATGTGCAGGATGGGGGGTATCCCCACATTGGCTGCCAGCGCGAAGACTGTCGCAACTTGTTTTTGCGCCCGGCCGGCATCCATCAGGTGGTGTCCTTGGGCGTTGTGGATGCGCGAGCGGGGCGGCAATTTATGTTCGAGGCTACGCCGGATGCTGCGCGTCAAGCCCTTCAGCTTGCCCAAGTGCACGGAGCCCATCCCGGCATGCCCGACGGCATCTTCTTGACCCACGCCCATTGGGGGCATTATTCAGGATTGGGGCTCTTGGGGCGGGAGGCGATGGGTGCCAATGGGGTGGAGGTGTATGCGATGCCGAGGTTGCGCGCGTTCTTGGAGGAAAACGGCCCTTGGAGTCAGTTGGTGGAGCTAGAGAACATCACCTTGTCCACTTTGGCCGAAGGCCGGGCCATTCAGCCCACCGGCCAGTTGACGGTGACGCCACTGAGGGTGCCGCACCGGGATGAGTTTTCCGAGACGGTGGGTTACAAAATCGAAGGGCCAAACCGCAGCGCCTTGTTCATCCCAGACATTGACAAGTGGTCCAAGTGGGACCGCGATCTTCAGGAAGTCGTCGCCACCGTGGATTACGCCTTTTTGGATGGCACTTTTCACGACGGCGAGGAGCTGGGGCACCGCGACATGTCCGAAGTCCCACATCCCTTTATCGTAGAGAGTCTAGCCCTCATGGCGGATTGGCCAGCGAGCGAGCGGGACAAGGTGTTCTTTATCCATTTGAATCACACCAACCCCCTGCTTCAACCAGGGTCACCCGCCAGCCTCAATGTGGAGGACAAAGGGTGCCATGTGGCGCGTCACGGCGACCATTTTCAGTTGTGACCTCTTGCTCCGTTGGAGGTGCGCCGTTTGATCGGGAGGACCTTGGAGAGCTGGTCAAAGCCATAGGGACACCTGGGCGTTTCATGTCGGTGCTCCAAGTGAAATGGGTCGTCAGACCTGACCGGGTTGTCTGCCGGGGGGGATTGCCTCGCCGCCACATCTTCCGATGGACTCCGCTGGTAGAAGAAGTTGGTGTGCTCCTCAACCTCATTGTTGAATTCCCGGTGAAACTGTGGTGAGACGGAACCTGAAGTAGGGGGTGTTAGCCAACTCCAATCGCCATTCAATCGGCGCCCGGAGCTTTCTTCAATTTCACAGAATCGCTCGAATTGAGCGCCCAGCTCGTGGTGGTCTCCGATTCTCACATTTGCAGCATCAAAGCTGTGAAGGACAGCTTGGTTGATGGCTGTCAGCGCTTGGTCCTTCCACAATGTGCGGTCGGACGAAGTGTCCAGGTCCATGGCAATGGCGATGGGCTTTAGCAAGTTGTAGCGGCCGGCATCACAGAAATTGCGGTTGGCGATTTCCGTACCCATGTACCAGCCGTTGAACGGCGCGCATGGATACGTGATTCCCCCAATGACCAAGGCCATTTCGCTGATGACCGGGATGGCATACCAGCGCAGGCCCAGTGCATCGATGCCCGGATATTCGGGGTGGGTGATTCTGATTTCTGGAAACAAACTCGGGTGTGCTGCAAAGTGATCTGCAGGTGCGGTCTCTTCGTCGTGGATCCAGATGGACCATGGCAGGGGGGTGTAAGCGCTGCGCCGCTGTGGGCCCCAACCTTTTTCGAGCATGCGCGCAGTAAACTCGGTGGAATGGGGGTCGCCGACAACCTGACCGTCTTCCTGTTCGAATCCAGCGTACCTCAGCAGTTGATGGTTGGCCAAGCGGACGGGGTCAGGGCGAAGGGATTGCCCGGGTTGACGCGGTGGGAACACACTGATGACACTGTGTATTGAACCACCTTGCCAAGCAGATGTCAAGTGATCATGCAAGGCTTGAATGACGCCTTCGCGGTCCTGTATGTTGCGGCAGTCTCGCACTTGAAGCGTGCGCCACATGTGGCGCCCTATGCACCTGTTGCTGTTGCGCCAAGCCCACTGAACGCCAAACTTCAGCTCCGCATCGGTGTGGGTGTAGGTGCCCCTTTGGTCTATTTCAAGTTCGATTTCCTGTAGCCTTTGGTTTCGACGTTTTGCTCCCATGTGGAAACGCGGGTCGTTGTCCATATCGGTCAAGAAAATTTTGGCTTGATTGTAGAGTACGGCGTTATGCTTTGAGGCAGATGACATGGTAGAACCGATGTAACGGAAAAGTCCTTCAAAAGTTCAAGGAAAAGGGCAAGGGGCAGTTTAAGGGGCTTAACAAATGTCATGTTGAGTGATGAGTCTGTGAATTGCACTTGATATTTCTTGGCGATTTCCCATGCCCTTGACCTCGAGAAAATCACATTTTCGTTTCAATTTTGCGGCATGATCGACCGCTACCTTTCTCTCGATGGTGCCCTCGGTGCCGAACTCCAGCAAGCCATGTCTCCCGCCGAAGCAGTCGCCCTGCTTAAAGATGGCGTACGCCGTTCCACTACGGGCGATACTTCCAAACGCGAAAGAGCCGAACTGCTCAAAGACGCCGCAGGTGGACAGTTCCCATACGCTGCCGTCCTTTCTTGTATCGACAGCCGGGCGCCGGTGGAACATATTTTCGACGCGGCCTCGGGAGATCTCTTTGTGGCACGTGTGGCAGGCAATGTGGCCTCTCCGGATTTGATCGCTAGCCTCGAGTATGCCACCAAATATGCCGGCAGCAAGGCCATCCTCGTGCTGGGACACACGCGCTGTGGCGCTGTGAAAGGAGCGTGGGCTGGACTTGAAGACGGTCATTTGACGGGCCTGTTGGGGCGCATTCAACCGGCCGTCGCTGCGACAAAGGCCGAAGTGGGAGCTGAAGACAGCTTGGAAAACCTCGACCGCTGCTCGACCGTCAATGTCCGAGAAACCATGGAGGCCCTTCGCAAGGACAGTGCCATCCTCTCTGGGCTGGAAGCCGAAGGCAAGATTGCCATCGTCGGCGGGGTATATGATGTCGCCACCGGCGATGTCGCTTGGGTCGACTGAACGATGGTTCGGCGTGCTTTGCGGCACTTCGACAAACTGCCGTTCTTGGGCGCATGAATTGGACCACCTTGAAATGGGGCGCCCTCATGGCGTTCCTGCCCTTCCTGTCTTCCGCCAATGCGCAAACCTTGTCCTGTGCCGAAGTGCAAGGCTCTTCAGACGCGAGCCCTTACGAGGGCCAAGTCGTCACTGTGTCTGGTAAAGTCACCGAGTACTTTGGAGACACGTGGTACATCCAAGACGATTTTGGCGCTTGGAATGGCATTTATTGTGTAGGCCCTGATGTACTGGTGGACGCCAATCCGCCTTGGTGGGATGCCCCGCGCCAACCTGAGGTGGGTGATGTGTTTGAATTGACAGGCACAGTCGCCGAACAGGATGGAAACACCCAGCTCGTAGACATCACCGACTACGTCTTTGTGTCTTATTGGAATGCCACGCCTATGGGGACCTCTTTGGTATGTTCCGGCGTCGCGGATGAATCTTTCGAGGGCACCCGGGTAAGGTTAGAGGGGGTAACTGTGGTGGGCGAGCCCGATGGTGAGGGCTTGTGGACGGTCTCCGATGCAACTGGAGCCGTCACCATTCTCGGTGTGGACATGGATGACCCCTCCATGAATGAGGACCCCGATGGGCCTACGGCTGGCGATGTCTACAACGTATTTGGTGCCCTGCGCCAGATTGGAGAAGGATATGTTATTGATTGCGGTGACATTGACACCGTTGCGCTCGTTGTGGGCGTGGAGGAGCGGCTTGCCAACCAGTTACAGGTCTTCCCGGTTCCCGCATCAGAGGCCTTCACCATCCAAGGCGTCCACGGCGACTTCAAATGGTCCCTGATCAACGCAGTGGGCCAAGTGGTACAGCGTGGGACGGGAAAGGGAACGGCCCACTTGTCCATAACAGGACTGAAAGCGGGCCGTTACTTGCTCGATGTCGAGCAGGAGGGCCAGCACATGAGACGGCCCGTTTTGGTAAACTGAATCAGTCGTCCAGGGACTCGATGTAGTCCTGATTGTCACGGACGCGTTGCATGGGGTTGCCTTTGGCACGGCCGTAACTGCGGGTCGCGTCATTGTACAAGTCAATACGCTGGGGACGGACGTTCCTGGGCCATGCGTTGTTGGTCAGGTCAGTATCCGCGGTTTCGAGATAAGGATCTAAGGTGATAGAGACCGCTTCCTTGGGCGTGACAAATACCTTGGTGACTTCCTTGCTGCCCTTGCGCCAGATTTCAGCGGGCACCCGGCGCACATCCGTTGTGCCATCTTCATAGGTGAAGCCGACAATCACGGGCATCACCAAGCCGCCGATGTTTTCGAACGTCAGTTGGTAGAAGTGCTTGCCATTGGAGAGCATCTTGAGCTCATCTTCGTCCAATTGCGCCACGTATTCACGGTATTCCTTGCGCTCAATTTCCATGACTTCATAAGCGTCTACGGTGGTGTAGTGGTCGTTGAGTTCTGGGCGCTCTTCTAGCCGTGTGACCGGAATGTATTCCTTGTCGCGCTCGAGGGAGATGTCCATCGGTTCCGCCTCCTCTTCAGAACGGGCGAGTGCCTTTTCTACTTCAGGATCTCCGGTGGAAATCTGGTACCACTGGATGTCTTTCAATGAAAGGTCCACATGGTCGTTGGTGTAAAACCAACCGCGCCAGAACCAATCGAGGTCTACACTGGAAGCATCTTCCATGGTGCGGAACAGGTCAGCAGGAGTGGGCCTCTTGAAAGCCCAGCGCCTGCCGTATTCCTTAAATGCGTAGTCGAAGAGCTCCCGGCCCATCACAGTCTCGCGCAGGATGTTCAACGCCGTTGCCGGCTTTCCGTATGCGTTGGGTCCAAATTGAAAGATGCTCTCAGAGTTGGTCATGATGGGTGAAATCCGCTTGGGATCTCCGCCCATGTAGTTCGTGATCTTGCGGGCAGGGCCGCGGCGAGTGGGGTAATTCCGGTCGAATTCCTTTTCAGCGAGGTACTGCACAAAGGTGTTGAGGCCCTCGTCCATCCAGGTCCACTGTCGCTCATCGGAGTTGATGATCATGGGGTAGAAATTGTGTCCCACCTCATGGATGATCACCGAAATCATGCCGTGCTTGGTCCTCGCGCTGTAAGTGCCATCGGGCTCTGGCCGTCCACCATTGAAGCAGATCATGGGGTATTCCATGCCGATCCACTTCGTGTGGACGCTGATGGCGACGGGGTAGGGGTATTCGCAGGCGAATTCGGAATACGTCTCCAAAGTCTGGGCGACAGCTTCCGTGCTGTACTGCTCCCAAAGAGGGTTGCCTTCTTTGGGGAAGTAGCTCATGGCGAGCGGTGTGTTGTTCTCGAGGGGAACCGCCATGGCATCCCAGATGAACTTCCGGCTTGAGGCAAACGCAAAGTCGCGGACATTCTCGGCCTTGAACCGCCATGTGGCGAGGCCTTTTTCCTTGGTCTTCTCGTTTTCGCGCGCCTCCTCCTCGGTGACGATGAGTACAGGACGGTCCGCTGTTTTGGCTTGCTCCAAGCGCGCCCTTTGCGCGGCAGTCAGAACCTCTTTCGGGTTTTGCAGCACCCCTGTCGAAGCTACAATGTGGTCGCTTGGCACCGTGATGCTCACGTCATAGTCACCAAATTCCAGTGTGAACTCACCATTGCCCAAGAATTGCTTGTTCTGCCATCCCATCCGGTCGTAGTACGCGCAGAGTCGGGGGAAGAATTGAGCGATGGTGTAGAGGTAGTTGTCCTCGTCTTCGAAGTATTCATAGCCGCTTCGTCCGCCGATGGCGAGTCGGTCATTGATGTTGTACCACCAATCGATTTGAAAGGTGAATTTGCCACCTGGAGCGAGGGGCTTAGGCAGGTCCACCCGCATCATGGTCTGGTTGATGGTGTGCGACAAAGCCTTTCCGCTGCCATCCTTGACGGCCTCGATCTTGAAGCCGCCATCGAAGTCGGGTTCGAGTTCGGCCACGCGGTCGAAGCTCATGCGGTCTTCCATGAAGCCCTCCTTGATCATGTGGCTGTCCGAGTCGAGGTCACGCACATTCTGGTCGAGCTGTACCCACAAGTAGCGCAGTTCATCGGGGCTGTTGTTGATGTAGGTGATGGTTTCCTTGGCGTCGATGCGCTGGGCATCATCGTTGAGGCGAATGTCCATCACGTAGTCCACCTGCTGCTGCCAATAGGCATGGCCCGGTGCGCCGCTGGCCGTGCGCACACTGTTTGGTGTGGGCAGGACGTCATAAAGCTGACGGAATGGATTGTCGTTGGTGTTGCCTTCCAACTGAGCTTGGCCGTAAAATGCGGACAAGAGTGCAATGGAGAGCACCAAGGTGGATCGGAAGCAGGACTGAGATGTGGTCATTGTTTCGTCAAGGTTGTGGCCTGAGCACAGCCACTAAGCCTCCCAATTTACGACCTCAAGCTGATGTAGTTTTGCGCACATGTATGTACGCTGTCTCTCTCTGGTATTGTTGCCACTTTTTCTTGTTTTGGGATGTCCGTCATCAGTCGCCTCAGGGGAAGCAGTGGTCTTGACTCACCCCGATCACGGTGCACCCTTTTTGGAGCAACTTTCAGGCCAATGGGTCATTTCAAGAGATGGAGAAGAACGCCGCCTTCGGTTTTATGAAGATGGCCGCTTTGGGTTCTTGGATCGGGCCAGCTGGACCGCAGGCAGCTATGTCATTTTGCGCACAGATGAACGCCAAAAGGGCGTTTTGAGGCTCGAGTACTACGTGGATGGCAACCTCCACTTGCAAGAGGTAAGGTGTGAGATTTACTTCGCCGAACACGCTGACCACAGTGAAGAAGAGGACCATGATCACGGACACGACCACGATGGGCACGGTCATGACGGTGAAGAACACGCTGGCGAAACCCACCACCATGAATACCTCAAAGTAGAGGTGCTGCCCGCGGCCGAACAGGCTTTGAATATGGCTGGCGATTACCTGCACCAGCACTAAGTCGGCTTAGCGGCGGCCGGCTTGTGCTATGGCGAAGAAGGCCACGCCGATTGCCAAGCCGTAAAAGGCGCCTTGAACGAGGGTGTAATCTCGCACCAGCTGAAGCGCTCCAGATTGGCCTAGCGTCTCGCTGGACATGGCCGTGCGGACGGTCCACAACAGTCCCCCCACCATCACAAGGTGCAGTGCATCGAGGGCCAAGGTCCACGACTGCCGGCCGAGGTGTGGAAAGATGCCGGACAGTGAAGATGCCGCGATCCATGGCACCATCCATGGCGCCAGTAGGCGCATAATGGGCAACATGTCTTTCCAGGCATTGCCCAAGACACGGGTTGCCAAGGCATCAGGAATGCCCCACAGCACAGCGATGCCCATCGTGGACAGTGCGATCAATCCGAGTGACCACCCCGCATAATGCCGCAACAAGCGGTGGGTAGGGATGTCGTCGAGGTGTTTGAAGAAGACATCATTCACACTGCGAATCACCAGGCCTGCTGCCACCGTTAAGTAGGCCATCCCGGCCCCAACGACCCCCACGAATTGGCCTTCGCCGAATTCAAACAAGAAGAGGATGAACAGCCCGTTGGCGGCCATGGCGAGGAGGTTGGCAGGGGTGGTGAACCGTGAATATGGACGGTCCTGCTTCCATGCGACACTACGGGAGGCTTTTGTGCTCTTCGGTGCTTCCCGCCAAGCGCCGGCCATGGCCCGCAGGCCCCAGGCAACAGAGCACCATTGTCCGGCAATGCGGCCTGCGATCAAGCCAATGCTGCCCATTGGTGTGGCCGCGAAGCGCAGGGCTTCTCCCGCCACACCGCCCCCGGCGCGCATGGCGGCCATGGTGCCAAACCGCTCTTCCCGGGTCAGCCAACCGGATATGAGTCCATTGAGTCCAACGGCCAATACGCCGAAGGGCAATGCGCACCAGAGCCATTGGATTTGTCCCATTTCTGATCCCGCCAAGGGCAGCAGGAGCGCTATGGCCAAAGAGAGACCAGTAGCGAACAACAAAGCCCTGAGCCCATTGGCGAAAGTGGCGCGGGCGACCGCTGGTTCTGGGTGCTTGACCAGTGCGAGGTCCATGCGCAGTGTCGCAACAGCACCAAGGATGCCGGCCATCTGTGTGTAGACGGCCATGTCAGCGAAAGCGACAGGTCCGTAGCAGTAGCGCTGCAGTAGGGGCAAGGCCAATACCGCTGCTCCTTGTGCAAGGCCCGCCGAGGACATCAAGCCCAACATGTCGCGCAACCGGCGCATCAGTTTGTGACTTGTAGAGAGGTCATCTGACATGGAGTACAGGAGCCTCAATTTACGGGTGTGAACCCCGTCCTGAACAGAAAATCAGTCTTGAACCATCACGCGGCCCTGGAAGCCCGCTTCAGGGATGCTTAATACGTAAACGCCCATGGGGACGTTCCATGCGTTCCAAGCATCTAATCGCGCACGCTGGACCACCCTTCCAGAAGGGTCAAGCAAATTCCATTGCGCACCGAAACAGTCTGTACAGGAAGCATTAAAGCCGCCTTGTGCGGCATTGATGGCGACGCTTTGACCTTGTAAAGTGCCCACTGAAAGGACAGACGCTGCATCCGTAGGGGATGTGCCGTCGAGGATCTCTTGTTGGTCGCACACTCCATCTCCGTCAGTGTCTGTAGAGACAGGAGAGCAGGCATCTTCTGCATC
>JAKMCW010000107.1 GCA_022428205.1 Flavobacteriales bacterium
TCGGCGTCTTTGAGCGCGCCTGAAACGTTGAAGATTCCCGCCACATCTGAGCTGTATCCGGCGTTGCCGGAATTGCCTTCCAAACCGCCACCCATGCCGGGTTGGGATTGGTTGATGACGGAAGGGATTTCGCTTTCATTGTCCACGTAGGCGTGGTGCACGGCCAGGAAGCCGCCGGCGGAAACACCGCCCATATAGATGCGGTCGGGGTCGATGCCCCAGGGATTGCCGTCTTCCTCTACCGATTTGCGGAAGTAGCGCACGGCGGCCCGTCCGTCGTGGACGCCGCGCCAAACGGCGCGAATCAGCTCATTTTCCAGGTCGAGCAAATTGGCGATGCCCAATCGGTAAGAGATGCTGGCCACCGCATATCCCATACGGGCGAAGTCCTCGCACATCGGCACCACGTCGGCGCCGTTGTTGGCCCCAGCGAGGAAGAATCCGCCGTGGGCGATGATGATGAGGGGACGGTCGGTTTCGCCATTGTCCACCGCTTCGTAGAAGTCAAAGACGAGCTCCGTATCGATGCCCAGCGCGTCGACATTCTGGCCGTACGTATGGTCTGCCGAGACCGACACGTTGTCGTAAGTGGAGGTGTACCGGTAGCGTTCTCCGTCACAGTCGGATTGGGCGAGCAATGTCGGGGTCCCCATGGTGAGGGCCACGAGGGTCAAGGCAAATCGTGTCATGAAGCTTCAGGTTTGGGCCGAGGACCGGGCGCAAACTAATCACGATGACGCGAGGTCCCAAGTGGGGTTAGTCCTGCATGCAGCGGACTGAATAGCCGTTGTTGCGGTCGGAGTAAGACGAATAGAGGTAGTCGCTGTTGAATTTCAGCTCCCGGTACCGGGCCAGGCTCGCGTAGGGGGTGGAGGTCCATAAGAACGCATTCTCCCCGGCGAGGCTGAAGTAGCCGCTGCTTTCACCGCGCTTGCCGCCCGGAGGGCCAGAGAAGCCGCTGGTGTTGGTGCCCTGGCCGTTGTAGTTCCAGCCGGAGGTGGTTTTCATTTTTTCGCCGGCTACGGGGTAACCGCCCAGTGCGGAGCCCAGCGCATAGAATTCGCTCTCCGTCGGCACATGCCATCCTTCAGGACAGAGGGAACGGCTGTCGTTGACAGCGTGCCAGTTGTAGAGCCGGCCATATTCGGCCAGGGCCACATCCGGATCACAGGCGTCAAAGTCGGGCGCGTCTTCGGAGCATCCGTCTTCCTGGCCGAAGACGATGGTCGCGCCGGCGGGGGTGGATCCCCACTGGTTGTCGTTGAGGTTGGCGGGAATCGGATCGCCGTTGGCGTAGTGCTCCGTGCGCAGGTTTTCGGCAAACCAGCATTGGCTCCCAATCTGCACGGTCGCATAGTCGTGCCCATCGAGCGTGACAGGATCGCCGCAGGCATACTGAGGCGGGCAGACGTAGGAGAACGTGGTGTCAGCCCCGACTTCAAACACGTACCACGTGTCGATGGCCTCGGCGTAGACGCTGTCGTAGAGGATGGTGATGTCTTCGATGAGGACGTCGGTGGGGCCGGAGCCATTGCAGACGCCACACGCATCGAGTTCGCCATCGCAGGTGTCCTCGTCGTCGCAGATGCCGTCGCCATCGCTGTCCCCGGTGCAGCCGCCTTGGCAGACCCCGAGGGCATCCAAGGTCCCGCAGGTCTCGGTGGGGTTGGCCATGTAGTTGCAGGCGTCCAGGTCCGTGCACAGGTCTTCGCTGTCCCAGATGCCGTCCCCGTCCACATCGGTGTCCCCGAACAGGCTCAACAGGCCCAGTAGGTCTCCGATGCCCACGATACCGTCTGCGTTTCCATCATGCACATTGGGGCACTCGGTCTGTGCGCTTCCCATCAACGAGATGAGCGTGCACAGGGCCAAGTATCCTGCAGATTTCCATGGGTTCAGCATATCCATTTAAGATACGACACCGTGGCAAAAGCCGGCGAACAGCTTTCCCGACAATCATCATCAGATGAGGTTGGCTTGGCCCGAGATGAATGGTCAAAC
>JAKMCW010000122.1 GCA_022428205.1 Flavobacteriales bacterium
ACGTCCTAACGGTCACGACCCCAGACAGCGCGAGCAGCGCGGACATGCAGACCATTGTCATCGACATTACATCCCTTCCTGCTGATGGCGCCAACTACCGGGTGGTCAAGACTGTGGCCAATGGCAATTGGAACAACGGCAATGCCGTCGCCCTGACCGAGGGAACGAACACCATTACCGTGACGGCGGTCACTTTTGACCGTTCGGTCAAGCTTCAATTTACCAGTGGTGATGTGGCATTTTCAGACCTCACCATCAATGGCAATGACTCGGGTTGTGCAGGGTCAACCTCGGACGGAACGCCCGTGTCGGACTGCAGCCTTTTTGATGACGGGCCCAACGAAACTTGGCCATATGCATTGACGGTGACGACGCCAGACAGCCTGAACAGCGGTTCAGCGCAGACCATTCAAATCAATGTGACTTCTTTGCCCACGGATGGGGCGAATTACCGCATTGTGAAAACGGTGGCCAATGGCAATTGGAACAACGGCAATGCGATGGCGTTGGAACTTGGTCTCAATACGATTACCGTGACCGAGGTAACGTTTGACCGTTCAGTGAAGGTGCAATTGTCCAGCGGTGACATCGAGTTCAGCAGCTTGTCGGTCAATGCGATGGCGCTGACGTGTGCCAGTGCTTCTGAGGAAGGAACGGCCATGGTGGACTGCAGTCTTTTCGAAGACGGTCCGAACGAAACTTGGCCTTATGTCATTACGTTGACCACCCCTGAAGCGGGCAACAGCGCTGCGGCCCAAACCTTGGAGATCAACATCACGGCCTTGCCTGCAGAAGGTGCGACGTACCGCGTGATCAAGACGGTGGCCAATGGCAATTGGAACAATGGCAATGCCATGGCACTCTCCATCGGTGTGAATACCATCACGGTGTCAGAAGTGACTTTTGATCGCTCTGTCAAGATTCAGTTCTCCAGTGGCGCCATTGAGTTCACTGACGTGTCGGTCAATGGGGAGGTGCAGACTTGTGCAGCCCCTTCTGATTTGGGCACTGCATTTGCGGATTGTGGCTTGTTTGAAGACGGACCGAACGAAACCTGGACGCATGTGCTGACTTTGACGACGCCGGACAGTGCAAACAGCGCTGCTGCGCAGAATGCAGTCATTGAGGTGACATCACTTCCTGAAGAAGGCGCCAACTACCGCGTTGTGAAAACCGTTTCCAATGGAAACTGGAACAACGGTAACGCGATGGCCCTTGTTCTCGGCTCCAACTCGATCAGCGTCACGGAGGTGGCGTTTGACCGTTCTGTGAAGTTGCAATTCTCCAGCGGTGCTGTTGAGTTTGCGACTGTGGAAATCAATGGAGAGGCCGCTGTATGTCCTCCTCCTTGCGAGGACTTGGATGATGACGGCATTTGTGACGAAGAAGACGATTGTATCGGCGCTTTGGATGCGTTGGGTGTATGCAATGGAGATTGTTCTTTCGATGTTGATGAAGACGAGATCTGTGACGACATAGACGATTGCGTGGGCTCATTGGATGCCTTGGGTGTTTGCAATGGGTCCTGTGCCTCTGATGAAGATGCAGACGGCATATGCGATGACGTCGATGATTGCATTGGCCAGTATGATGAATGTGGGGTGTGCAACGGTGACGGCATTTTGCCCGGGGCCTGCGATTGTGACGGCAACGTGCTCGACGCTGTGGGCCTGTGTGGCGGCGACTGTGAGTCAGATGTGAACGCCAATGGCATTTGTGATACTGAGGAAGCGGGCGCTTCGATTTATTGTGGAGCAGGCACCACTTGGGACCCAGCAACGCTGCAATGTGTGGCTGAATCCTCGTGCGTTGGAGACTTGGACAACGACGGTACTCGCGCTGTAGGCGACCTTCTAATGATGTTGGGCGTCTTTGGCTCTGCTTGCGACTGAGCTCCCCCTCAAAATGCGCCAAGTTGCTCAACGGCTGAGAAAACTGTGGTGGGTCATGTTGTCTTTTGCACTGCTGACGCCTTCCATTGCGCAGGCTGAGGCTTACCATGTCAGCATGTCGACTGGGGATGACACCAACCCTGGGTCGGTTGCGCTGCCAATCCAGTCTTTGGAGGCCTTGAATGCCCTGATTTTTGAGCCCGGTGATTCCATTCTGTTCAAAGCGGGCGACGTGTGGCAAGGCATGTTTTGGCCCAAGGGGTCAGGGACGGTGGATCAGCCCATTGTCATCGGCCGTTATGGAACGGGCTCCAGGCCTGTGATTGACGGGGATGGATACCAAGCGAGCTTGCTGATTTACAACGATGACCACTTCACCATTCAAGGTTTGGAATTGACCAATGAGGCCAGCCATTCCGATGCGCTTGGCGAAACGAAAAAGTTGGATGGTTTTGGTGGGGTTGACAACGGATGGGGTTCCGGCCGAGATGTCCGATTTGGGATTAAAGTGGTTGCGGATGCAGGCTCTTTCTCGCATTTCAGAATGGAGAACCTCTACATCCATGACATTTTCCCCACGCCCACAGCGGATGAACACATCCACAAGGGCTATGGAATCAAGTTTGAAACGCAGTCAAACTTGGCCAGTGCGTCTTCTGTGGAAGGGTGTAGCTTGTTTTTTGAAGGGGTGAGCGAAGACTGGCCCCATGTGCTTTCGCTCACGTCTCCCGACAGCGCCAACAGCTCCGCCCAACAGGTGTTGTCCATCAACGTGTCTTCACTGCCTGAGGCAGGAGCAGAATTCCGCATCCTCAAAACAGTGGCCAATGGAAATTGGAGCGTGGGCAGCGCCCAACCGCTGTCCACGGGTTCCAATGTGATCACGGTATCGGAAGTGACATTTGATCGGACAGTGAGGCTGCAAATTTCAAACGGCACCACCGAATTTGATGCTTTGATGCTCAATGGCAGCCCTTTGCTGTGTGGGGAGGCAGAGACCGCAGGTGTTCACCTGTTGTCAGACCTCGAGGTGCAGGATTGCACCATTGAACGGACCGGTCATTACGGCATTTGGATCAAGTCCTTGGGATTGGTCGGGATGGATGGGTTCAAAAACACGGGCATATCCATCCGGGACTGTGAATTCCTGTACACCGGCGGCTCAGGGTTTGTGCCCAACAAGAGCGAGGATGTTTTGGTGGAGCGGTGCACCTTCAACCACACGGGGTCGGGCATTGACCCCCGCATGTGGAACCGGGGCAGCGGAACATGGCCGTTTGATTGCCGCAACGTGGTGATCCAAGACAATCGGTTTATGAACGCCCATGGGCCACAAGACTCGTATGGGGCGCACATTGATTACGGCAATGAAAATGTGGTCATCCAATACAACCTGAGTTACCACAACGAAGGGGGATTCGTGGAGATCCTCGGGGACAACATCCGCTGCGGATACCGTTACAACATCAGTGTCAATGATGGTTACCGCGAAGACCCAGAAGGTGAACCTTGGAACAAGAAGGGCAAGATCTTTTGGGTGGGCAATTACTGTGGAAGCAATACGGTGCGCTGTCCGAGTACGGAGACGTTCATCTACAACAACACGGTGTTTGTGAACGACACCCTCTTCCCAGAAATCTATGTTTGGCCGGAAGTGGGGGATGTCATGATGTGCAACAATTTGATCGTTGCTGCTTCCGAAGGGCCTGTGATTCCCACGCTCATTCGCAACGAGGAAAACACCTTGTCCATCAGCCACAACCTTTTTGCGGACTCTTCCCGTTTTGATTTGGATGAGGACCTGATATCTGGGGCGTTGTTTTCTGATCCAGGGCTCCTTTATGCTGGAGATTCTGGGGTCGATGACCCCATTTTATATCGCGTTCAAAACAACAGCTTGGCCGTGGGTGCGGGGGTGCTCATTGAGGGCAGCGATGACCCACAAGATTACCTTCATCACAATGGCCATCGGGATTTTTTCGGGTTCCCGGTGTCTGACAATGATGCGCCCAACATTGGGGCCTACAACGGCCCAGTTCCTTATTGTACCGACGGTACTACTTGGGATGTGCTCGCGGGGCTGTGTTCGGCCACGAACGCTGGATGTGCGGAAGACCTCAACATGGATGGACTGGTGTCCTCTTCTGACCTCTTGACCTTATTGGGGGTCTTTGGGTTGGACTGCTATTGATGCCCTTGACGTAAGGCTTCTATGTTGAAGCCAAAAAAAGGCAGCTTCAAGTGAAGCTGCCTTTCTCATGTTCGGCCAATCCAGTTTGTGGAGACTTGGCCTGGGGAGTCCATGGGTGAGGGTTGCATGCCCATCACTGGACTTTCAATGCTGATCAGCCATTGTGGCTGAAGAGGATACGTCCATCGCTGTCGAGGAAGGCCACACTGACGATTCGAGATCCGTGAGGAAGGGTGGACACGAAACGTTCGTAAGCTTGAAGTGCTGCGTTCATGTTGCGGTGTTTGCTTTTAACGCGCTTGGTCGATCCATCGGGCGTTGCAGCCACAACTTGAAGGGTGACCATGCCATCTCGTGCTTGGTCCATTTGGACGTCTGTGGTTCGGTCAGTCTGGTGGTCCAACGGGCTATGGGTGTTGGCAAAGGCTGCGGTGGAGGCTGCGGAAAGAAAGAGGGCAGCGAGGAGGGAAATGGACTTGTTCATGATAGAGGGGGGATTGGGTGGGGTTGTGGAGAGGAGGTGGGTGCTGTGGTTTGGGATTCAATTCCCGGTGGAGAAAACAACATTGCCTTCTGAGTCGGTGATGTTGGCGTAGATGACGGTGGATCCGTCAGGCAATTCAAAGGAGAAGCCTTGGTATGCCAAGTAGGCTTGATTCAGACTGGGGTAGTTGCCGCTGAAGAAGGCCCGGTTTCCATCGGGGTGTATCGCCAAAACGCTGACACTGTAGTTGACCCTCACTGCATCGTTCAAGGTGGAAGCATGTCCCGCATTGACTTCTGCTGAAGTGGTGTTGGCCAAAGTGGGAGAGAAGGAGAACAGAACGAAGGCTGCGGCGAAGAGGGAGGAGGTAAACTTGTTCATGGCGTTGGGGTTTTGGGTGTTGTTGTTCGTTGACAGAGCAAACATGGGGGCGGAGTCAGGGCAGGAGATCGATGCCCACCCATCACTAAAAGTGTCTTTTGTCATTGCGAGGGGAGCCGGGGACTCATCGCGGGGCCTTGGAAGCTCTGAGACATGGGTATATTCAGGCCATGAACCCATTGTTTCGTTGCGTCGGTTGGCTGATGTTGCTCCCGATGATGTTTGCGTTGGAAACGCAAAGCCAGTCAGTATTTGAAGATCACCCCGTGCGTCACCTGGGTCCAGGCACCATGAGTGGCAGGGTGACAGCCCTGACTGTGGACCCCACAGACCGAGACATCATCTATGCCGGCACGGCCAGTGGTGGTTTGTGGCGGAGCACTTCGAGTGGCGCGTCTTGGGA
>JAKMCW010000134.1 GCA_022428205.1 Flavobacteriales bacterium
AGCTTGGCATGGCTGATGTTGGCCGCCTGTACTTGGACAGCAACAGCAGGCGTTAACTTTTCGGAGTTGCGCGGCATCGCCTTAGATGCCAGCCTCGCCCCTTCCGAACGCATTGCGGCTTTGGAGGCATATGCCGAAGAATTGACCGCAGCCAATGCCGAGGAGTTTACCCTCCTCACGGCCCCCTTCTACGACCTGGACCTGTCCGATGACCAAATGGCGGTTGTGGTGGACATGAAAGCCAGGGGGCTTATCTCCTCAGGCGAACCAAAAGCGGCACGGACCGCCATTGACGACTTCCTCGCACGCCAAGAAGTGAGCAAGCTGTCCGACTTGTCCCGCTTTAGGATCCTCTACCAAAAAGGCCGCAGTCAGTGGCGCATCAAAGACCAGGAGAATCGCTATACCAAGGCCCTGGCCAATTTCCAGCAGGCCCTTGACATCGCCGAAGACTTGGAGGACGTCAGCTTGCAAATCAAAGCGCACGATGCGCTGGGCTATGTCCTGATGAAACTCAAGGACACACAGGCGGCCGTCGAACATTATGCCTTTATCATGCGGTACAGCGACGACGAGGAGCAGCTGGCACAAGCACGGTACAACATCTCCTTTGCGTACGATGACGACCCGCTCATGCGGGATACCGCCTTGGTGTACATGCTCGAGGCCCGCGAAACCTTCGAGCGCTACGGAAACCAGACCAAGGTGGCCAAGGCGACGGTGAGCATTGCCAGCAACCTGCGTGAAGCGGGGTTGCTCGATGAAGCGGCCAAAGAATACCAAGCGGCCTTGTCCATGGGGCTGGCCGCATCACAACAGATCGCCTGCTATGAGTATCTGGGCCTCATCGCCAGCCGCCAAAAACGCCATGAAGAGGCGCGCCAGAGCCTTGAACAGGCCTTGGCCCTTGACCGGGACAATAGAAAACGGCGCGAGGTCTACATCTCTACCAAGTTGGGCAAGGTGTTGGTGGACCTCGGAGAAACCCAACGCGGCCTGACCCTGTGCAACGACATGCTCGTGATGGTCCAGGAAGACGAAAGCCTGAGCGACTATTCACGGGCCACGCGGCTCACCGATTGCCTCGATTGCATTGGCTATGCCCAGCTGCAATTAGAGGAATACAAGCCGGCCTTTGCCTCGTACAAGCTCAGGGACAGTGCGAGGAAGTCCTACGAAACCATCGAAAGCAACAAGGAGTCCTTGCTGAGCATGGAGCTCTTTCAGTATGAGGATTTGAGAGAAAAGGAGAAGCGACGGGTCATGGACAAGCAACGCGATAACCAGCGCACATTGCTCGTGGTGATTGTGCTGCTCCTCATCGTGTTTGCCATTTTCATCACGTCGCGTTACCGCTTCACGCGCAAGCAGAGTCAACTCATCTCCACACAGCGACAACAGCTTCAAGACCGCCAGCGCGAGCTGATCCGGGCCAATGCCGAATTGGAGATTGCCTTGAACCACAAGGCCGTGTTCCTCTCCAACATGTCGCACGAGATCCGGACACCGCTCAATGCCATTGTGGGCATGTCCAACCTCGCCTCGAAGGAAGAGATGACGCAAGGCGCTCAGAAGTATCTGCGCAACATTGTTACCGCTTCCTCCAACCTGATTGACATCGTCAATGACATCCTCGACTTCTCTAAACTCGAGGCCGGCAAACTCGAAATCGCCCAAGAGCCCTTCTCGGTAGGCGATGCGCTCGAGGTGGCCGAAAATGTGATGCGCATCCCCGCTGAGCAGAAAGGCCTGCAATTTGACGTCGACGCCGACGAAAACCTGCCGAGCTACTTGCTGGGCGACGCGAGCCGATTGAATCAGGTATTGATCAACCTCATTGGCAATGCCATCAAATTCACCTTGGAAGGTGGTGTCACCATGCATGCCAAGGTCTCCCCTCTTCCAACGCTACCGAACTGGTGCACCCCTCCTGTCAAGGACCATGCAGAATGGTTTGTGGTCCGTGTGACAGACACAGGCATCGGCATTCCCGCAGACAAACTGGAAAAGATTTTTGAGAGCTTCAACCAGGGCGACCAACTCAAGACCCGCAAATTCGGGGGAACCGGATTGGGCTTGAGTATTTCCAAACAAATCGTCGAGCTGCAAGGCGGCGTCATCTGGGTGGAGAGCACCGAAGGCGAAGGGTCCACCTTTGCTTTTGCGTTGCCCGCACTGGCGTCCGACGTGGTCGAAGACGCCAACGAAGTGGTGGCCGACACAGGCGAAATCGGCCCCTTGAAGGTCCTGATTGCAGAGGACAACCCTTTCAATGTGATCGTCACGGAAGACACCTTGCGCAGCGAGCTGAAGGACATCACCATCGGCAAGGCCGAAAACGGACGCATCGCCTTCGAAAAGGTGCGCGATGAAGAGTGGGACCTCGTGCTCATGGACGTACACATGCCCGAGATGAGCGGCCTGGAGGCCACCGCCGCCATCCGCAAGCTGGGCAACACCAAATCGGACACGCTCATCATCGCCATGACGGCAAGTGTGCTCAAGGAGGAAACCGACAGCTATGTGCGCCACGGTATGAATGGATTTGTACCCAAGCCCTTCCAGGTGGAACAGCTCATCAGCGAAATCCGCCGTCTAAGGAGCGCCCACAAGCCTCAGGACAGCAAACCCACAATTCCTGCCCTGCGCATCCTCATCGCCGAGGACAACCCGTTCAACGTCATCGTGGCTGAGGACACCCTGAGATCGGAAATCGAAGGTGTCACCATCGGCAAAGCCATCAACGGCAAGGAAGCCTTTGAGGCCGTGCGGGATGGGGACTGGGACTTGGTACTGATGGACATCGCCATGCCAGAAATGACGGGGCTTGAAGCCACGGCTGCCATCCGGAAACTCCCGGACCCATCCAAGGCGCAGACCACCATCATTGCCATGACTGCGAGCGTGCTCAAGGAGGAAACAGACCATTACATCCAAAAAGGCATGAACGGGTTTGTACCCAAGCCTTTCAAGTTGGAGCAGTTACTTGGTGAAATAGAGCGCGCCCACCTGTCCCGCTCTTGAAGGCAGAACACGATGGGCGCGCAGATTAGGCCCTGAAGGGGCCAGGTGAATCAGCGTCCGGCGAAGAAGAGGGCCACACCTGCAATCGTCGCCATCCAACCGATGGCCATGATCCAGCTGATTCGCTGGCTGCGGCGCTCATTGAGCTTGAGGACTTGGATGTCGTAGACCTTGTCGAGGGACGTCTTGACCAAAGCGAAAGCCGCATTGGACTTCACGATGTAGTCGTCCGCACCATTCTTGAGGCTTTCGACGGCCACTTCGAGGCTGTCTTGTCCGCTAAAGAAAATCACGTGTGTGCTCGGGCTACGCTCCTTGACAGCTTCCAGCACTTCAAGACCGTTGAGGTCACCGCCACCACTGAGGTCAAAATCCAACACCACAGCCCGCTCATCGAAACGATCCAAGCTCTCCAAAAAGCTCTCACCGTCGTGGTACTTGTCCACGTGGCTGTAGCCATTGCGAATGAGGAAATCACGGAGTACTTCCGTGTTGGGGATGTCATCGTCGACCAGCGCGACTTTCAAATGCTTGCTCATTTCAGTAACTCTTGCAGGTTTTCAATCAATGTAGAGAGCTTGGCGCAGGTCTCATCCAATTGGGACTGGTCAATCTGACCGCCTTCTTTGATGTGCTGCTCCTGTTGGGCCATCAATGCATGGGTTTCTGCTGCTCCGATGGTCTGAACTTGGCTCTTCAATTTGTGCAGAATGGCACGAATGGGCTCCTGTGGCAACGCCACATTGGCTGCCTTGAGGTTGTCCAGTTCTGGCTCCAACGTGTCTAAGAACAGTCGGATGTAGTACTTCTTCTTCTCCGGATCTCCGGCAGACAAGCGGTCAATGATCTCCATATCTACAGGGGCAAGATACCGCATACAGCGGTCTTTTTCATTCAGAAACTGGCGGCAACTGACTGCGGCGGCGGGAAAAGCCAAGTCAGTTGTAAGGCATGGTTGAACACACGGAAATCAGAAGTCCCCAGGACGATGCCGTCATAGCCCAGACGGTAGCTGAGTTCAAGGCCCGCCCCGGCGTCCATGTAGGCCTCGGCACCCAAGCGCACGTAGCCTCCATAACCAATGCCCCACGTCAGTTCCTGTATTCCCTGTCCACCAACTTGACCACCGATCGGGACAATCAAATCATAGGTATTGCCCGCCACTTCGATGTAGTGATCTCGAATGCGCGTGGCCGTCATGTTGCCACCCAACTCGAAAATCCAACTCATGCTTTGGTCGATGGGACTTGCAGTGCGGTACCCCAAAGAGATCGCCGTCCGATCCTCCGCTCCAAAAATCCCGAAGTCGCGAAGATCGGTGGAGCCCTGCCCCTGGTCGGGCAACTCTCCGGTATCCAACTGCCATGCCCCTCGGGACTTTAAGCGCCAAATGTCGATGTCCATCACAATGGCATTCTCCAAATTAAACCGCTGCAGCACCCTCAACCCAAAGCCGAAGCCCACGTCGTAACGCTGGTCTATCGGATAGGTCGCCACCGACATCGCACCGGCATTGGCCACGCCGAGGGATTGGGCTATCTGGTTGCGCGCTGAGTTCCCGGAACCGCCTGCCACACTGTTCCAATCCAGCCGTTCAGGAATGCTGATCAATTCACGAAACACATCACCGAGGTCAGAAAATCCGGTGCCGTTGTAGAACACGCTGGACTTCCCTCCTGCTTTTACGATGTTGATGTTCATGCCGAAATGCAGCTGCTTCGGACGTTCGAAATCACCCAGCAGGTCGCTGTCGTCATAGGGCTCGTAATTGAACACCTGTGCCGCACTCAACAGCGGCAGGCAAATCAGGAAAAAACCGCACAAGGACCTTGTGGGATGTTGAAAGAACATCATGCCGAAATTTAGCACCGTACGTCCATGATGGACCTGCCCCTGTCCTTTGATTGCATGAGCAAGACGCCACTTCAATTTGTCATCGTCGATATCGAGACCACCGGAGGACCTCCAAATGGAGCCAACATCACCGAGGTGGCCGCTATCCTGCACGATGGGCAAAGGGAGTTAGACCGATGGGTTCACCTCATCCATCCCGAGGCATCCATTCCGGTGGGCATCACACGGCTGACCGGGATTGATGACCACATGGTCGCCGAGGCCCCACCGTTCGCTGACCTGGCTGAAGACCTCCTCAAGTTTCTTGGAGACGCGGTCTTTGTGGCCCACAATGTCGGCTTCGATTTGCGCTATCTCCAGGCCGCTTTCAAGGCCAACGGCCTGCACTACAATCCGCGCAGACTGTGCACTGTTCGGATGTCGCGCAAATGGCTCAAGGGGCCACAGCGCTACAGCCTCGGCGCACTGTGTGCCTTCTTCGACATCGAAAACGAAGCCCATCACAGGGCTTGGGGAGATGCGACGGCAACAGCCATCCTGTTTTCCAAACTGTGGGCCCAAAGGGCAGAAGAAATCGCCGAAGAAATTGGCCGTGGCGACGGCACGTCTTGGTGGCCGCCCAACCTGCCGCCCGATGCACTGGCGGATTTGCCTGCGACACCTGGCGTCTATCGCTTCCTCGATGAGCGGGGCAACATCGCGTACATCGGTATGAGCAAGAACCTCTCCTCTCGGGTACGCCAGCACTTTAACAACTCATCCAACCCCACCCGAGCGCAAGAACTCCGGCGCAAGGTGCACAAGGTCACGTGGGAAGAAACGGGATCGGAACTCATGGCCCTCATCCTCGAGGACGTCTTGATCCGGCGCCACCACCCCCCGCTGAATGCCGCACAAAAAGTGGTGGGAAAAGGGTGGTCCATCGAGCGCTTTACTTGCCGTGCAGGCACGATACGGCTCTCACTCGTCAAGGGCAGTACGCCCACTGCTGTGCAGCGTTTCCGCGCCAAAAGCGAGGGGGAAGCTTGGCTGAGGGATGTGGTCAATCGCCATGGTCTGAACCCCACATGGTGCGGACTTCCTGGGATGGCGTGGGGCGAAGGTTGGGTCGACAATGCCGCATCGCGGACCCTGCACAATGCACGGCACGACACATGGTGGCAGACCGTGACGGCGGCCAGGGCGAGACAGGCCCTCAGCGAAGTCGTTGGCTTGGCCGACACGCCACAAGGCACAACGCCGGAAATCATGATGGAAGGCGGACGCTTTCGCGCTTACCGGTTTGCCGGAGACGCCCAGCTGGACGAATGGCAATTCGACTCAGGATCGGGCCGCATTGACGCCGCCTTGGAGCGGTACTTCCTCGAAGCGGAGGAGTGTTGATCAGTTCAAATGCACGGCACCGCCCAAGGCATTGCTGCCTGAGGCTGTCGAACGTGCATAAGCCAAAACGTTGGCGATGGCGTGCTCAGGAGCCGACCACTGGTCAGCTTTAGGAGGGACAAAAAGGGCGTCAGAAGGGGAATTCGGGGTAGTATGCTCCATGCGCGTTTGTATGATGTCCGACACGTGTCAGACGCCCTATCAACGCAAAGGGCCGGGTGTTATTGCCCGGCCCTTTGATTTTTCGGTGTGTCGCTCAGTGATACTAGTCCAGCGTGAGGGACACATCTTGCTCTGCCATCATCTTGCGAAGGTTGATCAACGCATAGCGCATGCGCCCCAAAGCTGTGTTGATGCTCACACCAGTGGCATCTGCAATGTCCTTGAAACTCATCTCGCGGTACATGCGCATCTGTACCACTTCACGCTGCTCGTCGGGCAACAGCTCTACGAGACCGCGTACATCTGAAAGGATGCGCTCGGAAATGATTTCTTCTTCGCGGGTGGGACTGCCATCCTGCAGGCCCCCGAGCAAATCATACTCTTCAGTACCCCTGCTCAACGGCATTTTCTTCTGGCGGCGGAAATGGTCGATGCCCGCGTTATGTGCGATCCGCAGTACCCATGGCAAAAACTTCCCTTCCTCATTGTACTTGCCGCTCCTGAGGACATCCACCACTTTGATGAAGACATCCTGAAAGAGGTCTGCAGCCACATCGTGGTCGCGGACGAGCAGGTAAAGTTTGGTATAGACCTGGTCCCTGTGACGGGTGAACAGGACGTCGAAGGCGCGTTGGTCGCCTTGTTGGAATTGCGCGATAAGCGCGCGGTCGGGATTGGGCTGTTGGGCCATGACACTACGAATTGTGCACGCACCGTAGAACGGTAACCGATCAGGAAGTGACGTGCGGTGAGGGTAGTGTCTGACGTATGGCCTACTGTTTTATGCGCAGCGAGGGCTGCATTGCTTCTCTAATATACGGAGATTTTATTCCAAAGGCGAACCACTGCGCCCCAAAGCGTGTTAACGACCCATCGGGCGCGTTGTCCGAAATTCGCCCCATGCCCAGAAAATCCGAGCCTCCCCTTCCTGCTTCACCCCCTGTTCAGGGAGGCCACGCCTCGGACAACACGGCGGAATTGCCCCGGGAGATTCGCATCCGAGGTGCGCGCATGCACAACCTCAAAGGGGTCGATGTGGACCTCCCCCTCGGCGCCCTCACGGTGATCACCGGTTTAAGTGGCTCAGGCAAGAGCTCCTTGGCTTTTGATACCCTCTATGCCGAAGGCCAGCGTCGGTACGTAGAAAGTCTGAGCGCCTATGTGCGGCAATTTGCCGGGCGCATGGAAAAACCTGACGTGGACAAAATTGACAACCTCACCCCGGCTATCGCCGTGGAACAGCGCGTCACCTCTCGCAGCAGCCGATCCACCGTCGGCACGGTCACCGAAATCCACGACCACCTCAAACTGATGTGGGCGCGCATCGGCAAAACCTACAGCCCCGTCTCTGGCCAAGAGGTCAAACGGGATACCGTGACCGATGTCGTGGATGCCGTCAATGCGGCTGAAAGCGGCATTCGTTTTATGGTGTGTGCCCCTGTCAGCTTGCCCGAAGGCCGGCCGCTCAAGGCCCAACTCGACATTTGGCAACAACAGGGGTTTGCACGACTCCGGGCCGATGGGCAGCCCATTGCCTTGGCCGATATGGCTGCAGCGGTCACAGAGACCACCCCACTTCCGGACGCCCTTGAATTGGTCATCGACCGCCTGGCCGTTCCGTCAAAAGATGGAGACATCGAGGAGTTTAACCACCGGCTGGCCGACTCCGTGGAAACCGCATTTTACGAGGGCCGTGGGCACTGTCTCCTACATTGGGTGCAGCCCGACGGAAGCGCCCGGACAGACGCCTTCAGCGACCGGTTCGAATTGGACGGCATGGCCTTCGAATGGCCATCTCCAGATCTGTTCAGCTTCAACAGTCCACAGGGTGCTTGTCCCCGTTGCGAAGGCTTTGGACATGTTATTGGCATCAGCGAGGACCTGGTCATCCCTGACCCTTCAAAGTCCCTCTATGAAGATGCCGTCGCGCCATGGCGGGGTGAAAAGGCGAGCCGATACAAGCAGCGGGTCTTGGAACACGCCCATGCGGTCGACTTTCCAGTGCATACACCTTATGTAGAGCTCACCGCAGCCCAGCGCCGCATGCTCTGGCGAGGCAACAAATGGTGGAAGGGCATCGATGATTTCTTCGGACGCCTCGAAGCCAAGAGTTACAAGATTCAAAACCGGGTGATGCTGAGCCGCTACAGAGGGCGCACAGCGTGTGACGCCTGTGGTGGCAGCCGCCTCAAACCGGAAGCCGCCTATGTCCGTGTGGATGGGCATGCGTTGCCAGACTTGTTGTCCCGCCCCATCGATGAGGTCCTGCAAGTCCTGCAAGGACTCAACCTCAACGACAACGACCGCACCATCGCGCACCGCCTGCTGATTGAGCTTGAACACCGCCTGCAATTCCTGCTTGACGTTGGCCTAGGCTACTTGACATTGAACCGCGGTTCCGCATCGCTCAGTGGCGGCGAAAGCCAGCGGATTCAATTGGGCACCAGCCTGGGCAGCAGCCTCGTTGGAAGCACCTATGTCCTCGACGAGCCCAGCATCGGCCTGCACCCCTTCGATACGGAACGGCTCATCAAGGTGCTCAACGGACTGCGTGATTTGGGCAACACCGTGGTGGTTGTGGAGCACGAAGAAGCGGTGATCCGCGCCGCTGACCACGTGATCGACATGGGGCCCTTGGCAGGGTCTGAAGGTGGGGAGGTGATGTTCTCGGGCACCCAATCCGACCTGCTGGTGGCAAAAGACTCCCTGACTGCCCAGTATCTCCGCGGTGAACTCGGCATTGAGATTCCCCCATCCCGCAGGCCCGGTGCCGGTCAAGTGGGCGTCCTTCAGGCCAAGGAACACAACCTTCAGGGTGTAGATGCGACGTTCCTGTTGCAGGCCTTAAATGTGGTCACTGGGGTGTCCGGTTCGGGCAAGAGCACCTTGGTCAAACGCATCCTGTATCCCTTGCTCACACGACACCTCGACCTCGGAGGTGACCGGCCGGGGGTAAGCGACGGCCTCTCCGGGGACTTTCACCGCATTGAGGGGGTTGAATTCGTAGACCAGAATCCCATTGGCAAGAGCAGCAGGTCCAACCCTGCCACCTATGTCAAAGCATGGGACGATGTGCGGGCTTGTTTTGCCGCTCAGCTCCTCTCTCGCAACCGGGGTTACAAGCCGTCGGTCTTCAGCTTCAACACCAGTGGCGGGAGATGCGAAACCTGCGAAGGCGAAGGACGGGTGTCCATCGGCATGCAATTCATGGCCGACGTGACATTGACTTGCGACGCCTGCAAGGGCCGGCGCTTTACAGATGCCGTCCTCGAAGTCTTGGTCGACGGACACAGCATCCACGATATTTTGGAGATGACCGTGGCGGATGCCTCGGCCTTTTTTGCCGCCCGCACCAAACCCACGGCCGCAGAGAAATCCATCGTGCGCAAGCTGGCCCCGCTGATCGACGTGGGCCTCGGTTACGTCCGCATTGGCCAAAGCGCCACCACACTGAGCGGTGGGGAAGCCCAGAGGATCAAGCTCGGCGCCTTCCTCGCTAAAGGAGACCGCGCAGGCCACACCGTCTTCATCTTTGACGAGCCGACAACGGGCCTGCATTTCCATGACGTGGTTCAGTTGCTCGCCGCTTTTGACGCCCTGATCAAACAAGGCCATACGGTCATTTGCGTGGAGCACAACATCGATGTCATGGCGGCGGCTGACCACATCGTAGACCTGGGTCCTGGCGGCGGAAAACATGGTGGCGGGCTGGTCGCGATGGGCACCCCGGAAAAAGTGGCACAATCCGTGCAGTCCAAAACGGCAGCGTTCCTGAAGGAGCGTCTGAACACACAACACAAGACGCCATGACAAAACACAGCCTCCACTCCCTCCTCCTGATGACCTGTTGTGCCATTGCCCCATCGTGCAGCGCACAAGGCGCAGCTTCCAACGGGGAGCAAGCCCTTACCGACAGCACCACAACCTTCAACAAATCCGAGGCCGAATGGCGGGAAGAGCTTCCCCACATGGCCTGTTTTGTCCTGCGAGAAAAGGGCACAGAACGGGCGTTCTCTGGTGAGTATTGGGACCTCCACGAAAAAGGACAGTACCAATGCGCAGGTTGCGGCCTTGCGCTGTTTGACTCTGACCACAAGTTCGAGTCAGGAACGGGATGGCCCAGTTTCTTTAAACCCGCCGAAGGAAGTGCCATCGTAGAAAAGGAAGACGACAGCTGGGGCATGCGTCGCGTCGAGGTCACCTGCGCGGCCTGCGGCGGCCACCTCGGCCACGTATTTGAAGACGGCCCCAGGCCCACAGGCCTGCGCTATTGCATCAATTCGGCCGCCTTACAATTCGTCGCCGACTCCACCGCTGTTCAAGGGGTGCGCTGCGATTGATCCGCACGAAACGCTGCATAACAAAAAAGGCACCCAAGGGTGCCTTTTTTGCGATTCATCGCTGCGGAACAGCTAAATCCGAATCAGCCTTTGATCTCAATGGCGATGTTGCGCTCGTCGATCAAACGGGGTGCGAGACTGTCCGGCTGAGTCTTCATGGGCACGGGGCGGGTGCGGCCATGGAGATTGATGCGGCCTGAGATGTCGCCTTCAGTGGTCAACTGCATCAAAAGCAACTTGCCATCAGGGCCTGCAGCAGCCTGACGCATGTCAGGCGTCACAAACCAAGCGCCGTTGTTGGTGTAGAGTCGACCACCCGTTTCGAACTCCGAAAAGTCCATGAGGAAGGCCGTCAAGGCGTTCATGTAGTTGTCTTCGTAACCGATGGTCACCCAACTGTCGTAAGCGAGGCCCTCGAGGGTCTGCACGTCGGAGCGCTGTAGCTCATTGGCTGCGTTGCCCCCGCGTTCGTGCTGGTAAAAAGGCGCGGTACTCTTGACCTCGAGGTAGTCATTCCCGTCGCCAAAGATGGCGTCGACGACGTCGCCCTCTGCTTCCATCTGGGCATAGATGCGGTACGTCTTGCCGGGCACGGTGCCTTTGTTGTCGACTTCTTCTACCACGATCCCCTTGAACTGGGCAGT
Organism: Flavobacteriales bacterium; assembly: GCA_022428205.1. Lineage (GTDB taxonomy): Bacteria > Bacteroidota > Bacteroidia > Flavobacteriales_D > Sanyastnellaceae > UBA8752. The sequence continues at coordinate 11,408 of JAKMCW010000134.1, forward strand.
GGACGAAAGCGCGATGGCCAAAGCACCGCAGCACAGGGCCAAATTCTTGAACATGTTCATTATCAATTGCGGATGATCAAATTCCGGTCGAGCAGTCGACCTCCCAAACCTCTGCGGGAGAATCCCGCTCCTTGCCTGGGCAGTACGTAAGATAACGTGATTTCATGCGTGCTGGGTGAAAGATTCCCAACGGCGCCAGTCCCTGCATCGTAGGAGTATCCCACCTGAATGTCTTGGAAGGTCGCTCCGACCATCAGGACCAATGCATCTCCTTGTCTGAAGCCCATTCCACCCCAGTACCGGTTCTGGTACAAGGCGCGGGCGTGGAGATCCAATTGTACCGGCGTGATTTCCGTGAACCGCATCATCACAGCGGGTTGAATCACCCAGCTGGCGTCCAAGGTGTAATCGTAGCGTCCGGTGAGGGCGTAGTGGCGCACCCCTCGGTTGCGGGAATCCGTAGGCTCCGACTCGAGCCCCAGTGGCGTCTGCAGCAGATTGGACACAGCCAATCCGAACTGGTAATGCTGACCAAACACCATCAAACCAAACCGGGAGTCAAACGCAAACTTGCTCTCCACAGCCCCAGTGATGGCGGGGTCGTCGGGTTGCCAGAGCTGCAGGTCTGACCCATCAAATCGGGTATTGCGACCGATCAGTCCAATGCCAAAGGCTACGGCGTCTTGGTTGTTCAGGTCTACCGTGTATGTGCCTGAAAGCTCCATACCCGTGCGCCTGAAGGCCCCACCTTGGTCATCGCGCTCTACGGTGAACCCGACACCAAAACGGTTCGGCAAACTCGAGGTCACAGTGACACTGCTGGTCGAGGGCGCGCCATGAAAACCTACCCACTGCTCGCGGTGGCTGAGTGAGGCAAAGGTGCCCAACTCCGTACCCGCAAAGGCCGGGTTCACGAGAAACGGGTTTTGGATAAACTGACTCTGCCTGGACAATTGCTGGGCCTCAGCGGTCAATGCCACCATGACACCAAGCGCGACCATGCTCCATCCGAGCGAACGTTTCCGGAAATTGTGTGCTGTGTTCATGGTCATCAGTACTTAAGGGTGACTGTTCCCGTGATGGGAGCTACACCGGGCTCCACCGTAATCACGTAGTAGTAATCACTGGCGGGAAGCAAGGCTCCATTGTAAGTGCCATCCCACCATGTGGTGCCCGGTTTCGAGCGGAACAACAATTGTCCCCAACGGTTGAAGACTTCCACTTCACTCTGGGGGTAGAATTCGAGTCCACCCACAACCCAACGGTCATTGATGCCATCGCCATTGGGGGTCAGGGCATCTGCAATGAACAGACATTCTTCAGTGGGGTCAACCGTGGCAAGGAACCCGAGGGTGCAACCGATGTTGTCGGTCACGGTCACGCTGTACACGTCTTCTGCGAGTCCAATGGCGGTGGCCGTGGTTTGCGAATCGGGATCGCTCCATGCGAATTGGATGGGCTGCTGCCCTCCAGTCACAGCGGCAGTGGCCGTGCCGTCTGAAGTCTGCCAGCACGTTACAGGCGTCGTGAACACCTCGACCACCATGTCGGTGATGATGTCTGCCTCGACAAAGAAGCTGGAGTCGGCGGTACAACCTGCAGTATCCACTGCGGAGACGAAGTACTCTCCTTCAAAGAGGTTGAGCACATCAACCGGTCCTCCCACAAATTCCCAAGCGCTGGCGCCGGATCCACCGGTGGTGCCGATAATGGCCACGCCGTCATCCATGCCTGTACACGTCACATTTTGGACGGTAATGTCAAACAACAGCTGATCGGGCTCTACAATCTCCACCACCGTGGAGTCCAAACATCCATTCTCGTCGCTGAGGTACAGCGGATAGGTTCCTGCACAAAGGTTCACCAATCCACTGGGGATGACGCCCGTGGAGTCAGATACTGCGTCTTGATACAATTCCAAGACACCGGTACCTCCGTTGATGGCCACCTCGATACCACCGGTGCAGTCTCCCCCGCATTCAGGCAGCACTGTGGTCAGAATGTCCAACATCACGGGGTCTGGCTCCGGGATCTCGACTTGCAGGCTGTCGATACAGCCCAGGGTATCTCCTACCACCAGCATGAGTGAGTCCGCGCCCAAGTTGAACAGGGTGTCGGGCAATGAAGGAATGATGAAGGGCGACAAGAGTTCCAACGCTCCGCTGCCCCCCAATGCATTTACAATGAGCATGCCATCGCCCAACCCTGTGCAGGAGATGGGGCTGATGCCAGGGATGATTTCAATGGAGGCGGGTTCCTCTACGCTCACGGAGAAGAAATCACTCGTGCAACCTAAGCTGTCCTGTACGAGGACGTCATAGCCACCGGCCGGAACGTTGAAACAGTTGCCGTCTTGGCTGCCTGTTGGCAACGGCACGAGTTGCGGTGTCAGTGTTCCTGTCCCCCCCTCCAAGCTGTCCAAGCAAATCTGACCGCTGCTCGCTCCGCTGCAGGGAACGTTGGATACGCTGAAGCTGAACTGGATGGTGTCGGGACCGACGATGCTCAACGTGTCGGTCATCAGGCACTGGTTGCCGTCCTCTGTAATGTGCACGTATGTCCCCGGGCATAGCTGTCCTGGATTGGCATCGCCTCCGTCGAGGTCGGTCACCGTGATGGTGTACGGCAATTCTCCACCTTGGATGTCGGCCAGAATCAGGCCATTGCAATCTCCAGCACACGCCACATCGGTGACAGCATAAGTGACTTCCAGGCCTTCGGGCTCTTCAATGACCAATGGCTCGCTGTAGGTGCATCCATTTGCATCGGTAATGGTGAAGGTGTAGGT
>JAKMCW010000144.1 GCA_022428205.1 Flavobacteriales bacterium
AACTCGAGGAGTGCGTATGCCGAGCGGATCAGCTTGGCCACGCCGGGTTCCTCCAACCCGATATCGGCCAAGAACATCTCCCGCTCTTCGGCATCTTCCAACTCTGCGATGTCCGCCTCGATGCCCGCTCCAATGATGAGGGTTCCGGCACCTTCAGCCGCTGCCATCTCTTTCACCCGTGCAACATGGGCATTGCCATCGACCACTGCAGTCTCCTCTACGTTGCAGACATAAAGCACAGGCTTGCCCGTCAACAACTGCATCTCCTGGAACATGGGCTCTTCTGACTCCTCTCGCTCTACAGCGCGCGCCGAAATGCCTTGCTCCAAAGCCGCCTTTACACGCTGAAACAGGTCGAGCTGCTTCTTGGCGTCCTTGTCGCCGATGCCCGCCTGTTTGGCGACCTTCTGAATCCGCGCATCCACCGTTTCGAGGTCCTTGAGCTGCAACTCGGTGTCGATGACCTCCTTGTCTCGGATCGGGTCGACAGAGCCGTCAACGTGCACAATGTTATCATCTTCAAAACACCGCAATACGTGCAGAATCGCGTGCGTTTCTCTGATGTTGGCCAGAAATTTATTCCCCAATCCTTCACCCTTGCTCGCCCCCTTCACAAGTCCGGCGATGTCCACAATTTCCACCGTGGTGGGCACTGTGTTTTGGGGCTGGACGATGTCCACCAGACGCTGTAAGCGTTCATCGGGAACATTGATGACACCCAAATTGGGCTCAATGGTGCAGAACGGGAAATTTGCGCTTTGCGCTTTCGCGTTGGACAAACAGTTGAAGAGGGTGGATTTGCCGACGTTGGGCAATCCGACAATGCCGCATTTCAGTGCCATGTAGGAGCGCTTTGAGGGGGCAAAGATAGCCCCCGGACTTCCCCCCTCTACTTTCCCTGCTTTTGTTCACACTGCGCGCCATCGGCCATCCCCCGATTTAATATTGCACACTCACCGACGCTCCATTCATGTCTGAAAACACCCCACACCTTCCCGACCTCTGCACGCAAGTGCGCCGCGACATCGTCAGAATGGTACATGGTGCCAGCTCCGGTCACCCAGGCGGATCTTTGGGCTGCACGGACTTTCTCGTCAAGCTCTACTTCGACGAGATGCTCATCTCCCCAGAAAACTGGAACATGGATGGAAAAGGAGAAGACCTGTTCTTCTTGTCCAATGGCCACATTTCACCCGTCTGGTACAGCGTCCTTTCACGTCGCGGATATTTCGATGTCAGCGAGCTCGCGACGTTTCGGAAACTGAATACCCGTTTACAAGGTCACCCTGCGACAGAGGAAGGACTGCCCGGCATCCGGGTCGCAAGTGGATCACTCGGCCAAGGACTCAGCGTGGCTTGCGGTGCCGCCCAAGCCAAGAAGCTCAACGGCGATGACCGCTGGGTTTACACCCTACACGGCGACGGCGAGCTTCAGGAGGGCCAAATCTGGGAGGCCGCCCTCTATGCAGCACACCATAAAATTGACAACTTGATCAGCTTCGTCGATTGGAATGGACAGCAGATCGACGGCGCTGTTGAAGACGTAATGACACTGGGCGACCTCGAAGGCAAATGGCGCTCCTTTGGTTGGCATGTTCTCGAATGTGACGGCCATAACCTCGGCGCCTTAGACGTGGCCTTCAAAGAAGCACGCGCAGCTGCAGGGCAAGGAAAGCCCGTCGTAGTGCTGATGCGCACCGACATGGGCCGCGGCGTCGACTTCATGGAAGGCACGCACAAATGGCACGGCGTGGCCCCCAACGACGACCAACTGGCTGAAGCCCTCGGGCAGCTCACCACACCGCTTAGCGACTATTGATGAGCACGCGCACCCTTTGGTGGTGCGCCACCTTGGCGACCGTCTTGACGCTGATACCCGAAAGGACATCGGCCCAAAGTGGAACGCCAGATGAAGAATTGCCCACGCGCATCCTCTTTGTCTTCGACGCCTCCAATTCCATGAATGCCTTTTGGGGGCAACGCCGCAAATGGGACGTTGCCCGTGAACTGCTTTCTGCCTCCTTGGACAGCCTCTACGGACAAGATGGGCTTGAACTTGGCCTGCGGGTATACGGACACGGGACCAAGCACGTGCCCGGAAAACAGGATTGTGACGACACCGAATTGGTGGTCCCCATCGGGCCTGGCCGAAATTTGATCATCCAACAGGAGCTCAAAAAGCTCAGGGCCCAAGGCACCACGCCGATTGCGCGCTCACTGCTCAAAGCGGCAGACGACTTCGCCATGCGCGAAGAACCGGGGCGAAATGTCATCTTGCTGATTACGGACGGCATCGAGGCCTGTGATGAGGACCCTTGCGCTGTTTCCAGGGCCCTTCAAGCGCAAGGCATCACAATCAAACCGTTCATCATCGGCATCGGGTTGGAGGAAAAGTACCGCGACACCTTTCAGTGCGTGGGCCGATACTTCGATGCTTCCCGGCCGGAAGTCTTCAAGGAGGTCCTCGGCATCGTGATCGATCAGGCCATCCACAGCACAACAGCACAGATTGACCTGCTCGACGCAAGTGGTAAGCCCACTGTCACCAATTTTGCCATAGACCTGCTCGAGCGGCCATCGGGCCAACCTGTGCTCGAAGCCGTACATACGTTCAATACCAATGGTGTTCCGGACACGCTTTCATTGAACCCCATCCCCCAGTACGACCTCACGGTGCACACCATTCCCCCGGTTCACCTCAATGGCATCCAACTCAAAGCCAAAACGCACAACCACATCAAGGTCTCCGTCCCGACTGGTTTTATCGACCTCACAGATACCCGGCCCCGAAGCGCCCTGCTCGAATGTGAAGTGCGGGTGACCCGCAAAGACAGCTGTGCCCATGTGCACACGCAGAAAGTTGGAACCAGAGAGCGTTACCTCGCCGGGACCTATGACCTCGAATTCAACACCACCCCCATTGTCAGGGTCGAAGACGTTCGCATCAAAGACGGACGCATCGTTCCGGTCTCCATTCCGGAACCTGGTCTGCTCACCCTCAACACAGGCACAGCGGGATATGGCGGCATTCTATACTTGGGAGAAGGCCAACGCAAAATGGTGGTCCCCTTTTCGGGACAAGATCCTTCTGGTCGATATCATCTTCAGCCGGGCCCCTACATGGTGATGTTCCGTGCAAAACACGCAGCCAAAACTGACCTCACCGTAACGCGGCCGCTAGATATTCGCGCCGGTGGCAATCACCACATCGACTTTTAACCATGATCGACTTCATCTCGGCCGACCAGGCCACACTCGACGGGCTCACCCGTAAGGATACCCGCAGCGGATTTGGGCAAGGCCTCTTGGAAGTGGGGCAATCCAATGACCGCGTTGTCGCACTCTGTGCAGACCTCACCGGCTCACTGAAGATGAACGCTTTCCGCGACACTTTTCCAGAACGCTTCAAGCAGGCCGGAATTGCTGAAGCCAACATGATGGGGGTTGCAGCCGGTTTGACCATTGGCGGATTGATCCCCTTCACGGGAACCTTTGCCAACTTCTCGACGGGAAGGGTCTACGATCAAATCAGGCAGAGTGTGGCCTATAGCGGCAAAAACGTCAAAATCTGTGCATCGCACTGCGGACTCACCTTGGGTGAAGACGGCGCCACTCACCAAATTCTGGAGGATGTGGGCATGATGAAGATGCTTCCCCACATGACCGTAATTCACACCTGTGATTATGAGCAGACGCGCAATGCCACCCATGCGGTCGCCGCACACGACGGCCCCGTATACTTTCGCTTCGGAAGGCCCAAGGTGCCCATCATCACTGGGGCGGATACGCCGTTTGTCATCGGTAAAGCGCGGCGCGTCATGACCGGTGCTGACGTTACCATCGTCACCAACGGACACCTTGTCTGGAACAGCATTTTGGCCGCGCGTCAATTGGCCGCCGAAGGCATCTCGGTCGACCTCTTGGACATGCACACCATCAAACCTTTGGATGAAAGTGCACTCATCGAAAGTGTGAGCCGCACCCATTGTGTGGTTTCAGCAGAGGAACACCAGCGCAACGGTGGCCTCGGTGAGAGTGTGGCGGCCTGCCTCGCGCGTCACCAACCTACGCCACAGCGCTTCGTGGCGGTCAACGACTCCTTCGGAGAAAGTGGTACTCCTGCGCAATTGCTCGAGAAATACGGCCTCGGCCCCAGTAACATCGTTGAGGCCTGCAAAGAGGTGATCGCGGTCAAGCAGGGCCTCCCCGCCTGAGCATTCGGTCGGCACCCCAATCCATGGCGCTTAGTCCTCGGCGGGCGCCTTGACCACGTCGAGAGCAGCTACAGCACCGTACAACGTTTCCCGCAGGACCGCGCTGGCCGGCATGAGCGGCAAACGTGTGTCTGGACCGCACAGTCCGAGCAATGCGCATACCGCCTTGATCCCGGTCGGATTGCCCTCGATGAACAAGGCATCCAACAACGCTTGGTACACATTTAACTCCTGTTCAGCTTCCTTCACGGAGCCAAACAATGCGAGGTCCATGGCAGATGCCCAAGCATCGGGATATGCGTTGCCAATGACGCTCACGAGTCCATCTCCACCCAACGCCATCATGGGAATGGCGTTTTCATCGTCACCCGACAACAGGACAAAGGAGTCTGGCACCCCCAATTTGATCGCGCGGAACGCGACAAGGTCATCACTCGCTTGCTTCAGGCCAATGAGGGCAGGACAATCCTGTGCCAATTCTATGATGGTCTCCGGGGCCATGGTCACGCCTGTACGAGAAGGCACATTGTACATGATGATGGGCAGCGGTGATGCTGCTGCAAGCGCCTTGAAATGGGCCTTCATACCCGCTTGACCAGGCTTCACATAAGCCGGCGGACTGACCAACAAAGCCGAGAGCCCCTTGGGGTCCAACCTCGATATCCGATCGGCTGCCGCCGCGGTTCCACCCTGACCGTCAAATCCGGCAACGATGGGCAAGCGCCCCGCGTTGACCTCCATGACGAAGTCCAAGACCCGCCTTTGCTCTTCGCCTGACAACAACTGGGCCTCACCCGTGCTGCCCAAGGCAACGATGTAGTGCGCCTTACTGGACGACACATGGTGGACCATCCGCTCCAATCCAGGAAAGTCAATGGCACCGTCAGGCGTGAATGGGGTGATCAGGGCTACGCCTAATCCTTGGAATCGCTTGCTCATTTCAAGTCGAGGGTTTTCAAATAATGGAACGCCAATTGTACAAAGGATAGCATGTCGCCTTCCTCCGGCCACGTCAACATGAAGTCCAAGGTACCATCATCCGGCCGCAATGGGCCCACTTTAAAGGCCGCTTCTGAACGGCGCATCAATGCCCACAAAGGCAAGTTGGCCGTGTGTTTGTCGAGGGAAATCAATACATCCACCGCGCCCAAGGAATCCGGCGCAATTTGTGGCAATCCAAAGGGATTGCATTCGTCCCACCACAGGTATTTAACGGAGGCCATCTGCGGAAAATCCGGTGGGACATCTTGACCGCCACCCAACTTCTTAATCCGCTGGGCACGTGACTTTGCGTGGGCCTTGCGCGTCGTTCCTGTGTACGCCAAAATGCACCAATCGTCCACCGCGATGCCATCCTGCAGTCCCTCCACCAAACTTTTGAGCTGGTGGCGCTGGGCGGAGGTCACAGCAGGTACGAGGATGCCGACCCGGGTATGGGATTCCAACCGTTGCCCTTTGCGCTCGCGCACTGCAGGCACTTCGCGTTCCAACATCCTTCGCCCGAGGCGGTTGAGCAGCTTTCTCATCGGAATTCTTGACAGAACAAAATACAGGCCTTCCTTCGTTCAAACAGGAGAAACATCACCTCCTCTGCGATACTTTCCAACGCACATTTACCACAGCAAGGGCACCTCAATCACCATGACCTGACAATCTGAGGACGCCTCAATTTTTACGTTCTGAGTGTCCCACACTCCGATGGCATCTCGCCGCTTCAACGCTTGGCCTGCCACTGCAGCCGCCCCTTCCAGCACCATGATGTACAGGCCCTGGCCGGCGCCATGTAGGTCTTGGACGATGCTTTGGCCTTCATTGAGACGGCCCATGTGGAACCAGGCCTTTTGGTGAATCTTGACCCCGGCCTCTCCATCTGGAGACACCATGCAAGTCAGCGGCTCTCCCGGCGGTGCCAATTCATAAGGCTCTTGATCATACCTCGGTGTCAAACCTTGCGCATCAGGGTAAATCCACACT
>JAKMCW010000148.1 GCA_022428205.1 Flavobacteriales bacterium
GGCATTCAAGCGATGCGGATACGGATTCTTTTCAGGCTGGCCATGCTGTTGTGGCTCTCGGGAACGGCCTCAGGAACGGCCCAAAGCACCTATGTACCGTCTGGAGATGGTCCGGGGGATTGGGAAACCGTGGCCCCCGAGCTCTTCCTGGGTTGGTGCAACGAGGGCATGGATTCCCTCGCAGATTTTCTCGACGACAGGGAAACCAAGGCCTTCATCGTGTTGCAAAGCGGGCGGATGGCCGTGGAATGGTATTTCGATGGCTTCACGCAAGACAGCCTTTGGTATTGGGCCTCTGCAGGCAAAGTGGTGACAGGAGCGTTGATTGGGAAGGCCGCAGATGAAGGCTTTCTCGGTTTGGAAAATCACACCTCGGATTACTTGGGCATGGGTTGGACAGATTGTCCTGAAACGGAGCCCGACATCACGGTGCTCAATCAGTTGACCATGACTTCGGGCTTGGACGACAGCGCGCCGGACTTGGACTGCACTTTGCCTGCTTGTTTGGGGTGCCTGGACGACCCTGGCGCACGGTGGGCCTATCACAATGGTGTCTACACGCAGCTGACGGAAGTCCTCGCTGAGGCCACGGGGATGGGGCACAACCTGTACCTCGCGACCCGGCTCAATCAACCCATCGGCACGTCCATGTTCTATTTGCCTTCGGGATTCAACCGCGTGCTCTTTAGCAAGCCACGTGACATGGCCCGCTTTGGGTTGTTGGCCCTGCGTCAGGGCATCTGGGCAGGCGACACCATCCTGCCCCCGGGCTATCTGGCGCAGGCCATGAGCCCCAGTCAGGCGTTAAATCCGTCCTATGGGCACCTGTGGTGGCTCAATGGACAATCGGCTTATCAGGTGGCCACGACGCAGCTTGTCTTGCCCGGCCCCCTCATACCCAGTGCACCGTCAGACTTGGTGGCGGGACTGGGTAAGAATGACCAAAAGCTCTATGTGATTCCCTCGTCGGACCGCGTCATCATCCGCATGGGGAACGATGCCGGCGACGGCGTGCTGGCAGGTTCTTCTTTTGATGAATTGCTGTGGCAACGGTTGGATGCCCTGGATGCTGCAGCGTGGACCTGTGGTTGCAATGGTGACCTCAACGGGGATGGAATCCGGTCGGTGGCAGACCTGGTGCTCTTGTTGGGCGACTTCGGCTGCGCAAATGCCGACCCACCCTGTCCTGCCGACCTCACAGGCGATGGGGTGACCTTCGTTTCAGATGTCCTCGTCCTCCTCTCAGGGTTTGGGGTTCCGTGCGGCCCCTGAACGCTTTCAGTCGTCCTTCAGCAAGCCGTCAATTTCCTCGTAGCGGTCGAGACTGTCGTCCAGGAAAAACCGCAGCTCGGGCATTTTGCGCAAGTGCTTGCCGACTTTGCCAGCGAGGATTTTACGAATGTGGAAGGCTTCCGCCTCGACCAACGCAAGGCCTTCTTCTGGCTTGCCGACCGAAGCGATGGGCATGAAGCTGAGGTAGACCCGCGCGAGGGACAAATCCGGCGTCAACCGAACCGTGGTCACAGTGATGAAATGCCCGCCGAAGCGCATAGAAGCTTCACGCTGGAGAAGGCTTCCGATTTCTTTTTGAAGCAATGCCGCGAGGCGTTCCTGTCGAATTCCGGCCATGGATGTGGTGGGTGAGGAGGTTCAGTAAAGGAAATGGTTGTGAGGAAAACGCTGGACATGCAGCTCCCGGACCTCGGCGTACAACACCTCCCGGAGGCTGTCCATGCCTTCCTTTGTCTTGGCGGAGAGAAACAGCACGGGCCCGTCGTGGTCGGCAAACCGTCGGCGCAGCCCTTCGATGAGCAACTCACGGTCTACCTCGCCTTCTGGGTCTTTGAGCTGATCAATCTTATTGAAGATCAACATGGTGCGCTGGGCTCCCGCGCCAATTTCTGCGAGGGTTTCCTCGACCACGCGCAAGTGGTCTTCGAACTGTGGATGTGACACATCGATAACGTGCACCAGCAGGTCGCTCTCGCGGGTCTCATCGAGTGTGCTCTTGAAGCTCTCAACGAGCTGGTGGGGCAGCTTGCGGATAAAACCGACCGTATCGCTGAGGAGGAAAGGCAGGTTGTGCACGACCACTTTCCTGACGGTGGTATCCAGTGTAGCAAAGAGCTTATCCTCGGCAAAGACTTCCGACTTCGCAAGGCGGTTCATCAGGGTCGACTTTCCCGCGTTGGTGTAGCCCACGAGGGCAACGCGCACCAAAGCCCCCCTGTTGCCACGTTGTGTGGCCATCTGGCGGTCAATGGCGGCCAGGTCCTTCTTGAGGGCACTGATGCGGTCCCGAATGATCCGGCGGTCTGTTTCAATTTCCTTCTCTCCTGGACCCTTCATGCCGATGCCCCCTTTCTGTTTTTGAAGGTGGGTCCACATGTTGGTCAGCCGTGGCAGCAGGTATTGATACTGGGCGAGCTCTACTTGTGTTTTGGCGTGGGCAGTGCGCGCGCGCTGTGCGAAGATGTCGAGGATGAGGTTGGCCCGGTCCAGGACCTTGGTCTCGGGCAGCGCTTCGCCGAGGTTACGGAGTTGGGAGGGGCTCAATTCGTCATCGAAAATGAGCAGGTCGATGTCGTGCTCCTCGATGTATTCGGTGATTTCCTGAAACTTTCCCTTGCCGACAAACGTGCGGACGTCGGGGTGCTCGAGCGATTGCGTGAAGGTGTGGATGGTCTCGGCGTTGGCAGTGCGCGCCAAGAATTCAAGTTCATCGAGGTATTCGGCGAGCAGTGCGCGCGGTTGGTCTCGGGTGGCGAGTCCAACGAGCACGGCGCGCTCGGGCTTGCCGTCTTTCCGGGCGAGGGGCTTCTCCAGCATCAGTCTCTGAACCGTTCGATGTACTGGGCGACCGCCCTAATCTCTGCCTTGTTCAACACGTCTTTTTGGCCTGGCATGGTGCCTTTGCCGTAAGTGATGAGGGCCATGCGCTCCTCCAAGGTCAGGTCGGACAGGCTCAAGTCAGGAGACTTGGAAGCCATGAGCTTCCCGTCGTCGCCGTGACAGAGTGAGCACTTGCGGATATAGAGTGCCCTGGCCTGGGCCTCGCTGACCTGTTGGTCGCCGGAGGGGGCCGCTTGTGGTGCAGATTCGCCGCAGCCTGAACTGGCGAGCAGCAACAGCCCCGCCAACGGCATCATGAGCATGCGCAGGGGATTCACCACCAGCCGTATGCTTCGAAACCGGGACGGAAGGGCCAAGGAATGCTGGATAAGATCAGCACAAGGGACACCGTAAACCAGATGGCCTGACGGCGAAATTTGGTGCGGTCGTCCGCAGCGCGCTTGGAAAGGCTGTGGCCCAAGGTGCCCAGGATCACGGCGAAGAGCATGGTCACCATGTGCTCCAACGAAAAGAAGCGCATGACGGCATTGCCCATGGCTTCAGCATTGCCCAGCTTGCTGCTCCATCCTTTGCCGAAGTAGAGGGCGAAGCCGAGCACCAATTGGAGGTGCAATGCGATCATGGTGAAGAGGCCACGTTTGTAATCCCCTTTGCCAAAGCTGCGGCCTCCCGACATGCCGGAGAAGGCTTTGATGATGGAGAGCAACATGAGGATGAGGACGACCCATCGCAGGGCCCCGTGGAGGTGTTGGATACCGGTCAACATGGGACGAAGATACGGGGGTACCTTGCGCCTATGCGACTCGACCTGAAAGGAAAACACGCCCTCGTTTGTGGGGCATCCCAAGGAATCGGTTTGGCGGCGGCCAAGGAGCTGGCTGAATTGGGGGCCAAATGCACCCTCATGGCCCGCAATGCCGAGCGCCTGGAAGCCGCCGTAAAAGGACTTCCCGGGGATGGGCATGCCACCGCAGTGGCAGATTTCACGCAGCCTGATGCTGTTGCCGCGGCCGCCCGCAGTGTGGTGGACCGTGCCCCCGTGCACATCCTCATCAACAACACAGGGGGACCTCCGGGAGGCCCTGCGCATGCCGCAGACCCCGAAGCTTATCTCGCGGCCTTCACCCAACATTTGGTGTGCAACCAGCGCCTCGTTCAGTCCGTCCTCGCTGGCATGCGTGCAGCCGGTGGTGGGCGCATCGTGAACGTGATTTCGACCTCAGTCAAACAGCCGCTGGACGGCCTGGGCGTGTCCAATACGGTACGCGGCGCCGTGGCCAATTGGGCCAAAACATTGGCCAACGAGCTGGGTCCCGACGGCATTACCGTCAACAATGTTTTGCCCGGAGCCACCCGCACGGCCCGCCTGGACCAAATCGCAGAGGCCAAGGCTGCCAAGACCGGACAAACACCCGAGCAGGTGCTCTCTGGCATGGCACAAGCGGTCCCACTGCGCAGGCTTGGAGAGGCAGAAGAAATTGGGGCAGCCATTGCCTTCCTCTGCAGCCCGGCCGCAGCCTACATCAGCGGCATCAACCTGCCTGTAGATGGCGGGCGCACCCGCTCCCTTTGACCCTTTGGATTTTCAACACCGGAGGACGCTCATAAATCTTCATCCCTTGAAGTGCGCATTCCACACCGCTTCAAGCTACTTTCGCACTGCACGTCAATCGAAACGTCACCTTACGTAACATGGAGCACCCTCGTGTCCAGGCGTTCATGGCTGAAGCCCAACGCCGCAATCCCAACGAGCCTGAGTTTTTGCAGGCTGTCGAAGAGGTCGCAGAGACCATCATTCCCTTTATTGAGCGCAACCCCAAGTACCAGGGCCACGCCTTGCTCGAACGCATGATCGAGCCGGAACGCGTCATTTCCTTCCGCGTACCGTGGACGGATGTCGAAGGCAACATCCAGGTCAACCGGGGCTATCGCGTCGAATTCAATTCGGCCATAGGACCATACAAAGGCGGTTTGCGCTTCCATCCGAGTGTCAACTTGAGCATCCTCAAGTTCCTCGGGTTTGAGCAGGTCTTTAAAAACTCCCTGACCACCCTGCCTATGGGCGGCGGAAAGGGCGGTTCGGACTTTGACCCCAAGGGCAAGACAGATGCAGAAGTAATGCGCTTCTGCCAGAGCTTCATGACGGAGCTCAGTCGCCACATCGGTCCGGACACGGACGTGCCGGCCGGCGATATCGGTGTAGGCGGCCGTGAAATCGGATACATGTTCGGTCAGTACAAGCGCCTGCGCAACGAGTTCACAGGAGTGCTTACCGGCAAGAAGCCCGCCTGGGGTGGTTCGTTGATTCGGCCAGAAGCCACAGGATATGGGGCGACGTATTTCATGGCGGAGATGCTGGCGACCAAGGACGATTCCATCGACGGCAAGACGGTGGTCATCAGCGGTTCGGGCAATGTCGCCTTGCACGCCGCCGAAAAGTGCTTGCGACTGGGCGGCAAGGTGATCGCCCTGAGTGACAGCAAAGGCAGCATCCATGATCCCGCCGGTTTGACGGAGGAGAAGCTCGCTTGGATCAAGGACCTCAAGGAAGTGCGCCGCGGCCGCATCAGCGAATATGCCGATGCCCATGAAGGGGTGACGTTCCGTGCGGGTCAGGATCCGTGGGATTTGAAGTGCGACCTCGCATTTCCCTGCGCCACACAAAACGAATTGGATGGCAGTGAAGCCCAAGCCCTTGTGGACGGTGGGTGTCAAGCTGTCGCAGAAGGGGCCAACATGCCGTGCACACCGGAAGCCGTTGAGTGCTTCCAAAAAGCGGGCGTCATGTTTGCACCGGGCAAGGCCTCCAATGCAGGGGGTGTTGCGACGTCAGGCCTGGAAATGTCACAAAACAGCTTGAGAATGTCATGGACTTCGGAAGAGGTCGATGGTCACCTTCAGCGCATTATGAAGGACATCCATGCCCAGTGCGTCAAATACGGACGTCAAGACGACGGAACGGTAGACTATGTGACGGGCGCCAACATCGCCGGCTTCGTCAAGGTAGCCGATTCCATGATCGACCAAGGGGTCGTGTAAGGGTTCTTACGGGTTGTAGTCTAAAGCCGACAAAAGGTGTCAAAGTGGCTCCTACGCCATAACACCACACCCGTTGCTACGTTTGTTCTGTCAACGGCGCGCATAAGCCGTTGGTGCCACGAGGCAAGCGTGGCTGGCAAGCAATTTGGTTAAGTGAAGCGCCCTGGAAACGTCCGGGGCGCTTTCGTTTTCGGACCACTTTAGGTACACATTTAGGCGCGTAGGCTTATGCTGACAGAAAGCACAAATTGCCTTCCTACATGGCACATAAAAGGTCCGATGTAGGTTTGAATTGTTAACGGCACGCATTCAAGCCGTTAGTGCCACGAAGCAAGCGTGGCAGGCAAGCAATTTGGTTAAGTAAAGCGCCCTGGAAACGTCTGGGGCGCTTCTATTATGGGGCTTTTTTAGGGGCCGTCAAGCGTCCGTGCACAGCTCAATCAGCACCCGGGCGGTATCGCCGGGATGCAGAAACGCGATGCGCTTGCCGTCTGCCCCATTCTTGGGAGGGGTAACCACCCGATATCCGAGCGATTTCAGCCTGTCCAATTCGGCCTCGAGGTCATCCACATGGAAGGCGATGTGGTGCAAGCCAGCCCCGCGTTTTTCGAGGTGGCGAGCGATCGCACTGTCTTCAGAGGTGGGAACCAGCAATTCAACTTTGGCCGATCCCGCCTGAAAAAATGAGGTGAGCACAGATTCTCCAGCGACTTCTTCCCGCTTGTAAGAAGGGGTGCCGAGGACCTCGCCAAACACCTTTTCTGCGGCTTCGAGGTCTTCCACAGCGATGCCGATGTGTTCGAGCTTCTTCATGGCGTGGGACTGGGCATACGCTCTGCGGCGAGGGCGAGGGCGTGTTGGGCCACTTCATCGCTGTCCCAGCAGGTTTCGATGTCTTCGCGGGCCATGACTTCTTCCATGATGCCGTCTTGGATTTCCCCTAAGGCGAGCGCGTCGCGATACGCCAGGTGGGAGAAGGTGACCATGGAGTACAGAGGCGTCCATTGTTCTGGAAAATCAGCCGTCAATCGGCGCTCGATGCGCTTGCGCAAAAGGAAGCGGGGGTCTCCCGTCCGGTCGCGCATCTCGATGAAGTTGCGCAACGCCAGATCGCCGATGGCATCTCCATTGGGCTTGCGTTCATCACTGAAGGTGCGGAGGAGCCGTCCCCATTGATCGGGTTGAGGGTCGCCGTTGTGGGTGTCGAGCATGTCTGCCAGCACCCGCACATCCTCAAATCCACTGTTCATACCCTGGCCGTAAAAGGGCACAATGGCGTGGGCAGCGTCGCCCAGCAAGACCACCCGGTCTCCGTGGTGCCATGGGTTGCACCGCGTCATCACGAGCGAGCTCGTGGGGTGAGAGGCCCATTCTTCTTCGAAGTGGGGCAAGTGCTGCAGCACGTCCGGAAAGTGCTCCTCGAAATAGGCGCGGGCGTTTGCGGCATCTTCGATGCTATCAAAGGCGTCTTCACCTTCGTAAGGCGCAAACAAGGTGCAGGTAAAGGTCTTGTCCGGGTTGGGCAGGGCCATCAACATGAAATGTCCGCGGGGCCAGATGTGCAGGGCTTCCGGATCGATGGCGAAGTCCCCTGCAGCATTGGGCGGCATGGCCACTTCCTTGTAGCCGTGTTCGAGGTAGGATTGACTGAAGTCAAACCGGTCTCGCCGCATCATGCGAGAGCGGACCGCACTGAAAGCCCCGTCGGTACCAAACACGCGGTCGTGGCGGGCGGTGGTGTCATTGTTGAATCGCACTTCCACGCCGTGTTCGGCTTCTGAAAAGTCGCGCAGTGCATGGTCAAATTTGACTTCGACCTTGCCTGTTGCTTCTGCTTCTTCGAGCAGGATGCGGTTCAATGGCCCACGCGCTACGGAGTAGATGCATTGGTCGTCCCCAAAACGCCCACGGTTGGGCAATCCGTATGGCTGATAGGTCAGTTTTCCGGCTGTATCGTGCATGCAGCGGGCCTTCACAGGCATGGCGATGCGGCGCACGGCATCCATGGCACCAGCCACTTCCAAGGCGCGCCACCCGCGCTCGCTCAAGGCGAGGTTGATGGACCGCCCAGCGGCGTCTCCCACTTTCCGCGGGTCGGGTCGTCGTTCGTAAACCGTCACGCGGTGCCCGCGGTTGGCGAGGACAAGGGCCAACAGGCTGCCGACGAGTCCGGCGCCTACAACGGCCAAAGATTGCTCGCTGTCGCGCATCATGCGTCGAGGGCCTGGGCGAGGTCGGCGATGAGGTCTTCGCTGTCTTCTACACCGCAGCTGATGCGGATGAGGCTGTCATTGATGCCCAACTTGGCACGTTGGTCGGCAGGTACCGAGGCGTGTGTCATCAGAGCGGGATGCTCGATGAGGCTCTCTACACCGCCGAGCGATTCTGCCAGGGCAAAAACTTTGGTGGACTCACACACCTTGCGGGAAGCCGCGAGGCTGTCATCGGCGAGCGTGAAGCTGATCATGCCCCCGAAGTCGTTCATCTGACGCGCAGCCACGTCATGGTTGGGAGAGCCGGGAAGTCCGGGCCAATACACCTTCTCCACTTTTGGGTGCGCGGCGAGCCATTCCGCGATGGCGCGGCCATTGACGCAATGCTGTCGAACGCGAATGCCGAGGGTCTTGATCCCGCGCAGCACAAGGAAGCAGTCCATGGGACCGGGAATGGCGCCGACATTGTTTTGCAGGGTGCGCAGGGCAGCATCGGTTTCGGCATCCTTGGTCATCAAGGCGCCCATCACCACGTCGGAGTGTCCACCCAAATATTTGGTCACACTGTGCATGACGATGTCAGCACCACACTCTAAGGGGCGCTGTAATGCGGGGGTCGCAAATGTGTTGTCCACGGCCAACTTGGCGGAGTGCCCTTCGAGCAGCTGAGCCACTGCAGCAATGTCCGTGATGCGCATCAGGGGATTGGTGGGCGTCTCCAACCACACGAGGCGGGTGCGGTCATTGAGCGCTGCCGCCACATTGGCCGCGTCTTGCGTGTCGACGAAGTGAAAGCGGATGCCCAGGGGCTCGTAGTGGGTAGTGAAAAGCCGGCGCGTACCACCGTAGAGGTCGTCACCTGCGATGACTTCGTCTCCGGGGCGCAACGTCATCATGACGGCGTCCACCGCTGCGAGTCCGCTCGAAAAGGCCAGTCCATGTTGGCCCCCTTCTAAGGCGGCAAAAGCCGCTTCCAGCGCATCGCGGGTGGGGTTAGAAGAACGGCTGTATTCGTAGCCCTTGTGCTGACCAATGCCCTCTTGCACATAGGTTGAGGTCATGTATACCGGGGTCATGATGGCTCCCGTTCCGGGATCGGGTTCCACTCCGGCATGCACCGCAAGGGTACTGAAGCCTTGTGTCTTGTTCTCGTTCGACATGATACAAAGGTCGGAACTCCGGCCCTACTCTGGGCGCCGTGTCCGTCTCAACCATCCGGGAATCACCAACACTCCAAGCAGCAGGTAGATGAAATGGGTGGCCATGCGCCAGATTAACATGGTCATGGCGGGTGCCACAAGGGAAGCAGAAAGCGCAAACCAAGGTTCGAAAAAGGCCCCCAGAAGCCACTCCGCAACGCCGCTCGAACCCGGCGTAGGACTGATCAGCAAATAGACCCACATGACGAGCTGACGGGCCACGATGGTGAGGGGGTCCAATGCGCCGAGAGGCGCGACCACCAGCGCCATGACGGCCACCAGCGTCAAGAAACGGGCGGTCCAGCTCATCATGGTGGCGCCAAAGGCGCTTACCCAGAGCTGCAGTGGCAGCGATTGCATTTCTCTTGCGCTCAACTTCAGGTCGTCTGCAAATTGGGTGATGCCCTCACTCCAGCGGCTGAGCCAGTTCCGTTGGGCAAGCCACCCGATGGTACGGTGTGTGGTTTCAGGCGCCACGAAGAGGCCCAGCGCGATGATGCCTGCGAGCATCAG
>JAKMCW010000032.1 GCA_022428205.1 Flavobacteriales bacterium
ATGCGTGGGCTTCCATGACGAGCCCCAATGCGCCGCAGTCTGTCCAGTCGACTGTTGCGTGGACGACCCCGATCATGAGGAGACCGAGGACCAGCTGCTGGCCAAAAAGGCCTTCATGCACCTCTGATCACAAAGGGCCTGCGCTCTTCGAGGCAATGACCAGCCGCTTCGCCCGTTTCATCAGGGTGGCAGTGTCTAAACTTTTTTTGTTGGTGGCCCCTCCTGCTGCCAAACTGTATGCACCTTGGCGCATCATCCCACTTCCTGTGATGCGCTCTATGATGCCCCCCCCGTTTTCGACGTCCCGCCATATGGCTGGCGCAGCTGCCTTGGCTCTTGCCTGCCTCATTTCGATGGCCGCCCAAGGACAAATGCGGGACTTGTCTTCGGTCAAGCCCATTCACCAGTCGCTAAGGACCTGTCAAGGAGACGCATGCAAAGCCATCAGTGACAGCCTGAGCGATCGGTTGGAAGCCCTGCTGGCTGCCGATGAAGCGCCCGATCGTCCGGGCCCCAAGCCTGATTTCCTCGCCGCTGTTACCTCCTCTGATGGCCGGTTAATGGTGCTCACCTGGAATTGGCCGCAGCCCGACCGAACCTCATCTTATGCGGGACTTGTCGCCTTCCGTCCATCCGAGCGTGAACCTTGGGAGTTCACCCGTCTGTACGACGCCAGCAGTGCAGATGCGCCACACCTGCAACGGGCGGTCGCTGCGGATGAATGGTGGGGAGCCCTGTATTACGAAATGGTGCCCGACCCTGTCGACAAAGACACTTGGCTGCTCCTCGGTTGGGACGACGCAGATGCGCAAGTCACCCGCAAGGTCATCGAGCCTTTGGAGTGGCGCAGCCGCGGCCTCCGATTTGGCGCTCCAGTATTGGACGGACCGCGTGGCATGACGCGGCGGTGGGTGCTCGAATATGCAGACGCTGTGCAGGTATCCCTCCGCTATCAGCCAGCTGCAAGAGGCAAACAAGGCCATGCCGAGCGCATTGTATTTGATCACCTCGCCCCAAACGAGCCACACCTCACGGGCATCACCGCTTTTTACGGGCCGGACATGACTTTTGACGCCTTTGTCCCGGGGAAGAAACCGACCTCGCCGTGGCCTCTGCTGCAAAACATCGACGCCATCCAATCCTTGCCCGGCGACCGTCCTTTTGTGGACCCCCGTCCACGAAACCGTCGCTGATTGGCTTCGGGCAGAGGCGCCCCTTGATTACCTTCATCCCATGGTTTCTTCTCCTTCTTCCCTGTGCTTGAGCGCACTGTTGTTCGCGGCATTGGCGACCTCTGCACAAGTCACCCCAGGAAGCCTGATTGACCAGGTATACGGTGGCACGCCGGAGCGGCCTTCCAGTTACACCTTTACCAAGGTGATTCACTATGACTTGGTGCAGCGGTTCGAAGGCGAAGCAGGACGTCCCAAAAGCAAAGTGGAAGGCACCATGTCGCTGTACTACACGCCAGGGGACAGTGCCTATGGCCGTATCATCCAGACCGAGCAAGCCACCATGTCCCACATCGGTGACCTTGCCTTGGGCATGCGCTACAGCCTGACAGACCTTGGGGAAGCCAAGATTGGCAGCGAATCTCAACTCAGCCCGCGCATGCTGGACACGATTGCGATGTCAAGGGTATCCGGAGACCAAGAAATCGAAGGCCGCATGAGCGCCCATTTCTGGTACGAAGGCGGCACCAAGATTGAAGAGATTTGGGCCGATAGCCAAGCAGATGCCGAAGAAATAGCCATCAGCCGGCTGTGGCCGCGCTTTGAGCCCGGTTTTGCGAGCCTCGCCACCGGCACCTATGTCGGCCTCGCCACCCGTTGGATTTCCATCGACACCAAGTTTAGCCGGGATCCACGCATGACGCTACTTTTCAAAGGTTCAGCGGCATTGGAGCAGCCCGTCGAGGTGACCCTCGAAGGCTATGTCTTCCCTGTATCGGAGGCGGACATGATGCGCCAGCGACTCGAAGCCGAAGACGAGTGATCAGCGCTGACCGAAGCGCACTTCGGTCGCTCCATGGCCATATTTGCGGGGGTCCCCCTCGCGGCACGAACAATGCGGCCAATACGCCGTCAGTGCATCCCTGATTTCTTGCCGGAGTCTGCCCTGCCCAACTCCGTGGATGAAGATGATGCGGGGGATTCGCTTCTCCTCTGCCCGCCGCATCATGCGGTCGAAATGCTCCAATTGTAGCGACAGCATCTCGTGCGGCGTCGCCCGGTCTCGCGCCCCGGTCAATGCGTGGAAATGCAGGTCCACCTCCATGTGCTCGTCCCGCTTGCGCATGTTGGTCGCATCGGGGTTTCGATACTTCACATCGAAGTCCTTTTGAGAGGCCTTGAGGATGTGCTCGTCCACATTGCGCTCGAGCAACTCTCCCTTGGCGATGTCTTTGGACGCATAAGCCTTGGCCTCTTCCGCAGCGTTGGGGACAGGAAGGCACTCCTTGGCGGAAAACCGCATGGGAAAACCATCGCTGTCCTCAATCAGCAGTGTGGCTCCGCCATCCTCAACCTCCATCACGAGCCCCTCTCCCGATTCATGGAGGAAACGGACGCGATCACCTTTGGAGAATGAGTAGGACATATTGGAAAGGTAAATTGCACGATGCGGAAGTTGTTCATGACAGCGGTATTGGGCGCAACAATGTGGACCGTTGGGCCGATCCAGGCGCAGGAGACCCTTGACACAGCTTCAGTGCCTGCCTCGTTTCGGCCTTATGTACACCTGCTGGGGTCCGCCGAGGTCATCGCTCCGGCCAGTGGACCCAACTGGCGGGCCATGGACATCAAAGCCTACAACGAGGACCGCAAGAAATACCAGGAGCTGGAGGCCATGGTCCTCAAAGTCTGGCCACAGGTGCAGATCATGACCGTCATGCTCGACACGCTGCGGCCCACCTTCCTTGCTGGAATCGACGCCGTACCCTTGGACACCTTGCGCGCCCAACGCAAAAGCATTCAAACGGAGCGCGATGCAGCAAAGGCAGAACGCAGAGCCGAGCGCAAGAACAAAAACGACGATACCGCAGCGGATGAAGCTCCGGAGTCATCAGAATCTGTCGAGGTGGCCCTCGGTGAAGAAACAACAGGCCCCGACACCCTGAGGCTGTCCGGCGACGACTGTATGGTGGCGCTCATGGTGCAGCAAGGCTACCTCGATTTAGACAGCCTGGACGCGGATGGTCAGCGTTTGATGGTCCAAGACACTGCTTTCGATGGTGACCTGGGCATCAAAGAAGGCTTCCTGCTCGTGCACCTCCTCGACCGGCAAAACCCGGGCATGCTGGATTTCGCCGACGACTACGCCAAGGCGGTCAAACTGCCCTTCTGGCGCACCATCAAAACCTTCAGCCGATTGACCGGCTACCGCATCAACAAGTCCTACGACCCCGAGCGCTACGATGGCCGCCTGGAGCACATCATCCGCAAACACGGCCTGGACCGCCTCGACCTCCCCTGCTCGGGCAGGTAAATGAGGGCTTAACGCATGGGCCGACCGGCCTCGACGTCTTCAATAAAGCTGGCCACTCCGCCCATGAAGGCGTCCTGGTCGTCCCACATACAGAGGTGGGATCCGTTGTAACAGTGCAGGGACCGTCCGTTGGCCACGAGGTTGGCCTGCTGCGTCATCTTGTCGGGGTCCATGGTATCGTGCTCGGCCCCCACCATGAGGGTTGGGACCGTGATTTCGCCGAGGCGGTCGGTGATGTCCCAATCGATGAGGCGCCCGCCCACGCGGAATTCGCTGGGCCCCTGCATCAAGTCGTACAGCTTGTAGTTCAACCGCTCAAATGAACCGGTGATGTCCTCTGGCCACTCCTCGAGCCGGCAGATGTGCTTGGCGTAGAAGTGGTCGTTGACCAACTGCAGAAACTCCTCGTTTTGGATGTCCCCCGCTTCCTCAAAGGCCACCAGCTTGGCCAGCACTTCGGGGTCCATCTGCGGACGCAAGACCTCTTCGTTGTAGGCGGCGTATTCCGGAATGCTCGTGACCATGTTGCTGATGATCAAACCATTGAGGTTCTCTTGGTAACGAAGGGCGTACTCCATCCCAAGGATGCCACCCCAGCTGTTGCCGAGGATGTAGAAGTTGTCCTTGTTGAGTCCCAGGGCTTGACGCACCTCCTCCACTTCGTTGCACCAACGGTCCAAATTCCAAAGGTCCTCTGTCGGTTGGTCACTGTAGTAGCTGCCCAGCTGGTCGTAGAGGATGATCTCGTAGCCGCGGGATTCGGGCAGCACATTGGAAAGGGCCCTCATGTATTCGTGTGTGCATGCCGGGCCGCCGTGTAGGGCGAGGATCTTGACATCTGGGTTCTCTCCCACCGTCTGGGTGAAGACACGGTAGCCGTTAGACAGCTCCACCATCTTCACACCGGGCTCGGCGTGCTTGGCTTCGCGGCGGGCGCTGTCGGCCGCCGTGAACTCCATGGCACAATTGCCGGTGACGTGGTAGTCGTCTTCTGCCACCGCTGAGCTGTGGTCGTGCCCTTCGTGTTGGGCATCAGGAGAAGGAGTCTCCCCGCAGGAAGTCAACACAATGGCTGGCAACGCGGCCAGCATGGCAAGGTCAAGGAATCGCATGGCCGGAAGTTAGAAAACAGCTGTCCATCCTCACAGGTGCAGCTGAAGCCAAACCATCAAGCAAAGCATGGGACCCGAATTGTGCATGGGCCATAAGAGAGTCGTCCCCATTCGTCTACAAATACCACACACCCAAACATTTATACGTTGCTCTTTGCTCTTTTCTATTCAAACCCTTCGGATTTGACCACTTCCATTGCTTACTTCAGGTCCCTTAGAACCGAACCAATTTGCGTGCTTTTTTTCTCACTTTGATGCTGGCTACAGCATTCCTGACTTGTGCTCAAGTCGTGGAACTGGAGCATGACCTGGTTCATGTTGGGCCCAACGGGCACACCTATCGCATCTACGCCACCTTTCCTTCTTCAGGAGACCAACTCACTGCGCTTTTTGCCAGCTCGGCTTTCCCCGCAGAAGCCTTAGCCGATAGTGGTTTTTTTCAGCACCCCTTAGGCGG
>JAKMCW010000056.1 GCA_022428205.1 Flavobacteriales bacterium
CGCAGGTGTAAAGATGGTGACATCAAAGCCGAGCGGTACTAATTGCTCAAAAGCTTATGAAGACGATTACTCTACCAATATGTCAACACATTTGTTGATTTCAAGGCAAAGGCCCAATGAATTCAACATGAACGCTAGGTGTCTATAGCGGTAAGGTCCACCTCTTCCCATTCCGAACAGAGAAGTTAAGCCTACCAGCGCAGATGGTACTGCTACTGCGGGAGAGTATGTCGACGCCACCTTGGGGCCCCTTCGGGGGCCCCTTTTTTTTGCCCATTTTCGCGCTGCGCTGAAGCGGTGCGTATACGATCCAGGACATGAAAGATCTTGTGACCATCATAGGTCGGCCGAACGTAGGTAAGTCGACCTTGTTTAATCGTCTGACGGAGACCCGTGATGCGATCACGGACCCGACAGCAGGCACAACCCGAGACCGGAAATACGGTCAAGCCGAGTGGGGAGGGCGTGTATTTACTGTGATTGATACAGGAGGATATGCGACGGGCACGGATGATGTCTTTGAAAAAGTGATCCGTGATCAGGTTGAGATCAGCATGGAAGAGGCCGGGCTCATCCTCTTCATGGTGGATGGCCAGACGGGTATTACAGACTTGGACCAAGAAATCGCGCAGATGGTGCGTCGCAGTGGAAAGCCGGTCATGCTGGTGGTCAACAAAGTGGATACCGGGGCCCAGGAATACACAACGGCGGAATTTTATGGATTGGGTATTGGCAAGGAGCTTCACGGCATCAGTGCCAACAATGGATATGGTACCGGTGACCTGTTGGATGCGCTTATGGCGCAGTTGCCTGCACGAGAGGAACCCGCGGATTTGGGGTTGCCTCGCCTTGCGGTAGTAGGGCGCCCCAACGTGGGAAAGAGTACGATGATCAATACGCTGCTCGGGGAGGAGCGCAACATCGTGACGGATATCGCAGGCACGACAAGAGACAGTGTGCACACCCATTACAACGCGTTCGGTTTTGACTTTGAAATTGTGGACACCGCAGGATTGCGCAAGCGTAAGAAGGTGGACGACAGTCTGGAGTTTTATAGCACGGTCAGGACGATTAAGGCTATTGACCAGAGTGATGTTTGCTTGTTGTTGCTGGATGCCCGCCAAGGAATGGAGAAACAGGACCAGAGTATTTTCTGGCACGTATTGGACAGTTATCGCGGGGTTGTGGTCGTGGTCAACAAGTGGGACTTGGTGGAGAAGGACGAGCATACGATGAATGCGTATCGTGCGAAGCTCGAGGAGAAAATGGCGCCGTTTGCGGATGTGCCGATCGTGTTTACTTCCAATCTGACCAAACAGCGTGTATTCAAGGCTTTAGAAGCGGCGCTGCATGTGTATCACCAGCGCAAGTTCAAGGTGTCCACGTCAGAATTAAACGAGGTTTTCCTTCCGATTGTGAAGGACCAACCGCCCCCCATTTACAAGGGTAAGAGTGTCAGCATCAAGTATATCACCCAGCTGCCCTCGCAGGTCCCTACGTTTGCTTTCTACTGCAATTTGCCGCAGTACATCAAGGAGCCTTACAAGCGGTTTGTCGAAAACAGAATTCGGGAGCGCTATGACTTCAGCGGGGTGCCCATTCGTCTGTTTTTCCGCAAAAAGTAACGCCCTTTTCAGTCCTTGTTCAGCTTGGACGTGTGGTGTTTGAGCAGGGCTTGAAGTGCAGGTGGATCGAATGGTTTAATGATGCGATCGTCCATGCCGGCGGCGATGATGTTCAACATGGTTTTCTTTTCCGCATCTGCCGTCAATGCGATGATGGGGCTGCGATGGACCACGCGGGATTCCTCCTCGTATTCCCTGATTTTTCGTGTGGCTTCGATGCCGTCCATGACGGGCATTTGGACGTCCATTAAGACGATGCAGGGGTGGTGTTGTTGCCACGCCTCGAAGGCCTCCTTACCATCTTCAGCTTTTATGGCTTCAAAGCCCCAGCGTTCGAGGAGTTTTCGCGCCACAAATCTGTTGAGTTCATTGTCGTCTGCGATCACGACTTTCATTGGGCCCGAGGGCTCTTCTTGTTTTCCGGACTGATTGACGGTATCTGAGGCGAGCGCACCGGTTGCCGATTCGATTGTCCCTTGTTGTGATCCGGCAGTATTTGACGCTTCTTTGAGACCGTTGGGGATGGTGACCGAGAAAGTCGATCCTATTCCAGGGGTGCTGGTAATGTCCAGTGTGCCGTTCATTTTTTGCACCAAGGAATGGACAATGGCGAGTCCCAAACCTGTGCCTTCGATGGTTGGGTTCACGCGGATTTGCTCAAAGGGTAGGAGGATGCGCTCAATTTCCAAGGCTGGAATTCCCTTGCCCGTATCCTGAATGGAGAACATGAGATGGTCGACATAGGGCATTCCCACACTTACAGGCTTCACGGTCAACTTGACTTCTCCTTTCTCTGTGTATTTGATAGCATTGCTCAAGAGGTTGTTGAGGATTTGGGTCAGCCATTTGACGTCTGTCCGAATGTCGTCAGGGAGCAAGGGGTCGATTTCCACATGAAGGGCCAGCCCCGTTTTTTCTGCGCGGTTGCGGAAGCTTTCAATGATAGAATTGATTAAGACCTTTAATTGAAACTCCGTGATCACCAAAGTGTCCTTTCCCGAGGCCAGTTTCTCAAGGTCGAGGATGTCGTTGACGAGGCTCAACAGATGGCTACCTGAAAATTCCATGTACGCGAGGTGGCGCATTTGCTCTTCGCGGTCTGGGTTTTCATGGATGAGCAGGTTGGTCAATCCAAGGATGGCATTGAGCGGAGTCCTTATTTCATGGGACATCACGGACAAAAACTTGGATTTGGCTTCATTGGCTGCCTCGGCCGCTTTTTTGAGCGCCAAAATGTGTGTCACCTCGTTTCCATAGAGGTTGAACTTCCCATTGGGAAGAGGGATCACTTTGAATTCTGCAGAACGCTCTGCACCGGAGGGGTCAATCGCCAGTGTGCATTCCCAATGGGCTTCTCCATTGGCCTTGGCGGTGGTGAGGGCTTCTTCAAGTCCTTCTTTGTCCAACTGGTCCCCCGGTTGGATCGAAGCCCCCAAGCCTTGCTTGGCAGAGGAATTGATGATGTGGATGCAGCGGTGCTCATCAATTTGCAACACAGGGTTGGGGTTGCGCTTGTAGAATAGCGAGAGTGCTTCGCTCTCTCGGTGGGTCAAGGCCTTTTCAAGTTTGGTGGCCGTGATGCTGGCGATGGTCTCGAGTATCAGCTGGTCGCTCATATCGAAGAACCCCGCTTCAGAATGCTCACTGTCTATGATGCCCAGCAAGCGGTCCCCGATGTTGATGGGCACGGTGAGTTCTGAAAGTCGTCGGGCATCGTCTTCGATGTACTCGGGAACCTCCCGGGTATCATTGATCAAAGAAGGTTGGAGGGTGGCTGCTACGCGGCCTACGATTCCTTCGTTCAGCGCAATCTCAATGGGTGCTGAAATGGCGTGTTTGCTCTTTGCCTTGGGGCCATGGGCTGCTTTTTGAATCAGCCTTTTGCGCTGGACATCGTATGTGTATATGACGCAGTCTTCCAAGCCCAATTGGCTGATGGCCTTGTGGGTCACAGCCCACAGCAACTCATCGGGGTCATGGATGTCGGCAATTTCTTGGGTAAAAGTCCGCAACAGCTCCAGCAACCTGATGGGCAGGTTGTCAAAGTCCTTAAGACCTTGGCCTGAAGAAGGTGGCGTATTCACTTCTGTGCGTAGCAGACAAGACGGCTTGACGACAATTTCGCTCCAAAAAGAGTGATTCGGTGAAGCTGTCGTTCTCACCTTTTTGTAGGACGACTCTGCCCTTTAGCAGGCGGCTTAAGCGCTCACAGTGCCCAATACCCTGCGCGCGATTTCAGCTGTTGGATCCACCTTGCCCATGGTGTAGAAATGCAACGTAGGTACCCCTCGATCCAAGAGTTCTTCGGCCTGTGCGGTACACCAATCGATGCCCGCTTTTTTCACCTGGTCTCTGGTTTTGGCGCCTTCGACCGACTTGACCAATTGCTCGGGCAGGTCTACATGAAAAACTTGGGGCAAGACGCTCAATTGTGAGGCAGTGGTCAGGGGCTTCAATCCTGGAATGATGGGGACATTGATACCGGCTTCGCGGCAGCGGTCGACAAAAGCGAAATACCGCTCATTGTCAAAGAACATTTGGGTGATGATGTATTCTGCTCCGGCGTCTACTTTTTGTTTGAGCCACCTGAGGTCGCTATCCGGATTGGGGGCTTCGAAGTGCTTCTCCGGGTAGCCGGCCACGCCAATGCAGAAATTGGTGGCCGTGGAATTTCTCAGGTCTGGATCGAGATAGATGCCTTTGTTGAGGTCAACGATTTGATGGACGAGATCGAGGGCATAGGGATGTCCATCTGCTTCGGGTTTGAAGCGGCCTTCACTGCGAATGGCATCGCCTCTAAGGGCCAGCACGTTGGTGACGCCGACAAAGTCGAGATCGATCAGGGCGTTTTCCGTTTCTTCTACCGAAAATCCGCCGCAGATGATATGAGGTACGGTTTCGACCTCATACCTGTTGAGCAAGGCTGCGCAAATGCCGACTGTTCCGGGGCGTTTGCGAACGGTTCTTTTTTGGAGCAGCCCAGGCCCTACTTCTCGGTATACGTATTCCTCGCGGTGATAGGTGACATCCACGAAGGCTGGGTTGAATGGCATCAGCGCATCCATGGTCCTGTATATGGAATCAATGTGCTGCCCTTTCAAAGGGGGCAGCAGTTCCATGCTAAACCGGCTGTGGGCCGGATCGGAGAGGATCTCTGTGATGTTCATGTCGTGGTAGTTGAGTTGGCCGCAGCGTTAGGGCCAAGGTGGTCGTCAAACAGCACAGGGGAGAGCCATTTGGCGGTGATTTCTGGGGCTTGTCCTCGCCTTTTGGCATAGTCCTGAAGCTGGTCTTCGAGGATCTTGCCGAGACCGAAATACCGGGCTTCGGGGTGGGCGAAATAGAAGCCGGATACACTTGAAGCAGGCCACATAGCGAGGCTGTCAGTAAGGCTTACTCCGATTTGTCGTTCTACGTCGAGCACTTGCCAAATGGTGCGTTTGTCTTGGTGGTCAGGGCACGCTGGATAACCGGGCGCTGGTCGTATTCCGCGATAGCGTTCGGCAATGAGTTCCTCGTTGGAGAGGGCCTCATCGTGGGCATAGCCCCAATGCTCGCGTCGGACTTCGCGGTGTAGCCACTCAGCCGCGGCTTCCGCTAGCCTGTCTGCGAGGGCTTTGGCGAGGATTTCAGAGTAGTCGTCATCGTCCTCGCGGAAGGGCGCGCACCACTCTTCAAGGCCATGACCTGCTGTAACGCAGAACAGACCGATGTGGTCAGTCTCGAGCCCAGGCGTTCCCGAAGGTGCCACAAAATCTGCCAGGCACGCTTGACCTTGCGCGGACTGCTGGCGTAAGAAATGGAAAGTGGTCCCGTCTGACAGGCGCACATCATCTCCATGGCGCAATGCTGGCAGCAGTCCGAAGACAGCTTGGCACTGTATGGGGTTCTCCGCCTCCATGCGGTCCAACATGGCCATGGCATCTGCCATGAGCTTGCGGGCCTCTTCTCCGACGATGGCGTCATCCAAGATGGCCGGGTAGCGTCCGTGCAATCCCCAACTGCGAAAGAAAGGGGCCCAATCTATGACTTCGCGCAGCGCAGCAATCGGCAGGTCAGAAATTGTCTGGACACCTGGTCTGGCTGGAACTGGGCAATGTGCAGGGTCAAACGTCAAGCCGTCCGATTTCTGTGCGGCCTTCTGGCGGGCCTGCTCCAGAGGAATCAGTGACTTCCTGGTGCGGTCCTTGGTGTAGTTCTGCCGGACTTTTTCTTGGTCTGCGAGCAAGGTGTCCAGGTATTCGGCCCGGGCGGTCTTGCTGATCAGTTTGCCTATCACAGGTACAGCGCGTGAGGCGTCATTGACGTGGACCACAGGGCCGGTGCAATGAGGTGCGATTTTGACGGCAGTGTGGACGCGTGAAGTGGTGGCTCCCCCGATGAGCAATGGTAGTTCCATGCCTCGGTTGCTCATCTCCTTGGCCACGTCGACCATCTCGTCCAGAGAGGGGGTGATGAGCCCGCTGAGCCCGATGATGTCTACTTCGTGGGAGCGGGCAGCTTCTAAAATGCGCTCTTTTGGGACCATGACACCGAGGTCGATGACCTCATAGTCGTTGCAGCCCATGACCACCGATACAATGTTCTTTCCGATGTCGTGCACATCGCCCTTGACTGTGGCCATGAGGACTTTGCCTGCTTTTTGGCGCTGGCCTTCTGCGGCGGCCTCGAGGTAGGGGGTGAGCCAGGCCACGGCCTTTTTCATGACCCGGGCACTTTTGACCACCTGAGGCAGGAACATTTTACCCGAGCCAAACAGGTCGCCGACCACATTCATGCCATCCATGAGTGGACCTTCGATCACTTTGAGTGGGGACCCGATGGCTTCAAGCAATGTGGCGACATCCTCTTCGATGTGCTCCGCGGTGCCTTTTACCAGGGCATGTTCGATGCGCTGCTCAATGGGCAAAGCCCGCCAAGCATCATCTTTCTTGGCGGTCGCTCCAGCGGTGCCTTTGAGCCCTTCGGCGACCTCGATGAGCCGCTCTGTGGCGTCGTCTCGGCGGTCGAGGAGGACGTCTTCCACGCGTTCCAGCAGGTCGGCGGGAATGTCGTCATACACCGTGAGCATGGTGGGATTGACAATTCCCATGTCCATGCCCGCTTTGATGCCGTGAAAGAGAAAGGCGCTGTGCATGGCTTCCCTGACCACGGGATTGCCCCGAAAGCTGAAGCTGACATTGGAAACGCCCCCGCTGATGTGTGCTCCCGGCAAGTGCTTTCGAATCCACCGGGTCGCTTCAAAAAAGTCCACTGCGTTGCGGTGGTGTTCCTCCATGCCCGTGGCGACAGGAAAGATGTTGGGGTCGAAGATGATGTCCCGGGGGTCCCAGCCGCCTTCGTTGACCAGCAGATGGTAGGCGCGGTCGCAGATTTCGATGCGCCGCTCGAAACTGTCTGCCTGTCCTTGTTCATCGAAAGCCATCACAATGACCGCTGCACCATAACGGCGGATTGTGGCCGCCTGTGCCAAGAACACATCGGTGCCTTCCTTGAGGCTGATGGAGTTCACAACCCCCTTGCCCTGAATGCACTGCAAACCGGCTTCGATGACATGCCACTTGGAGCTGTCAATCATCACGGGGATGCGGGCGATGTCCGGTTCTGCAGCAATGAGGTGCAGGAACCGTTGCATGCAAGCGGCCGAATCCAGCATGCCTTCATCCATGTTGACATCGAGGATTTGGGCGCCGCCTTCTACTTGTTCGCGGGCGACTTCGACGGCTTCTTCGAACCGGTCCTCTCGGATCAAACGCAGAAATTTCCGGCTACCTGTGACATTGGTGCGCTCTCCTACATTGACGAAGTTGGATTCCGGCGTGACCCACAGGGGCTCAAGTCCACTCAAGGACAGCAGTGGTCGATGCTTGCTCATGCCAGTTCGCTTTTGGTCGAAACGGGACGGGGTTGCCGGTCGCGCACGAGGTCCGCAATGGCCCTGATGTGATCGGGTGTGGTTCCACAGCAGCCACCGAGGATGTTGACGAGTCCTTTTTCGAGGAAGGGCTGCAGTTGTGCGGCCATGGCTTCAGGGCCTTGATCGTACTCGCCCATTTCGTTGGGGAGGCCGGCGTTGGGGTGTGCCGAGACCCCACAGTGGGCCACGTTGGATAGGGCTTCGAGGTGGGGGGTGAGTTGTTCTGCTCCCAGCGCGCAATTGAGTCCGATGGAAAAGAGCGGGGCATGGCTCATGGATATCCAAAAAGCTTCTGCCGTCTGGCCGCTGAGCGTGCGCCCGGATGCGTCCGTGATGGTGCCGCTGACCATGATGGGCAAGCGCTTGCCTTGGCGGTCAAAGGCGGCTTCGGCCGCAAAAAGGGCGGCCTTGGCATTGAGCGTATCAAACACCGTTTCGATCAACAAGGCGTCTACACCACCTTCCATGAGCGCCTCCATTTGTTGTTGGTAGGCTTCGACGAGCTCATTGAAGGTGACGGCGCGGTATCCGGGGTCGTTCACGTCGGGGCTGATGCTCGCCGTGCGGTTGGTTGGCCCTACAGACCCGGCGACAAACCT
>JAKMCW010000041.1 GCA_022428205.1 Flavobacteriales bacterium
CCTGTAAATGGCACGAGATATGGACAAGCCCCCGACGTTAAACGCTAGAGCTGCCGAGATTGGCACAAGCGTGGTCACATTGAGAAGCTGGCAAAGATGTGGCGTTGACGTATTCTCTGACGATGACGTCATGCGGCATCTGAGGACTGCCAGAAAGCTGCCCGAAAACCTAAAGCCGGGATTCCGTCCACCGAGCCACGACACCGATCTAGTCGTCGATGTGGACAAGATCGACATTGACCAGTTGAAGCTGGACATGATCAACGCGCCAGACAAGCACACCGCGCAGACCATTGAGATCAAGATCCGAGGACTGCTATCGTCCACGAAGTTGGCACAGGCTCAAGGTGAGCTAATCAGTCGCAACTCAGTCGAGGAGGAGATGACCCGCGTGGGATCCGTATTCAAGGCGGCGGTCAAGCGATTGGAAGCAGACCTTCCACCGATGATTCACGGGGCAAGCCCAGAGACCATGCAGAAATTGATTGGCGAAAAGGCCGACGAGGTTCTGCGGGCGATGAAGGAGGAATACAAGAAGATTGACGAAATAGGGCGAGATGAGTGAGGGCGTAGGCA
The DNA here is from genome assembly GCA_022428205.1 of Flavobacteriales bacterium. Classification (GTDB taxonomy): domain Bacteria; phylum Bacteroidota; class Bacteroidia; order Flavobacteriales_D; family Sanyastnellaceae; genus UBA8752. The sequence goes on from JAKMCW010000041.1 coordinate 577, forward strand.
TGGCGGCGATTGAGGCCGCGCAACCGGCAGAGAGACTGACGCCGAGCGAGTGGGCAGACGGGCGGGTTGCATTGCAGGACGGATTGACGCCCAAGTATCAATCCTTGAACGCACCTTGGCAGATTGCCCCGCTGGATGCTGTAGGCGACCCAGAAGTCAAGGAATGCGTCTACCTTGCACCGATTGGCACGGGCAAGACGACATTCATGGAGGCGTCGATGGAATACATCATTGCACAGGATCCTGGCCCGACTTTACTAGTTGGGCAGACCGACGATGACCTGCGCGATTGGGCAGAGACGCGGATGCACTACGCAATCCAGAACACGCCAGAGACATCCAAGCTACTGCCCAAGGACAGGCACAAGGCTCGAAAGATGCAGATCCTATTTCCGCATATGGCCTTGTTCATGACCGGCGCGAACATGAGCGGATTGCAGTCTAAGTCAATGCGACGCGTGTTCTGTGACGAGGCATGGCAATACAGGGCCGGCATGGTCAACGAGGCCCGTGGTCGTCTGCATGACCGCTGGAACAGGCAATTCTTTTTGCTGTCCCAAGCCGGCGTCAAAGGCGACGACCTGGACAAGGCATGGGAGCAGACCGACAAGCGCGAGTTTATGTTCACCTGCCCAGAATGCGGAGAGATCCAGCCGTGGCAATGGTGCAACATTGGATATTCAGATGACGAATCTCTGCCGGACTTAGACAGAGCCAAGACCGCGCACATCAAATGCTGCAACGAAGAATGCGATTGGATATGCGAGGACAAGCCGCAGCCGAGGCGATTGCTGGCAGAAGGGGCGCAATACGTTCCCACCCATGACGGCAACTTGCCAGGTCATGTCGGCTTCCACTACAACGTCCTGTGCAACTGGAGGAAACCGCTATGGGAGGTCGTTCTGCTTTGGCTGGAATCCAAGCGAGCGCAACGAGTAGGCAACCTTGACCCGCTGCGTCAGTTTATCCAGAAGCGTCTTGCCGAGGCATGGGAAGAGGACTTGACCGACAACCGAGAGGCATTGATCGGATCGGGCTATCTGATCAAGGAATTTGAGAATGGCGAGAAGATCGACGACGAGGCGCACAGGTTCCTGACAGTCGACGTGCAGCGAGATCACTTCTGGGCTGGCGTTGAGGCATGGCGTGGTGATGGCAGTTCGCGCCGGCTATGGTATGGACGACTAGAGACATTCGACGACATTCTGGCCAAGCAGAGGCAATACGGAGTCCAGCCGAAGATGGTATTTTTGGACGCCCAATACGATACTGACCGAGTGTATTCCGCGTGCGCTTCTCAGGATTGGACTGCCCTGCACGGCTCAGGCCGCGAGTCGTTCCCGTATAAGCAAAGGAACGGCGACGTGGTGCAAAGGCCATTCACAAGGTTCCAGACCGCGCAAACGTCCAAGGGGGCGCGGGCTAGATACGCGCACTGGGCATCTGACCGCATCAAGGACATTCTACACGCTCACCGAATAGGCCAAGCCGCAGAGTGGGAGATCCCCGACGACGCCAGCAAGGAATGGCTGAAGCAGATCGACTCCGAGGCCAAGCGCGAGGTAACGAATGCCAAGACCAAGCAAGTGGACTACCGATGGGTGAAAGTCCGCAGAGACAACCACGCATGGGACGTTTCAGCCATGCAGATTGTCGCGGCACTGATGCTGCGTATCATTCCAGGATTCGATTTCTGAAAAAAGATCTTGCGCAAAATCAAGAAATGGGCAAAGTAGAACCATGACAACGAACGACATCAAAGACTACCTCAAATTCAAAGCCGCTCAATTCTTCCGCCTTAGCGGTGTCGAGATCCCAAAAGACGCAGAGGCACAGAAAGAAATGATGGCAACAATCCCGCAGGAAACTAAAAAGCAGTGGGCAATGGAAATGATCCAGATGGGGGCGTAACGACAGAGAACAGTGACCATGGGAGATTCAATACACTATTGCGACAACTGCGAGACAAGCCAGCTTTGCCACACTGAAAGAAAGTGTATGCGGCAAGCCCATGGCTCTCCTGCTTCGACTTGTTC
>JAKMCW010000049.1 GCA_022428205.1 Flavobacteriales bacterium
ACCCCAACGCTCTGTTGGTTGCCGTGTTGTTGGTCCCCCTCAATTGGTGGCTCGAATCCGTCAAATGGGCTGAACTGTTGCCTTGGGCACCGATTGGCCGCAGGATGCGTGAAGTGCTGTACGGCACTGCATGGAGCATGGTAGGCCCTCTGAGGCTAGGAGCAGGCATTGGGCGATTGGCTGCCGTGAGGCCCAAAGAACGCAATATGGCGATGCGCGCATTCGGTACGGCCAGCGTTTCCCAATGGTGGTGTACCATCACGGCTGCGGCCATAGGATTGTTGTGCAGCAAATTCTACTTGGCAGGGTCCAGCGTATTGCTCATTTCTGCGGTGACCATCGGACTGTATTTCGGTTGGAGCCCTGGCTTTTGGCACCGCATCAAAAACACCCCCTTATGCGGACAATGGGGACTGAGTCGGAAAATTGCAACGGTCCGTCGTAGACGGGCACTGAATCTGAGCATTGCGCGCTTCGTGGTGATGCTCTTTCAATTTGTGCTCTTGCTCAACGCCTTCGGACATCTAAGCGTCTTGAAGCACTCCGTAGAACGCTTCTTCATGCAAGGCCAAGGTGCTGCACTCACTTGGGGGCTGACCAGCTTGGCGCCCATGCCCGCTTTTGGAGACCTCGGCTTGCGCGAAGCTGCCGCAGTTGCCGTCATCGCTGCCCCGACACCTGAAGACATGACGGCCATAGTGGGTGCCACATTTACCCTGTGGTTCATCAACCTATTCATCCCCGCGATGGTAGGTCTGTGCTGGCATGGCTTCATCCGGCGGAAAAGTGCACACAAGAGCGCCATCTTTGGTGCGTGACCTCCCCTTGGTTTCTTCTCCTCGCCTTTGTGCCACTCGCGTGGCACGGATGGCAGATTTCAGGCTGGAGCCATCGCTTCAAAACGGCATGGTCACGAACCGATAGCGGCAAAGTCTCACCTCCTGTTCTGACAGCGTATTGTGACAACATCACCGTCGTCCTCCCTGTGCGCAATGAGGTGGTCAACCTGCCCAATCTATTGCTTGATCTTGCCGCCGGGCGGCAACTGCCTGCCGGTGTCATCATCGTCGACGACGCCTCGGAAGACGGGACACTGGACGCCGTACAGCAATTGACCACCCTTCCTTTTCCGGTGCGCACCATGGCCAACCCTGGTCGCGGAAAGAAACCGGGGTTGTCCACCGGTATCCGAGCGACCCAAACCACTTGGGTCGTGCAGGTCGACGCCGATGTACGGATGGGGCATGATTTTATCAGCGCCATTGCTGAACGGCTCGCTTCCACAGGAGAGCAAACCGATATGATGCTCCTGCCTTTGCGGCTCGCGGACTGCGCAGGGCGTGCGCCAAACAAGAGGTTTGCCCGGCTGCAGGCCTTGGACTTCGCTGCCATGCAAGGCTGGGCCGTAGCGGCGGTTCAGCGCCAGCGGCCGGCCATGGCAAGCGGCGGCGCTTGGGTCTGGAGGTCATCAGCTTTCCCACACGATGAACTCAAACCCGAATTGGCGAGCGGCGATGACGTATTTGCGCTGTCTGCACTGATCAAGCGGGGGGACGCGCGTCGGGTAGGTTGGTGCGGCGATCCGCGGGCCATGGCCTCCGCAGGGACCATGCCGGACCTGCAGAGCCTATTGGACCAACGCATCCGTTGGGGCGCCAAATCTGCAGCCTATCCCCGCTCACTGTCCGAGGCGCGGCGGGTGGCATCGGTGGTGGCTGCCGTCCATGTCTTTGGACTGGTGCTGCTCTGCTTGAACCCCTTGGCAGGTGGCGTCTATTGGACCATCAAATCCGGCATCGACATGGCATACACCCATCAGGTGGGCACCGCCTACGGACTGTTCGATGGCCTCAGTCGGCTTCAACGCGCCCAAGACCTGCTCTTGCTCGCCTTTGTGCACCCGCTGTTCATCATCACCACCCTGATCTTGATGCCCTTTCGAAAAGCGCAGTGGAAGGGCCGGGCCACCGGTTAATTTTAAATCGTGCAAACTGTTAGGGCCTTTTTTCGCAAGGAGCCCACCGCCCTCATCGGTGCGGTGTGGGTTGCCTTGTGGACCGTCATCGCAGCCTCGAGCAGCCTCTGGAGGCCAGACCCTACCCCCAATGCCAACGATCAACACTTGGAGTGGTCCATGTTGGCTCCGGGTACTACGGTCACCCTTGACGGGCCTGGCGTGACCGAGAACACCGTTGCGACGCGCACTTTTTGGTTGGGAACAGACCGCTTCGGACGGGACTATCTGTCCCGCATCGCAGCAGGGTCCGGCCTTTCGCTTTCGGTGGGCATTGTCGCCGTGTTGTTGTCACTGCTCATTGGCATTCCCCTCGGCGCTTTCGCGGGATACCTCGGTGGCGCCTTCGACGCCGCAGTCAGCTGGTTGCTCCAGGTGGTGTGGAGCATTCCAACCCTGCTGCTGGTGCTCGCATTGACCCTCGCCTTCGGGAAAGGATTTGAACAGGTCTTTATCGCCATCGGCCTATCGATGTGGGTGGAGGTCGCCCGCGTTGTCCGCGGACAGGTCATGGCACTCCGCCATGTAGAATGGGTAGAAGCAGGCAAAGTCTTGGGCCTCTCCACGCCCCGTGTGGTCATGCTGCACATTTTGCCCAACCTCGCCGGCCCCATCGCCGTCATCGCCTCAGCCAATTTTGCTGCGGCCATCCTCATCGAAGCTGGCCTGAGTTTTATGGGTGTTGGCGCCCAAATCCCCATGCCCAGCTGGGGCAACCTTATCCGAGACCATTACGGCGCCATCCTCACCGGCAATGGGCACCTCGCCTTGATTCCAGGCGCGTGTATCGTGTCATTGGTCTTGGCATTTAACGCACTGTCCAACGCCTTTGCCCGTCAAGCTTCCATGCGGTGATGGCTTAACTTTACAGCATCATGAACGCCTCCTCACGCATCTACGTCGCCGGCCACAGAGGCATGGTGGGCAGCGCCATCTGCCGCGCATTGGAAACCGCTGGATTGCCCGCTCCCATCACATTTACCAGCGCTGAACTCGATCTCCGGGATCAAGCCGCGGTCCGCGCCATGATGGAGCGCGAACGCCCATCCCACGTGTTCCTCGCGGCAGCCAAAGTGGGCGGCATCCACGCCAACAACGTCTACCGGGCTGAATTCCTGTATGACAACCTCATGATTGAGGCCAACATCATACACGCTGCCCATGTGGTCGGCGTCGAGAAGTTGCTGTTTCTGGGGTCGAGCTGCATCTACCCGAAATTGGCCGAGCAGCCCCTTGTGGAGGACGCCCTCCTCACGGGGGCCTTGGAACCGACCAACGAGCCGTACGCCATCGCAAAAATCGCCGGCATCAAACTGTGCGAGGCTTACCGCGACCAGTACGGCGACAACTTCATCTCGGCGATGCCCACCAACTTGTACGGACCGGGCGACAACTACGACCTCAACAACAGTCACGTGGTCCCCGCATTGATCCGCAAGTTCCACGAAGCCAAGGAACGCGGAGACGCTGCTGTCCCATGTTGGGGCACAGGCTCACCACGCCGGGAGTTCCTTCATGTGGACGACCTGGCCGCGGCCTGCCTCTACCTCATGGAACACTACGATGGCAAGGAACACGTCAACCTCGGCACCGGCGAAGATTTGCCCATCAAGGAGCTTGCAGAAATGATCCGCGACATTGTAGGGTTTCAAGGAAACATCGCTTGGGACTCCGACAAACCCGATGGCACGCCGCGCAAGCTCATGGACTGCTCACGCATCCATGGCATCGGATGGAAGCACGCCATTGGCTTAAAAGAAGGTTTGACCTCCGTATACGCAGCGTTCAAACAAGCCCCGGACGCTGTACGCGCCAAATGAGCGCTTCGTCCCATTTCTCATTCACGGGAAGCATGGTTCGCTTCAAGGCCCGGGCAACCAGTCTCTTCATCCTGATTGGCTGTGGCCTACTGCACGGACAAATCATCATTCCTGACCGCCTTCCCGGTGGCGAGCGCATGTCCACCTTGACCACGCCTGCCGACAAAGGTGTTCTGGCCTATGACACGCTGCGCACCCTTCCATCGGAAGAAGGGGGAAGGGACTCATGGTGGCACCGCCACGCACTGTTCCTCGACGGGCCTGTGCAACTGGCCCTCGACCCCATCGTGGACCTCTCCTTGGACCGGAGAAAGTCAGGGGCCGAAGAGCAATGGAGTAAAGGGTACCGCAACGTCAGGGGCGTGCGCTACGCCGGACAGATTGATGGCCGAGTGGCCTTTGGAGGCAAGGTGTTGGAAATGCAACGCCTGCTGGTGTCTCCCGAAACCGATTACGTGCTCAACGCCCAAGCCTATCCAGGCATGGGTACCGGAAAACTCAGACCTGCCGAAGGAGGCCTGTACAGCATGGACCACAGCCTTGCAGAGGTATGGTTTGACATGCATCCGAGCAAGGCCATCCGGGTCCAATGGGGCTTGGGAGCCAGCGGCCTTGGACCGGGGACGCGCAATCTGCTGTGGTCTCAAGATCGGGGGCCCTCCCCTTATTTGCTCATCGAAGGGAACCTCGGCAAGGGATGGACCTACCGTTGGGTGCAAAGCCGTCAAAAAGGACCTGAAAGGCTGCCCGCCGACGGGGCCCGTGAGGGCAGATACCGGCCCCTTGGTTTGGGCATAAGAAGCCTAACGAAGACCATAGCATTTGACGGCAACCAGCTGGACATCACGTGGATGTGTGCACGTTGGACTGATGTGGGCGACCGCAGTGATGGCGGTCAAGGGTTTAAAAACAACCTCCTGGCCATAGCGCCATGGGCCCTGCCCGAGGGCCATTCCAATTCCGCGCCCTGGTATTTGGCGGGGCACCAAGGCCTCGACATACAATGGCGCCGCCCCAAGTCCACATGGTATGGGCAATTGAGGGTTCACCCGGGCCGAGACATCCGCTACGCGGAAGCGGCAGATGAAGGCAACCTCGAGCCCGCGCAATTCCTTGTGGGGCATGTCCGCCATGGCCAACAATGGTCCACTTGGACGGAACTGAGTTCTGTGGCGCAATCTGCTCCGCCAGCATTGTCTCCTGGCATCGCAGGATTTGCCCTTGGTCTTGAACCTTGGTCACCATGGGCTCCCTGTTTCGTACAAGGCGCTGAATGGAGAAATACCACCGTCAACATTGCAGCAGAATTCAGTGGTTTCCCTGCCGACATGTCCCTGCCATTCGGTGCTGGGAACGTAGAACACGCCTGGAAATTCACAGTTAGTTTGCCCACCCGGGCTGCGGCTGCTTTCAATCAGAGGTCTGTGACAGCGCGCAGGAGGTGGGACCCTGCCCTGATCCCCATCGCCCCATTTGTCTCCATCACAACGGCGCCAAGCGCTGAAAATGGCACTCCTTCTCTTTGGTGGAGCATGGGCATCACCACCCCTTGTACACGTTTACGAAAAACACATTGACAATTGTGGGATTCATCCGATACATCGATTAACTTTAGAATGATGTAGGCTAAAAGGGTTACACAGCCCCCGAAAACCTTACTTTTGCACTTGGACCTTCAACAATGCTTGCCTTCTTCTTTTCTTTCGCCATTGTCATGCTTGGTATGCCCTCGCTGATTCAATTGGCCGTACAGAAAAACCTCTTGGACGAGCCCCTTGAAGACCGGAAAGTGCACAAGCGCAGTGTACCTCGATTGGGCGGAGTGCTCATCTTCATCGGTGCATTGTTCACGACGACTCTATTGGTCAACCCAGAAGGCGCCGATGCCATTCCATTTCTCAGACTGGCAGCCGGTGCACTGATCTTGTTTTTCCTCGGCTTGAAGGATGACCTCACTGAGCTGAACCCCCTCAAAAAATTGGGCGTTCAATTGGTCGTGGGATTGATTCTGATTGTCGCCGGAGGTTTCGCCGTCACAGATTTTGCGGGGCTCTTTGGATGGGGTGCCCTTTCAGAATGGTTTTCCGTTCTCTTTTCATTGTTTGTCTACGTCGTCGTAGTCAATGCGGTCAACTTGATTGATGGCATTGATACGCTCGCTGGAGGATATGGTCTGCTCATCGCCATTGCGTGTACGCTGTGGTTTCAGGTTACAGGGCAACCCGATTTTGCGGTCATGTGTTTGGCGCTGGCGGGTGCATTGACCGGCTTCATTGTCTTCAACATCACACCTGCCCGCATCTTTATGGGCGACAGCGGCTCCTTGCTGCTGGGCATGTTCATCTACGTGATGGCGACCAGCATCATGCAGACCCCAACTGAACAAGTGCCTGAAATGTGGGCCCACCGCTCATTGCCCGTGCTCGCCATGACCACCTTGAGCTATCCTTTGGTGGATACGTTGCGGGTCTTCACGTTGCGCATTTTGAAGGGACACTCCCCATTCCATGCTGACCGGACACACCTGCACCACAGGTTGCTGCGCTTGGGCATGACCCACCTTCAGGCCGCCCTCTTCATCCACGGCTACACGGCCGTGATGGTCGCCTTGGGTTTCAGCATTCCTGCAATGAACCCCACCCTGGCGTTCTTTTTATTGCTCGGTTGCGCCTTCACCTTGCCATTGGTTATCATGGGCATGGAGAAAATCCAACTGCTCGCGCGCGCCGCGCGCCGCAAATCCAAAGTCAGTCAGCACTGATTCTTTGGCACCGCATCTCCTGCACCAAGCCAGGATCATGAAAACAACTTGCGCGCTGCACCCGCCCGCATAACGTTCTCTTCACTTAGGTTCGCACATGCGCTGTTCTTTGAAGGTTGCTGTTGTACTCGCGCCGTTGTTGTGGTCCCTTGAAATACAAGGCCAATCAACTGCAGCCTCAACGGCGGCTGATGACACTTCCAGGACGTTGTCCATCGACCTCTTCCCGCAGCGCATAGGCGGGGTAGGGTCCTCCACCCCAGGAGAAGGAGGCCTCCTGTTTCAGGCCAGCACTACCGCCAAAATCGCCACCCCAAAGACAACAGCCATCGCGGCATTTGACTTCGTACAAGGGACGGGCACGACCATTCGACGCGCCCTTGAAGCGGGTTTCGACCGCAGGGGAACAGAAGGGAATGGCGCGTGGCGGATGCGCCTGCGCGGCGAATGGAAACCTACTCCCTCGCTTCACCTGTCTGCGGGACGGGACACCCTGCACGACGGGTGGGGCTACCGCTCTCTGTTTCGCGGCCGACACGCAGCGCCGCTTCCCTTCCTGCAAACTGTCCTCGACGGCGGCGGACGGGTGCGCTACCGCCACCGCATCGAGGCCTTACAAGGTGCCCGCAGCATACATTGCTGGACCGGAGCAGCACCAACCGGTGACCCGCAGACCTGGGTGCCCCCAAATGGTACCCTGCGGGGTGCGTTGCAGCGCATGGTGGTCAGCCACAGGCTCGAAGTCGATTTTGGGCAGCGCCTAACGGCCGCGCTGTGGGGTGCCGTCGTGTGGAACACAGAAGGCGGCCAGCGGCTGTTTGAACCCCACTACCTCATTCCACTCACCAGTTTGCGGCCCACTGAATACGCCCAAGGGAGCTCGGACAACGCCTTGGTAGGCCTGGAAGGACAATGGCGTCTGGGGCCGAAAGGAACCCGGCACAGGTACCTGTATGGCCAGCTGCTCCTCGATGAACTCATTGTCTCCGAAATCCTCGGTTCGACAGGTTGGTGGGGCAACAAATACGGCCTGCTCGGCGGCCTGCACTGGGGCTACCCGCGCGGCGCTTGGCGCATCGAACTCTCGGGGGTCAGGCCATGGACCTACAGCCATTACACCCCCACCAGCGCCTACATCAATGGCCTCACGCCTGTCGCACACCCCCTCGGCGCTAACTTCATGGAAGGGAGCCTACAGGGCAACATGGAACGTGGACCTTGGGCCATGCTCGGACGTCTCACCGCTTCACGTCGGGGAGATGCCACTGCCGGCGAAGCACCCACAGGTTCGTTGCCCCAAGTCGGCGATATCGACCGCACATTTGACACCTACACTTGGCTCAACGGCCGCAACCGCGACTTCCTCCTCCTCCAGTTGGATGTGGCACGCAGCTTCAAAATCGGAAGCAACACTGCCCTGAAAGGCTTCCTTCGCCTGGAACACGGCCGCACCAGCATTGGCACAGATCTGGTCACAGAAAACCGATTGGTTTTTGGTCTGCGCACCACAGGCCCCTTCTTGGGTGCCGATTGGTAGGGTCACCCTAATTTCGCGCCCGCTCCATGACGGACACTATCGCGCCCACCCCCTCCTTCTTCAAGGACATTGCCGTGCTCTTCAA
>JAKMCW010000052.1 GCA_022428205.1 Flavobacteriales bacterium
ATGGTTCCACATTCCAATTGGTCAAACAATGCGCCTTGGGCACCGTGTCGGAATTCCTTGGAGAAGCCTTTCAAGCCCAGCTTGGAAAAAGCCGCAGCGGTGCGGTCGTGGTCAATGTCGTAGAGCACCCCGCCGAAGTCGAGCACAACGTGATCGATGTTGTGCCAGTCAATGGGGAACAAGACGGAAGTGGACATGTCTTCAGAGCTGAAGAATCCAAGCCTGATCGATCCCGTGATGGGACTGGAGTCCACGTCTAAAGGCCTCTGCTTCCGAGGAGGAGTCAAAGCACCCTGTAGAGACACGGTGGCTACCAGACGGACCGGCGAGAATGGATGTGGCGTAGCCGAGGGATTCGAAACGCCGGGCCAATCCGGCTGCTCGGTTCATCGCGCTGAATGTCCCTGCGATCACATGAAGCCTGCAGCCTGAGGACAGCGGTGATGGTGTGGGCAGGGGCATCATGGCCTCGTCAGCGGGGGCAGGTGTGATGTCAGGGGCGCCTGGATTGAGAAACACCAAGCTGCTTTCGCTGCCGATTTCGGGGAAACGGATGTCTTCTCCTTCGATGCGGGGCAAGTACTCAGATGGAGTGGCGCGGTCGAATATGGCCAGGTCGAATTGGGTCCCTTCGGTTTGTCCCCACCACAAAGAGCCTGCGACCACAAGGGGCAGCATGAGCACGGCGGCGATCCGCACCAAGGTCCGGGTCCAAGGGGTGACGCCTTCTGGTGCGGCTTCTTGTTCGGAATCGGCGACGGGGACCGGGGGGGCGAGGTGATCAGGCTTCTGTTCGGCGGCCGCGGCCAAGCGGTCTGCCCACGGAATCCGGCCCAAACCAGGAGGGGCGTATCGCTCACCAAGCCTGGGCTCTGGCGCAAAGCCAAATTGGCCGCTTTCCATGCGGTACATGCGACCCAAACCCGGAACCTCGCGCGTGCCTCCAGCGTCGAGGTGCTCCTTCAAGGCGTTGGATTCTCGGTCGATCAGCGCCGTGGCGGCATCTGTACTGCAACCTGTTGCGCGGCGGATTTCCTGCTCAAGCAAACCATCTCGGACGGTCAGCTTGGGATTGAATACCACATTGCGACCAGGGGGCACCCACTCACCTTTGTCCTCATCAAACCTGGCGGGCACGGGGTGTGCCACAAACCCGCCCAACTCTGGAATGACCAGACAATCGTGGTCATGCAGGAGCAAAGGCAGTGCCTGAATCAAGAAATCAGTGTCCTGTGGGGAAGACATATTGCGCCGAAAATAATACGATTGGCTCAGGTGAGGGCTCCATTCATCAGATTGCTGCCTTCATCCTTCGGTTGAACGGTGCCAAGCGCGCACCTTTTTCAGGTCTGCTTCCGTGTCTACTGAGCCAGGTGAACGGCCTTCTTCAACGGTGACCATGCCCATGTTCACGCCGGCTTCGAGCCAACGGAGTTGCTCGAGTTTTTCGGACGCTTCCAAAACGCCTTGTGGCAAGTTGGCGCAACGCGCCAAGGCGCCCGGAGCGAAGCCATACAGGCCGAGGTGAATGTGAAATGGACCACCGGAAGGAATGGGGCTTCTTGAGAAGTACAGGGCCCGGCCTTGGGCATTGATTGCGGCCTTAACCCTGTGCGGGGAAACGGCCTCTTCAGGCTGGCATGGCCGCATGAGGCTCACCACTTCCCAGCGGTTTTCGCGGAGGGCGGCGCACAAGGCGGACAGGTGCTCAGGCGCGGGGAAGGGTTCGTCTCCTTGGAGGTTGACGACGGCGCCTTCGTCCCCCCAGTGTTTCCAAACTTCAAGGCAACGGTCGGTACCTGTCGTGTGTGTGGCCGCGGTCATCATGGCTTCTCCTCCAGCTGCATGGATGGCCTCGGCGATTGCTGCATCGTCTGTAGCGACGCAAACCCGGTCTACTTCGGGGTGCGCCACGGCTGCGCGCCAAGTATGGACAATCATGGGGGTCCCGTTGATGTCGGCGAGGGGCTTATTGGGCAGCCGAGTGGACCCCTTTCGGGCCGGAATGATGACAGAGACCTTCATGGGGTGAAGGTGTAGCGGATCATCCAAAGCCGGTTGGGTTCAGCGGCGAGCGGCCGCAAAGCGTAGTTGAGGTTGGCCGCGTTGCGCACGATGAGTTCAACGTGATGGTGATCATCAAATTGTCGTCCGCATTGGAAGTCGTGTACCCACTGTGCATCGGGCCGGGCTGCCAGCCAATCGATGAGGCCGTATTCGAGAAGTCCGAGTTCTTCGATGTCCAAAAAGGCTTTGTCGATGTTTTGAATGGTCGTGTTTCTGGAGGCATTCCAACCGATGGTCCAACCCGATTCGTGCTGTAGGCTCAGGTTGGTCCTAAAGGTGTTGAGGATGCGGTATTTCAAGACCTGATTTGTCGTGTCCGAACTGGTGGAATTGTAACTCACTCCGCCGACGGCACTGCTGGAGAAAGTGGCATAGACGGAATCTGGTGTCAAGCTCACCGGGTCCAGCAAGGTCTGTCCGATGAGCCACTGGATGTCCCACTTGCCGATGGCCCCGGTGCCCATGGTGCTCCATTCCAAACCGCTCACACGGGCTTGACCGGTATTGATGCTGCGGAACCCGAGGTCGAGAAGGGCATTTCCACTGTTTCCCCAAACGCCAAATGTGTACTCGATGAAGTCCTTGAAGTCTTGTTGGAATACCGCCACGTCAAGGAACCCTTTCCATTGGCCATTGGCGCCGAAACGGAATCCTTGTTTGATGCCGAGCTCCATATTGGTGGAGGACTCAGGCTGGATGTCGAGGGAGGGGAAAACGCTGATGCCGCCTACTGTGGTTTGGATGAACTTCTCGGCGATACTCGGAAAACGGAAGCCTTGGCCGATGCTGCCTCGGAGGAATGTGGCCTGTCCGAGGTTGTAGTTCAATCCGGCGCGAAAGACAGATTTCCCTTGGGAAACGTCGTCGAGCACGAAGTGTTCGTAGCGACCACCAGCTGTGACGTGCAGCCGTTTTATGGGATGAGCGTCCACTTGTAGGTAAGCGGCACGGTTGGCGGCAATGTGCACGGTGTCCCCTACACCGGCATCGTAGAGCTCGGCGACACTGCGGGTCGATTGCGCGTAGACGCCAGCGGTGGCCGTCCAATGTTCTGTGTGATAGCGTGAACGGTACTCACTTTGCCAGGTGTTCGATGCGTTGGCTTGGTCGTTGTCGTTGTCGTTGCTGAGGCTGAGGAATCGGCCTTGTAGCCGGTGATTCCATGCGCCGTTGGAGCGTTCCAGGTGGGGGTCAACCGTCACCATGCGTTGTATGGTGCGGGTGTCCGCGCCCGGTGTGGCCGCATAAAATCCGGTGTCAGCATCCAACCAGAGCAGGGTTCCGACGCTTTCTCCGCTGATCGCGTTGGCACGGAGTCCGTAGCCCCAGCCCCCATTGGACGGGGCATGGTCCCAAGCGCCATTGACACGCCATTGGCGTTGGGCGTCGTAGTGATCGACGGTGAAGGGGTTGTAGGAGCGATTGTGGGCCGCACCTGTTGCGGCATCGATTTGCGGCCCTTTGTGGCCATCACTTCCGAGCCATTGTCCCCCGAAGCTGATGCCATCGCCATTGGCCAGACGACGTGTGTGCAACCAGGAAGTACTGCTTTGCATGAGGGGCCGACTCCAATATTTCCGGTTGTTGCCGGGGTCGCTGTGGATGCCGTGTTGCACGGTCACTTTGGTGAACGGCTCAGGGTCGGGGAAGGCTGTGCGGAATTGAATCACGCCGCTCAACGCGGAGGACCCGTACAGGACACTGCTGGCGCCTTTGACCACCTCTACTTGTTCGAGGTTTTCGAGGGGAAGAAAGCCCCATGTGGGACGCCCTGCATCGCCGCTCAGCACAGGCAGGCCGTCGAGTAGGACGGCAACGCGCGAGCCGGCACCAAAGCTGTATCCGCTGCCACCTCGGATTTGCGGTTCGCTGTCCACAATCGTGACGCCAGGTGTGCGCGAGAGGCTTTGGTCCGCGCTGGTCGGAGCCCCTTGGTTCATCAGTTCTGGCGGTAAGACGTCGATGGACACACTGACTTCTCCGAGGTCTTGTTCAAACCGGCCGGCTGAGACCACGGCTGTGCCGATGCGGGCCACGTCTGGAGAAAGCTGAATGTCCTTGGATTGCGTGCCGGTCCATGGGTCGAGAAGCTCTTTCCATTCCAGGTAACCCACGTACCGCACGCGAAGGTTGAGGTCTTCCGTATTGACAGTCAGTGAGAATTGACCGTCGATGTTGGTCGAGGCAGTGGCCTGACCGAGCATGACGACGGCGCCTGGCAGGCTTTCTCCTGTGTTGGCGTCTGTGACCGTTCCGACAAGCTGGGCAGCCGATTGGCTCCACGCTGGACCACCACAGAAGGCCAAGGCGACCCCGAGGACCAAAGTCAGCAATGTGGTGCGCCCAAGATGAAGCAGTGAAGGTTTTCCAAGATGTGGCATTGCCTCGAAAGTAAACCGAACAGGAGCGTTGGCGAATCGTGTGTCGGAGGGTTGTCCCCAATGGAGACTTTCAAATCATGAAAGATGCGGCGGAGACAGATCCTGCAATGGCGCGAGTGCTCGGGGACCCGGAGGGGTGGTTGTTGGATTGGTTGACGGCAGCTCAACTTCCGAAGTTCAATGGCAAAGGGACGCTGCGGGTCGTGCGTGAGGTTGGGCTGGGGGCTTGGCTTTCCGGGTTTTCACCGCTGTTGCTCAATCCCGCGCGTGATCGGGCTTTGAGGCAGCGCGAACACATGCGAGAGGAAGGCGTCACGCCATTGATTTTGGGGCGCGTGGGCTATCCGCATCTGTTGGCGCAACTGCCGGATGCGCCTTGGGTACTTTTTGCCAAGGGCGATGTGGAGGTGTTGTCGCGGCGCCGTCCAGTGGCGGTGGTGGGAACCCGGAAGGCATCGGTGGTTGGGCGCAGTGCAGTGGAGGCACTGTTTGATGGCATGACCGGAGTGGATTGGACCTTGGTGAGCGGGATGGCCGATGGAATTGATGCGGCAGCGCACCGCTTTGCTTTGGACAGGGGTGTCAAGACAGTGGCTTGTCTTGCGCACGGTTTGCACGCTGTGTCTCCCCGGTCCAACCGCTACCTCGCAGAGCGCGTTTTGGAGGATGGAGGGTGTTGGGTATCGGAATACCGCTGGGGGACGCCACCGTCCAAATACACCTTTCCCGCGCGCAACCGCATCATTGCCGGACTCGTGGAGGCGGTTGTGGTGGTGGAATCAGGTGATCCAGGCGGCAGTTTGATTACCGCACGGCTGGGGCAAGACTATGACCGACGTGTTTTTGCGATGTCCCCGACGTGGTGCGCAGAGGCCATGCGGGGCAATGCGCGTCTCATCCGGGAACAGGTGGCGGAATTGTTGCACGCTCCGGAGGATTTCCCCCTGGCGATGGCTTGGAAGGCGGCGGCAAGAGCGCGGCCTGACTTTGCTGACGAAGCCGTGGGGGAAGCGCACTTGCTGGATTTACTCAAGGCGCTGGATCCGTATTCTGCCACACCATTCGATGTCCTTGTGGAGGGGGTTCAATGGGACCCAAAGGCCCTGCGTGAGCAGTTGCTTCAGGCGGAACTTGAAGGTTGGGTGCGTTGCTGGCCCGGTGACCGGTATACCCGGACTTTACGGTGAAGACGAATTGACCTGGTCGGGTCAGAGGTCGTTCATGATTTTTTCGATGTCCGCCATGCAAGACATGCATTCCGCGCTTAGACGCTGGACTTCTTTTTGGATCTGGGGGAGGGGCGCCTGCTCTTTGGA
This sequence comes from Flavobacteriales bacterium, assembly GCA_022428205.1. Taxonomy (GTDB): domain Bacteria; phylum Bacteroidota; class Bacteroidia; order Flavobacteriales_D; family Sanyastnellaceae; genus UBA8752. The sequence goes on from JAKMCW010000052.1 coordinate 5,765, forward strand.
GATGCTTTCTAAGACTTTGAAATCCTCGTAAGCTTCGTTGTAGCCGATGGCTCCAGCGGCACTTTTCAGCTTGTGGGCGTAAAAGCCCACTTGCTCATAGTTGCCTTGTTCGACACTTTGGGACAAGGCTTCCATGTCCTTGGGGGCATTGCGGATGAAGATCTGCAATACTTGGCGTAGAAAGGCAGGGTCATTTCCTACGATTCTCTTTAGATGGTCCAGGTCAAGAGTCGCCATTGGTATGAATATCGCACTTTTATTTGGGTTACCACTGACCGGTGACCCATTTCCAAACGTCGTTGCCGTTGGCGAGCAGCATGAGGCCGAGAATAAACAGCAATCCCGCCAATTGGCTGTATTCCATGAACTTCTCCCCTGGCTTCCTGCCTGAGATCATTTCGTAGAGCAAAAACATGACGTGCCCGCCATCCAATGCCGGGATAGGGAGCAGGTTCATGAAGGCGAGAATGATGGAGAGCAAGGCAGTAATGTTCCAGAAGCTTTTCCAATTCCACTCAGGACTAAATATGCTGCCCAAGGTGATGAAGCCACCCAATTGTTTGGATCCGCCCGGACGAAACAGGAACCGCAACGAGGATACGTATCCGGTGAGGGTACTGATGGTCTTTTCGGTGCCTCCTGCTAGGGCTGCAATTGGCCCGAATTGGCGCTCTTCAAATTCGTAGCCATCGAGGGCTTCGAAGCTGTGAGGGAAGAATCCGAGTTTGCCGTCTTGGTCCACAGAGGCCAGCAGGGTGAGCGTTCCGTTGTCTGCGGGCAGGGGCCTCGCGACGCGGTCTATTTCCGGTTTTAGTACACTGCGTATGACGCCAATGGCGACACCGTCTTGGCCTTTGAAATTGGACAAGGCCTCGACCACATTTTGGAAATATGGCGTGGCTTGGTCTGCAACGGACACAATCTGATCACCAGGTTGCAGTCCTGCTGCATCGGCGCCAGAACCTGGCGAGACCTGATCCACGATGGACGGGAGGTTGACACTGATTGGGCTCGTTCCTTTGGGCACAGCATCGGTGTTGTCGAGGAGGACTTGGCCGAGTTCTTGAGGGAAGGTCAAGGACTGCGTGATACCGTTTCGGATCACTTCTGCTTGAGTGACGGCGGTTCCAAAGACGAGCTCTCGGAAATCATCGGCCCTGCGTACCGGTTCTCCTTGGAGTGAAAGCACGATGTCTCCATCCTGGAGTCCCGCTTCGTTAAGGGGCTCCACAAATGACAACCCGTAGGGCAGCTGGTCGATGCGCAGGTCTTTATCGCCCCAAACAAAGAGGACCATGCTGTAGATCAGCACGCCGAGGATGAGGTTGACCGTGACGCCGCCCAACATGATGATGAGGCGTTGCCATGCGGGTTTGGAGCGGAACTCCCAAGGTTGGGGAGGCTTGGCCATTTGTTCCTTGTCCATGGACTCGTCGATCATGCCGGCGATTTTGACGTAGCCCCCCAAGGGCAACCAACCAATGCCGTACACCGTCTCTCCGATTTTGCGCTGGAACAGGGCGCCTTTGACATCAAAAAAGAGGAAGAATTTCTCGACCCGGGTTTTGAAGAGGCGCGCGGGGATGAAGTGGCCTAGCTCGTGAAGCACGATGAGGAAAGACAGGCTGAGCAGGAACTGACTGGCCTTGATGAGAATCTCCATTATGGCGCTGGGCGTTGCGAATTCAGGGTGTTAGGGCGGCCTTTTCGGCAGCTGCGATTTGCAAAACTACGCCGCTATGGGTCGTTGCTTCATTTTTAACGCCTTTTCCGGTCGATCGTCCGCATCTTGCCACCTCGAAATGGTTCGATCCAGCGTTAGCACACCACATGCCTGACTCGTCCAAGCAGAAAGCACCTACCCAACGGAAGCGATCGGAATCCCAGAAACGCGACAAGTTCGTCGGGCCCAGCCTTTTGCTTTGGGCGCTGTTGCTGTCGCCCATTTTGGGCATTGCTGGATTGCTGTTGTTGGCTTCGGCCTCAGACCTTCCGGATACTGAGACGCTGGCCAATCCCAAAACAGATTTGGCCACCCGCATTTACACCGTAGATGGTGTCCAGCTGGGCAGTTTTTATCGAGAAAACCGGGCAGATGTTCGGTACAATGATTTGCCGGAGTCTTTGGTTCAGGCGCTGATTTGCACCGAGGATGTACGTTTTAGAAGCCACACTGGTGTTGACTTCAAGAGCCTCGCAAGGGCCATCATTTATTTGGCCAAGCGGGGTGGGGGAAGCACCATCACGCAACAGTTGGCAAAGCAGCTCTTCACGGAGCGTTATGATCGAACCGGGTTTTTCGAACGGGCTGTCCTGCAGAAGCCCAAGGAATGGATCATCGCCACCCGCTTGGAGCGCCAGTATACCAAGGATGAGATCATCGGGCTGTACCTGAACCGCTATGACTTCCTGAATCAGGCTGTGGGGATTCGCAGTGCGGCACAGGTGTATTTCGGCAAATCCGTCCAATCGTTGGATGTGCAGGAGTCAGCCATGCTGGTGGGCATGCTCAAGAACAGTGCGTTGTACAACCCTTTGCGTCGACCTGAATTGGTGTTGGAGCGGCGTTCAACGGTGCTGGGGCAAATGGTCAAGTATGGTGCCTTGCCCGCCGCTGACCTCGACAGCTTGATGGCCCTTCCACTGGGCTTGCGTTACCAGCGGGTGAGCCACGATGAAGGGGCCGCGCCTCATTTCAGAGAGAAGCTCAGGGCGGAAGTGGGGTCGCTCTTGGATGAGAAGGACGACAACGGGGAATTTGTGATTGCTAAGGCGGACGGCGCGCCGTTTGACCTGTATCGAGATGGCCTCGTGATCCATACAACGTTGGACAGCCGTTTGCAGGCATATGCAGAGGCGGCCGCCAACCGGCATATCCGGGGCGAGCTTCAGGAGGATTTCTGGAAGGACTTGAAGCGGACTACTGGCAGGACCTGGCCGTTTTTCAGCGAGGACATTGTGCCCAAGGAGCAGGCCCGCATCATGGACCGTGCGGTGGAACAAAGCCGCAGGTACCGTTTGGCGATGGGCAAGGAGTGTCCCGAGTGTGCGCGTCCGGGATACTACATCGCGGAGCGGGACAGCGCGGGTGAACGCGTGCATTACTGCAGGCCAGGAAAAGGCGGATGTGGTCACATATGGCCGGTCATCTCTCGCCGGCAATTGGATGCCCAGTTTGAAGAGAAGACCCAGACGCGTGTGATGGGCCTGAGCGGGTGGGTCGATACGGTGATGACACCCATGGACAGCATTCGACATCAGAAGACTTTGCTTCACGCAGGGTTGATGAGCTTGGACCCGTCCAATGGAGAAGTGAAGGCTTGGGTGGGTGACCTCGATTACCAGTGGTCGCAATTCGACAACGTCAGCCAATCGAGGCGGCAGGTGGGCTCCACTTTCAAGCCCTTCGTTTATGCCACAGCCGTCCGTTTGGGACTGGACCCGTGCACAGAATTGCCCAACCAAAAGACGTGTATTGAAATGCCGGATGGCCAAGACCCTTGGTGTCCGGAGAACAGCGACCTGGAGTATGGCGAGATGGTGACCTTGGAATACGCCTTGGCCAATTCCATGAATACCGTTACCGCGAAGCTCATCAAGGATTACGGCGTGCAACGGGTGGTGGACCTTGCCCACGCCATGGGGATTCAGAGCGAACTTCCTGCGGTGCCGTCCATCGCGCTGGGTGTTCCCGAGCTGTCGTTGCTCGAGGTGACGTCGGCCAATGCCACGTTTGCAGGCGGTGGAGTATGGCATGCACCTCGTATCATCCGCAGGATTGAGGACAAGCGGGGCAACACGATTTATGAGCCCCGGCCGCAGATCCGACAGGGTTTGGACGCCGCAACGGCATACCGAGTGCTGGAGATGATGAAAGGGGTTGTTGACGGTGCTTACAACGCCGAAAAGGACGTGACCAAAGGCACCGGCATCCGGTTGCGCATGGACCTTGAGCGCCGCGAGTACGATGGCCTAAAAATCCCGATGGCAGGTAAAACCGGGACGACCCAATCCAATGCGGACGGCTGGTTCATCGGCCTGACGCCTGAACTCGTCACCGGAGTATGGGTGGGTGCATCGGATCCTGCGGTTCGCTTTTCTACCACGACCAAGGGCCAAGGGGCCAATACGGCTTTGCCCATTTTTGGGTTCTACATGAAGGATGCCTTGGCCGATGAGGACGTTGGTTTGCTCGGTGAAGACTTCCGGCCTCCGGTGGGGGTTTCGGATGCGGTTCCGTGCCGTGAATTGCTCGAAGCAAGGGGCATCGACTTCAGGGAACAGACAGAGGTGGATGACGAAGACTTGTTTGAATAAACCTTAGAATGCCATGGCGCTGAACAAGACCGTAAAAGACGCAGCAGAGGCCTGTTTGGGCATAGAAAGTGGTATGACGCTGATGCTCGGCGGATTTGGGCTGTGTGGCATTCCCGAACACTGTATTCAAGAGCTCGTCAGGCTTGGCGTGCGCGAATTGACTTGCATTTCGAACAACGCTGGGGTGGACGACTTTGGCTTGGGTTTGTTGTTGCAAGGCAAGCAGATCCGGAAGATGATTTCCAGCTATGTCGGGGAGAATGATGAATTCGAGCGGCAGATGCTGTCAGGTGAATTGGAAGTTGACCTCATTCCGCAGGGCTCTCTTGCCGAACGCTGTCGGGCGGGTGGTGCGGGGATTCCCGCCTTTTTTACACCTGCAGGCTACGGCACCGAGGTGGCCGAAGGCAAGGAGGTCCGGGAGTTTGACGGCAAACCCCACATCCTCGAGTCCGCCCTCACGGCAGACTTCGCCATCGTCAAGGCTTGGAAAGGCGATACGGCAGGCAACCTCATTTTCAAGGCTACGGCCAAGAACTTCAATCCCGCCATGGCCATGGCGGGCAAGGTGACCATCGCCGAGGTTGAGGAGCTGGTGCCTGTTGGGGAATTAGACCCCAACCAAATCCATACTCCAGGCATTTTTGTCCAGCGCATTTTCCAGGGCGACGCTTTTGAGAAGCGCATCGAACAGCGCACTGTACGTTCATGATGAGCACAGGAGCTTTCCTTTATATCGGCCCCGGTGGTGGGGTCACCATTGGTGCCCTGGTGGTCATCTTGATTGGGGGCATTGTCTTGTTGGCGGTGGGCTTTATCGTGTGGCTCCGATTGAAGCGGTTTTTTCGTGGAGAGGGCAAGGCCAAAAGGGGAGCCAAGTTGTTGACCCAGGTTGTGGCGCTCTTGGCGGTACTCTCCGTGTTTGGTTGGATGTCGAAGCACAGGGCCAAAGGAGACCGCGACTTTGGCTGGGCCAATGGTTGGGTAGAGGCGCTGTCAGGTTTTCCAGACTTGTTTCAGCGGTCGGTCGAGGAGGTGCAGCAGCTGCCTCAGACCTATGTGCCTACACCTCCAGAATTTGAGCCGTTAAACCGTTTGGAACAGGACGTGCTGACTTTGACGGTCTATTCCAATGCGGATGAGGGCCGGCACATCGCTGTGCGCAACCTCCGCAATGGGAAGGAGCTTTATCGCTGGGTATTGCCAGACACCCTTGGTCCACTCAAGCCCCACTGGCGGGTGCACCACCCGCTGTTGCTCGAGGAGAAGTCGGTGGTGAGTTTCATTACCAACCGTTCTCCGATGTTCCGTTTGGATTCGTTGTCCAATGTGGTTTGGAGGCAGGACAGTTTGAGCTTCCACCACGCGGTGAATCGGGCGGCCAATGGCGACCTGTGGGCCTGTGCGATGCAGTGGGAGCGCGGAGGCCCCTACATCGCCTACCGCGGTCGTTACCTCATGGGCGACAAGCAGGTCAACTTCCTCGACAACAGTGTGGCCCGGATTGATGCGAAGACGGGACATATTTTGGAGGTGCACTCCATGGCTGAGGTACTGAGGTCCAATGGGCTGGAGCACCTCATCTTGCGGTCTGGCGACGCCCAAGACCCTCTGCACCTCAATGACGTGCAGCCCGCCCTGAGTACCGGCGCCCATTTCGAGCAAGGCGATTTGTTTTTGAGTTTCCGCAACCTCCAATGCGTGCTCCAATTTCGGCCTGCGACAGGGGCCGTGGTCCGGGTAATCGATGGTCCGCTCGCTGCCCAACATGACGTAGACATTGTCAACGACAGTACCCTCGCCATCTTCAATAACAATGCCCAAGAGAACATGGGGGTCTACACCAACGAGGGCCACAAATACCCCATTTCCAAGGAACAGCAGGAGCTTGCGCACTATCATTCGGAGATCACGTTGTATGACCTTGGGACGGAGACTTTTCGGCCTTTGTACCGCGACCTCATGGCTGCTGAGGGCATCATGACTTTCAGCGAAGGTTTGCAGGAAGCCTTGCCCGGTGGACAGTGGTTTTTGGAAGAGCAGAACTCCGGATTGCTGTGGGTGGTGGGGCCTGAAGGAGTGATGTACCGGGACGTGCACGCCTCCCACCACGCGGGTCACCACCATTTGCCCAATTGGAGCCGAGTGCTGCCCACGTTTCCTGTGAATTGATGGTCTATCTCCTGATTGGCATCTCCGCGCACCTTGCGTTTTGGCTGTTGCGCAGTCGCATGGGGGTGTTGTACAGGCTGGCCGCCGATGGAGTGTGCCTGGTGGACGGCATGCTACAGGGAGGCGATGAGGACGAACAGCTGGATGCATTAGAGCGGCGTACAAGTCAAGTGCTGGGGTCGTTCCTGTTGTTTCTGACTTGGGTGATGTTGGCTGTTGGGGTGGCGGCATCGCTGCCTTGGACCTGGAGCTGGTGGCGTGGCGCAGCCGACCCTTGGGGAGCTTTTGCCACCTGGCCGGGCATCTTGGCCCTTTCTGTGGGCGGCACGTTGGGGGTGTTCTATCCCAAAGGCCGCCAGTCGCCATCGGCATACTCACCACTCAATCAATTGTTGCACCGACTGGCATTGGACAACCCCAACCTTCACCGTCGTCTTCATGATCGGGAGGTCAAGCAGTGGCGCAAGTCAGGGGGTGTGCCCGAGAAACGGTTTGTTATCGTGACAGGATTGGCCCGGGCGGGGACAACGAGTTTGATGCAGCGGTTGTTGGAGACGGGTACATTTAGCAGTCTGCATTATGGAAACATGCCGTTTGTCATGGCCCCTCGTACTTGGGGCCGGGTACACAAGCCCAAGGCGACAGCCTTGAAAGAGCGCAGTCACGGTGACGGCATCATGGTTGGGGCGACTTCTGCGGAGGCCTTGGAGGAGCCGTTTTTCAAAATGCTGACCGACGGTGGATACATCGGTGGGGGTGCTTTGTCACCGCACGAGGTGGACCAAGAGATGCACGCAGCCTATTTGGACTATCAAGGGTTGGTGCGGGCGCCTGGAAAGACCTACCTGGCCAAGAACAACAACGCGCTGTTGCGCTATTCTGGTCTGCGTCAACACAATTCAGAGTTCTTCGTTGTCATGATGTTTCGGGCGCCCTTGGCTCACGCGGCCTCTCTGAGGGCGATGCAGCGGCGGTACGTCGCCATGCAGCAAGCAGACCCTTTCATCCAGACTTACATGGACTGGTTGGTCCATCATGAATTTGGCCTGGGCCACAAGCCTTTTGCCTTTGAAGGCGATGGCGGACAGGGGGGCGACCCTGATGGGTTGGACTATTGGTTGGACCGTTGGACAGCCTATTACCAACATGCCTTATCCGTGGATGGGCATCGGGTGTTGTGGGTGCCGCATGAAACGTGGAGCGCGCGACCAAAGGCTGTGTTGGACAAGGTCATGCAGACCGTTGCGTTGGACGGAGACTTGCCAGAGATGGCGCCGCATACCCGGAGCCGGACGGTTGAAGAAGAGGTGGACCCGCAGCGCCTCGCAAAAGCGGAAACCCTTTACGGCCGGCTCATGGAGCGGGCGTTACATTTGGATTGACCCATGTTGGACAAGAACGGCATCGCGCGGCGCATCGCGCAGGAACTCAAGGACGGTTGGTACGTGAACCTCGGCATCGGCATCCCCACGCTGGTGGCCAACCACATTCCTGAAGGCATCTCCGTGGAATTTCAAAGCGAGAACGGCATCCTCGGCATGGGGCCTTTCCCGACGGAGGCGGAGGTCGATGCGGACCTGATCAACGCGGGCAAGCAGACCATCACTGCGCTGCCCGGCGCGGTCTACTTCGACAGCGCGACCTCGTTTGCCATGATTCGCGGTCAGCACGTGCAGCTCACAGTGCTCGGCGCTATGGAGGTCAGCCAAGGGGGCGACATCGCCAACTGGAAGATTCCGGGCCGCATGGTCAAAGGGATGGGCGGCGCCATGGACCTTGTGGCCTCGGCCGAAAACATTGTGGTCGCCATGATGCACACCAACAAGCGCGGGGAGTCCAAGCTCCTGCCGGCGTGTAGCCTGCCGCTGACCGGCGTGGCGTGCGTGAAGCGGGTGGTGACGAACCTGGCCGTCCTCGACATCCTCGGTGGGGCCTTCCACCTTGTGGAACGGGCGCCAGGCGTGACCGTGGAAGAGATTCAGGCCGCGACGGCCGGCAAACTTGTCGTGCCTGCCGACGTGCCGGAGATGCAGCTGTGATCAGTCGCAGACCATCCCGAACGACCCGAGCAAGAGCAGGAGGTCACCGACGTTGACCAAGCCATCTCCATTGAGGTCTTCAGGTCCGGTGGTGACATCGC
>JAKMCW010000097.1 GCA_022428205.1 Flavobacteriales bacterium
CGCATGACCCGAAGTTAAGGGGCGCGCCGGCCCGTTCCGCTCAATGTGCGTGGACTGTGGAAATGTGGTCGCGCAGGGCGAGGACGCGTTGCTCGGCTGCATCGGGGGAGTCGGCGAGGACGGTGACGTGGCCCATCTTCCGCCCTTCACGGACAGCCACCTTGCCGTAAATGTGCGGGTGCAGGCCAGGTTCGGCGAGGGCTGCCGCCAAACCGGTGTAGAGCGGAACGCCGTTGGCGCCGGCGCCACCAATCAGGTTGAGCATGGCGGCGGCGGAGCGTTGGGCAGTGTCGCCCAGGGGCAGGCCGAGGATGGCGCGGAGGTGCTGCTCGAACTGCGACGTGCCGCAGGCCTCAATCGTGTGGTGGCCCGAGTTGTGGGCGCGGGGGGCCACCTCGTTGACCAGGATGTTGCCCTCCTTGTCGAGGAACAACTCTACGGCCAGCAGGCCCACGAAATCCATGGCCTCCACCACGGAGAGGGCCACGCGGCGGGCCTCCGCCTCGACAGCTTCAGAAATCCGGGCCGGGGCCACGAGGTAATCGACCAGGTTCAATTCATTGAACACCGACTCCACCACCGGATACGTCTTCACCTCACCGGTCGTCGAACGAGCGACGATCACGCTGAGCTCCTTTTCGATGTCGACCGCATCTTCCAAGACGCTCGGCGCATCAAACGCGTAACGGGCCTCCTCATCCGTGCGGATCACCTGAACGCCGCGGCCATCATAGCCCCCGGTCCGCAACTTCTGCACCACAGGGAGGCCGCGAGACAACGCCTCGGCGCGACCATCCTCCACCAATGCAAAGTCCGACGTCGGAATCCCGTGATCGGCATAAAACTGCTTCTGCAAACCCTTGTCGCGAATCAGCGCCAAATGCGCAGGGTCTGGCAACACCTTCACCCCCATCGCCTTCAAGGCCGTCAGCCCTTCCGTACTCACGTTTTCAATCTCCACCGTGACGACATCCAAACTGCGTCCCCAGGCGATGACCGCCTCGGCGTCGTTGAGGTCGCCCTGCGTGAACTGATGCGCAATGCGCGCGCAAGGACATTGTGGATCCGGGTCGAGTACCTCGATGCGCATGTCCAAGTCCAGCGCCGCCTGAATGGTCATCCGGCCAAGTTGACCGCCTCCGAGAAACCCGATGCGCACGTCCGGCCCAAAAGCCAATGCATCCTGTGTGCCTTCTGCCATAACGCGAAGATACCGGTGTAGATTCGGAGCCTGATGCGATACTTGGTACTCCTCTTTTGGTTAGGGTGCACCTGCGCTGGTCAAGCCCAAAGCGAATGGTGGTTTGACTCCGACGAGCGTGAACGCGAAATCACAGGAGAAGACAGGCGCGACTTTTCGGACCGCAGCTTCAAGGAGCGGCTCACTTTTGGTGGCACCGGCGCCTTGCAGTTCGGTACGAACACCCTCATTGGCGCCGCGCCGCAAATCGGGTATCGCGTCAACCAAGACCTGGTCCTCGGAGCGGGCGGAACCTATTATTTCCAGCGCTTCAAACAACCCGCAGGCAACATTGACAACAACGTCTATGGCGCCAACATCTTTGCCCGCCACCGTTTGATCACCCGGATTTTTGCCCATGCCGAATGGGAGCAAGTCAACCATGCCTCCAGCCTGTTCATCGGACCAGAAGGCCGCACCTGGACTTCACTGCTGTGGCTCGGCGCCGGCTACTACACGGGACTGAGTGACAACCTGGGCGCTGGGTTCACCCTCTTGTATGACGTGACCGAGAACCCCGCCAACCCTTATGACAACCCCACTTTCCGGGGCGGCTTGAGCCTGGGTTTCTAAACCGTTCCTGTATTCCGCGGGAAAGCCGCATTTTTGACTGCATTCAAGACACCATGGAGATTCTCCAAACCAACTTTCTGGGCAACGCCCTCGAGCAATGGCTCATGGCCCTCGCGTGGGCGGTGGGCGGCATCATCGTTGCCCGTTTGGCCTACAAAATCGTAGGCAGCATCGCCCGCAAGATCAGCGCCAAAACCCGCTCCAACCTCGACGACCTCATCGTCGATAAGCTGGAGGAGCCCCTGGTCCTCGCGCTCACCATCATCGCCCTCCGAACGGGGTATGGGGAGCTCACCTTTGGCGACGGGGTCGACACCTTTATCGATTCGGCCATGAAAGTGGCCTACGCATTGAACATCACATGGGGCATCGCGCGCCTGGTCGATGCGGTCATCCTCAACTTTTTCGTGCCCTTCACGCTCAAGAAAGAGAGCGCAATGATGGACCAGTTCGGCCCCATCCTGCGCAAAGGATTGCGGTCGGGCATTTGGGTGTTCGGCCTGATCATGGCCCTCAACAATGCGGGCTACGATGTGGGTGCCCTCATCGCCGGTGTCGGCATTGGCGGTTTGGCGTTGGCCATGGCGGCCAAGGATTTTGTGTCCAACATGTTCGGCGGCATCACCGTCTTTGTGGACCAGCCCTTCAAGGTGGGAGACCGCATCCAGATCTCCGGCTATGACGGGACCATCGAGGAAATTGGGTTGCGCTCAACACGCCTGCGCACCCTCGCAGGGCGCCTCGTCATCATTCCCAACTTCAAATTCACCGACTCCTTTCTGGAGAACGTGGCGGTAGAGCCCTCACGAAAAGTGTCTTTGACGCTCGGGCTGACCTACGACACGACCCCTGAACAAGTCGAAGAGGCCATTGGCATCTTAAAAGCCATCGTCGCGGAGCGGCAAGACACGTTGGAGGCGGACCCCACCATATGGTTTGACAGCTTTGGCGACTTTTCGCTCAATGTGAAAATGGTGTACTACATCAAAAAAGCGGGCCACTGGGCCTACAGCCCCAGCGAGGTGAATTTGGAAATCCTGAATCGCTTCAACGCTGCTAGCCTCGACTTCGCCTTCCCCACGCAAACGCTCCTGACCCCCGACGTGACGCCGAAATAATCAGGCCTCCTTAACGATCATATCCGCAACACGTTCTACGTCCTCGGGTGTTAATTGGAACATCAGTGGCAAGCATGCCACCCTTTTGGTGACATCATGTGCCACAGGCAGGTCGGCTTCTTGGACGTAACCCACCGTATCCAAACTGGGGTAGAAGTACCGACGGGCAGTAATGCTGAGCGCTGACAGCGCCTCCAGGGTTCGGAGCAATGCAGACTCGGATTCAAAGAGCACAGGATAATACGAGCAGTTCCACTCCGCGCCTGTAGGTGCGGTCAACTTGGTCACTGCCGACCCTTCCAAAGCCTGGTCATACAGCGCATGGCCTGTATGGCTTCTACATCGCAAGGCAGTCCATAACAATGGGTCGCTACTATCGCTGTGGTCCGTTGCGTAATCGCCGCTTCAATGGCATTGGGATCAATACACAGCGTAGTCGGCAAGACATCTACAAACACAGGCGTGCACCGCTCCCAAACCAGACTTGATGTGGTGGCGATGTAACTAATGGGTGTAGTGATGACCTCACCTCCCAATCCCAGCGCCTGATAAGCCAACTGCAGTGCCACCGTACCGTTGCTCACCATTTTGACATGCGCGAGCCCTAAAACTTCTCCAAACTTGGCCTCAAACTCTTGATGCACTGGACCTGCATTGGTCAACCAATTGCGGTCCCAAATACCGCGAAGCAAATCAAACACCTCCTGCCTTGGCGCAGGAAATGGGAGGGTTACAGGGGGAGCGGCTTGTATTCGGCCATACTCAAAGGTCGCTCAGAAAAAGCTACCGGGCGCGGCCCGGATTCTCGCGGACGAAGGCGGACCAGCCGCCGCCCTTGCCGCCGAGCGTGGGGGTGCCCATTTCGTAAAGGTGACAGAGGGCCACTGCGAGGCCATCGGTGGCGTCGAGATCGCGGGGCATGTCGGCGTCCGGGATGGAAAGCGTGCGTTGGACCATGCCCGCCACTTGCTCCTTGGAAGCCGAACCCGAACCCGTGATGGCCTTTTTCACCCGCCGCGGTGCGTATTCTGCCACAGGGACCTCCCGCACCAAAGCAGCAGCCAAAGCCACCCCTTGGGCGCGGCCCAGCTTGAGCATGGATTGTACGTTTTTGCCGAAGAAGGGAGCCTCAACCGCAAAATGGTCGGGGGCATGGGCCTCAATCAGGCCTGCGCAACGGTCGTGAATCCTGCGCAACTTCAAGGCGGGGTCCTTGACCTTGGACAAATGGAGCGCGCCCATCTCCAGTAGCTCGACCTTATTGCGTGACCAAGCCTTGACCACACCGTATCCCATGATGGTGGTTCCGGGATCAATGCCGAGGATGATGGTGGGACCGTTCTGCACGGACACAAGTTGCGACTCAACGCCCACAAGTTGGCCATACTTGGGCATGAAGGAAGGCCCAGCCTCACTCGAGATGTATTTTTAGCGCTTCGCAGACGATG
>JAKMCW010000150.1 GCA_022428205.1 Flavobacteriales bacterium
CCAAGCTCAAGGCCACGGGGTCGTTGACCGGTGTCAGATCGATGTTCAGGGGCAAGGTGACTTCGGTGCCGAAACGATCGGTGGACGTCACCAGGACCTGAATGGTGCCGTTGACGTTTTCGAAGGGGTCGACCGTCACCACGACAAACTTGCCGGGCTGGCTTCCGTTGGTCATGATGGTTCCGGAGAGGCCGAGCTCCATGATGTCTACCGTGGCTTGGGAGCAGCTCGCTGTGACGGGCTGTGGCGTGGGATTGCCAAAGGGAGGCAGGCTCTGTCCGTCGTGGTCTACGATGAACAATTCGAAGGCCAAGTCTTGTTCTTCCGTGCCCAGCAGCGACAGGGCCGGAGTACTTCCTGTCAGTGCGGAGACTGCATTGGTATCGGACAGCAGTGTGCCGCCATCGAAGGGCGCCAATAGCTCAAAAGAAGTGGGGTCCGGAACGGGGCTGAATTCTACGAGGTAGGAGCCGGTGTTTTCAAAGCCTTGGTCATCGGTGATGTGCACTTCAAAGCCAAAAGGCCCGGTGAATTCTGGGTGATACCCTTCAGACAGGTTTGCCGGTGGTGTGCAATTGCAGGAAACGGTCAAGACCCCATTGTCTGACGATGCTGCGAAATCCGCACACGTTCCGCCTGCAGCAAAGAATGCGGGGGCGACGAGGCTGGAATCTGACCACAATCCGAGATCGGTGGACAGGCCATCCAAGTCCTCGACTTCCAAGCTGAATGCGAATGTGGCATCCTCTTCATAGGTCAATAAGCTGGATTCCGGGCTAAACGTGGCATCGCCATCGTTGACCTTGATGATTTGAATGGGCATGGCCAGGTAGGCCGTGTTGCCTTCCAGATCTGAGGCTTGGACCTTCAGGGTGTCAGCCTGGTCAAGGCCATCAGTGCCGATGTAGGTGGCCAAAGCCGTGATCGGCTGATTCAATCCATGGAATGTGAGATTGAGATCGACGGGAAGCGTGGTCGACGTTTCGAATTCGTGCTCGAGTTGGACGCTCCAGGCTCCGGCGCCACTGAGGCCGCTGATTGATTTGGTGTAGAGGTAAGTGCCCGCGGTGTCACCAGTCCAACTGTATGGCCATCCATTGGGGCCGGATTGATACCCATCGAGTGTGGGTTGCCATTCGAAATGGGCTGGAGATGAACTGCTGGTCCGATGGAATGCCGGGTCGTAGGAGGCCCTCACACCATCGCCCGCATTGATTCCCGTGGTGAGGTAATTCCCGGAAGGGACGCCGCCATGGTACAATTCGATGCGGCCATCGGCCTCATGAAGCAAAAGCTGTCCATCCACCTGAGTGCTGGTGCTGCCGAGGAGATGGACATTTTCAAAACTCAGGACGAAGGTCCGGTTCGGCTCGGTGCCCACGGTGTGGTACCTCACATCACCATTGACTCCAGTGTGGAGATCTGTGTGGGCCAAGTGAATCGAAGGCCCTTGATTGCTGGGTAAAGTCCACCCTGAGCAGCAACCGCTGTTGTACTGGCCGGTGCCCATGTATACCATTCCATTGGATGTGACGGTGATCTCGTTGACCATGTTGTCATAAAAAGGAAAGGCAAAGCCCAGCTGCAGGACTTCCGTGCAATCATCGCAATTCGATACTGCGCTGAGCAGGCCTTCATCAAGTGGATGGGTCGGGGAGGGGCTGGTCAAATCGGTGGTGATGGCGTAGTCCAATTGTGGTCCGCCCAACTTGGTGGTGGTGCCGTCGGGTGCAATCAGACTGAGCGAGAGGTTGGCCGGTACCACATCAGGTGCGCCATTCCAAAGCATCGAGACACTCACGCTGTCCAATGTTCCTTCCGCCATGAATTCCTGCCGGTGGGGCTGTCCCATGTCGGGCAACTCCACCAAGTGCTCCTGACTTTCAAGCGCCGTGGCGGGGACGACTTCCAGGCTTCCCGTTCCCTGAGCTGGTTGACCCACAAGGCTATAGGTGTCCAGGATGTCGGCATCATTTCCCGCAATCACAAAGAGAACCGTGTCCCGCTCCACTGCAGTGGTTACGAAGGTCACGGCCGTTCCTCCGTTTTCGGTCACAGTGACGGGAGCAGGCGTGCCTTGTGCGCCTTCGAGGATGAAGTCCGCAATGAAGGGGTCATTCAAGGGGTGAATGGTGAGGGAGGGGCTCTCCGGCGAAAGACCGGGGAGCGATACGGAGAGGTCGAAATATGAGGATGAGCCTTGCTCGTGGGTATTGGTGACCATCAGAGACCAACCGTTCCCTGAGCCCGACATGG
>JAKMCW010000004.1 GCA_022428205.1 Flavobacteriales bacterium
CCCTCCGTCAGTTTAGGTTGATCGCCTGCCAACTATCTGCGTTGTGTGTTGGCTGGGCGTGTCCGCCTCGTCCTAGAGGCCGTCGTTTCTCGGGCACGCCGCTGAGGCCCCTTTGACGGGCGATCTCCCGATTGCTAGTCGGGGCGCAACCGTTGACCGGGTTGCGTGCGGTGTGGCACGATCTTGGCATGGCAGGTTCGTTCCGGTCAAGCACGATAGCCATAGGTTTTAGCTATGGCTTAAGAGAGAGGTATCTGTGATAACGATGTCTGGTGAGTTGGTTGATGTGTTTCGGAGGGTTGGGGTGCAGAATCCTGGTGGTTGGGTAGCGAAGTATGAGTGTGGCGAGTCGGAGTGGGATGATGGTGAAGTGGATTGGGGATCAGGTTCGGATGTACCGGTTGATTCTGTCTGCGACTTGGAAAGAGTGGACGAGTGCGAGGCGTGCCAGTAATGACGATGCCGCCGTTCGGTGCCCTGTTTTTGATCCTTGGTTCTGTATCGCTGATGATTGCGATTGTTGCGAGGTGGTGAGTAATGGCTAAGAAACCTGATCCTCGTTTGAAGCGTGCTGGCGTGTCGGGGTACAACAAACCGAAGCGCACTCCGAATCATGCAACGAAGTCACACGTCGTCGTTGCTAAGGAAGGCGACAAGATCAAGACCATCCGGTTTGGGCAGCAAGGCAAGAAGGGTTCTCCGAAAGGCACCGCCCGTAACAAGGCTTTCCGTGCCCGCCATGCCAAGAACATTAAGAAGGGCAAGATGTCAGCGGCCCATTGGGCTGCGAAAGTGAAGTGGTGAACTAATGGCCCCACGCAAGTCAAAGTCGCCTGGCAAAACAGCGAAAGCGATGAACAAGAACCCTGAGCAGCGCAAAAAACACAACGCGCGTAACAAGAAGTACCATGACACCGACGCGAGAAGGCAGTACCGTGCTGAACTTGCCCGTGCCCGTCGCAAGAAAGGAATGATGGGTAAGGGCGGCAAAGATCTTCATCACACAAAGAGCGGTCGATTAGTGAAGAAGTCAGTCAAGTCGAACAGGGGCCGCAAGTAAGGGGCTTTCTGTGCCGACAGGCAAACATGCAACTGTAGATGATTGGGTCAAGTACCTGATTTTGCGTCGTGGCGGCGAATCAATGCGCCAGTCAGCGATCAAAGCCGGTGTGAACTATCATTCGGCCCGCGATAACGAGGCAGGCCGCACCTCAACCCGTTCGTGGGTGCAAGCCAAGGAGCAGGTGGACCGGATAGGCGTGTCCACCATTCCTTCGTACGCCGAACTCGCGCCCGAAGCCGCTGAAGCATACGACAATATCGAAGCGTTCGCGCTCCGATACTTCGGAATCATCCTTCAACCGTGGCAGATCGAAGCAACCGAACAAGTAAACGCGCTCCTCAACACGCCACAAGAGGAATACATCGTTATCAACGCCCCACCCGGCAGCGGAAAATCTACGTTTTTTGCGAAAGTGCTTCCCGCCTGGGCAACAGTCCGTAACCGTGCCCTCCGCGGCATGATCGGATCATCCACCCAGCGCCTAGCCGAGTGGTACACCCGCCGTTTGCGTGCAGAGTTTGAACGAGAACACGTCGCCCGCGCCGAGTTGAACGATCAGAAGATTGGTATTGCTGTCGATGCCGTCCGCACCATGCAACAAGACTTTGGTGCGTTCAAACCCGACGCCAAAGAAATCTGGCGGGCCGAAGCGTTCACCATTCTTCAGCCTGACGACCAGCCGTTGTCGCAGAAAGAACCTACATGGTCCGCGTTCGGGATGGATTCCGGTTTCCTCGGTGGCCGTTTCGACCTTGTTATTTGGGACGACGTTTGGGACCCACGCAAAATGCGTAACTCCGAATCCCGAATGGATATGTACCGGTGGTGGGACGAAGTAGCAGAAACCCGGCTAGAACCAGGCGGGCTTCTCGTACTCAACGGACAAAGAATGTCATCCGACGACATTTACCGATATGCCCTAGATAAAAAAGCTCCGTTAGACGAAGATGAGATGTCGGCGGGAGAGGGCATGGTGTCTGGGGAGAACCCAGAACAGGCTTCCTCTTTCTGGCCGTGTGAAACACCCTCTCCTGCTGACACCACCGAAGTCGAAGAATCTAAGTATCACCATCTAAAATACAAAGTTCATTACGAAGATCGCTGCGACGGCGATCACAAACTCAACGCGAAACCGTACCCTGAAGGTTGCCTTCTTTATCCTCGCCGTTTGCCGTGGAAAAAGATTCGACACATCAAAGCGCAAACTCCTGACCGGTACGAAATTCTGTATCAGCAGGAGGACGCTGACCCGTCCGCCGTTCTTGTTGACCCCATCTGGATTTCAGGCGGGGAAGGAAGAGACGGCGTTCACCATGTAGGCTGCTGGGACAAAGACAGAGACTTGTGGGAACTTCCCCCGTACCTGCCGTCTGAACCTGTCATCATCGCTTCCGCTGACCCAAGCCCAACAAACTTTTGGGCTTTGCAGTGCTGGGCGTATGTAGAGGACAGCGAATACCGTTATCTCTTGGAGTCGTATCGTCGGAAGATGGACGCTCCATCTTTCTTGGACTGGAACCATGAGCAACAAACTTTCACCGGCATTGCAGAGGACTGGTGGCAAATATCGAACGATATGGGGCACCCGATCCAATACTGGATTGTTGAAGCCAACGCGGCCCAGAAGTTCATTCTCCAATACGACCACTTCCGCAGGTGGGCATCAACGAGGGGTGTGGAGCTTGTTCCGCATTACACGCACTCGAAAAACAAAGGCGACCCGAAATACGGAGTGCAGATGCTCGCACCGATCTACCGTGCGGGCAGGGTACGACTCCCTGGCCGACAAGGAACGGCAGCGAGGCCACATTCGTTACTTCTTGTAAA
>JAKMCW010000081.1 GCA_022428205.1 Flavobacteriales bacterium
GATCAACTGTTGGATCGTCGGCATTGCTTGTTAATGGCGTCGTTTTCAATCATTCAGGGACAAATAGCCCACTGCCCCATTTTTCAACGGGGGTGCAAAACTACGGGAAATGCCGGGAATTCCAACATTCAATTGTGTAGTTCATTTCACTTCTTCGGGTGCATGAGCGGCAATGTGTTGGAACCCAATCCCGCTACATTTGGAAAATGGAGATGTTGGACGGTTTGAACGAGGCGCAAAGGGCCGCTGCAAGACATGTGGAAGGACCCATGATGGTGATCGCAGGAGCAGGTTCTGGAAAGACCCGTGTGCTTACCCACAGAATTGCCCACCTCGTTGACCAGGGCGTCGACGCATTTTCTATTCTCTCTCTCACCTTTACCAATAAGGCGGCGCGCGAGATGAAAGAACGCATCGGCCGCATCGTGGGCGACACAGAGGCCCGCAACATTTGGATGGGCACCTTCCACAGCGTCTTTGCGCGCATCCTGCGCATCGAGAGCGACCGGATCAATTACCCCTCCAACTTCACCATCTACGACACCCAGGACAGCCGCAGTGTCATTAAAGATGTGACCAAAGGGCTCGGGCTTGACGACAAGATTTACAAGCCCAATGCCATCCACGGTAGGATTTCCGGAGCCAAAAACAACCTCATCAGCCCTGCAGATTACGCGCAGAATCCGGACATCATGGGGGAGGACAACCAGTCAGGCCGGCCGCGCATCGCCGAAATCTATGCCCGGTACAACGCCCGGCTGCAGCGCTCCGGCGCCATGGATTTCGACGACCTCCTCTTCAAGACCAACATATTGCTGAGGGACTTTCCCGACCTGTTGCACAAGTACCAGCAGAAATTTGCCTTCATTCTGGTCGACGAGTATCAGGACACCAACTTCGCCCAATACATGATCATCCGGCAATTGGGCGCCGCACGGGAAAACGTCTGTGTGGTGGGCGATGATGCGCAGAGCATCTACAGCTTTCGCGGGGCCAACATCCAGAACATCCTCAACTTCCAACGTGACTACCCCGACTGCGCCGTCTACAAACTGGAGCAGAATTACAGGAGCACGAAAACGATTGTCGAAGCTGCCAATACCGTCATCGCCAAAAACCAGGACCAAATCCGCAAGGATGTATGGACCGGCAATGACGACGGCGACAAAATCGACGTTCACAGGGCACTGAGCGACAATGATGAGGGCGGCTTTGTGGCTGACGCCATCATGACCACCCGGTCCCGTGAGCAAGCAGAGCACAAGGACTTTGCCATCCTCTATCGCACCAATGCCCAGAGCCGTGCTTTTGAAGAACAGCTCCGCAAGCGCAATGTGCCCTACCGCATCTATGGGGGCTTGAGCTTTTACCAACGCAAGGAGATTAAAGACCTCATCGCCTACTTCAGACTGGTGGCCAACCCTACAGACGATGAAGGCTTCAAGCGCGTAGTCAACTATCCGGCCCGTGGGATAGGTAAGACCACCATGGACCGGCTCACCGTGGCGGCGGCCCACCACGAGTGCGCATTGTGGGAGGTGTTGCGCGACCCACTCCGCAAGCCCGAAGACTTGAAAGGCGCCGCTTGGGGCAAGCTGCAGGACTTTGCCACCATGATCGAAGGTTTCGCGACCAAATTGGAGTCGGCATCGGCCTTCGACTTGGGCCACCACATTGCCCAGCACACGGGGCTGCTGCGCGAACTGCACAAGGACAAGACCCCCGAAGGCGTGGCCCGCTATGAAAACGTAGAAGAGCTGTTGGCCGGTATGAAGGAGTTCTCGGACCAGGTAGACCCGGTGGAGCCCGATGCGGTCAACACCATGGCTGACTTCCTGGTGGACGTCGCCCTGCTCACCGATGCCGACCAAGACGATGGAGATGACAACAAGGTGTCCCTGATGACCATCCACGCTGCCAAAGGATTGGAATATCCCTATGTCTATATCGTAGGATTGGAGGAGAACCTCTTCCCCAGTCAGATGGCCCTCAACACCCGTGAGGAGCTGGAGGAGGAGCGTCGCCTGTTTTATGTGGCGCTCACCCGCGCCGAGAAAAAGGCCACCTTGAGTTATGCCATTACGCGCTATCGCTGGGGTCAACTTCAACAGAATGAGCCATCCCGGTTTATCGAAGAGGTAGACGAACGTTATCTCAATCTGCCCGTTGTGGATGCCCGCAGGTCGGAGCCGTTCGACTTCAATACTGCGAGAACCTCCTTCTACAAGCCCATGCCCTCTGGCGGCAAACCCTCGAGCACACCCCCGAGACCCGGCATGAAGAAAGTCCCAGGTTCCTCTGCCAAGGGGGCCACACCCTCGACCGCATCTTCATCTACAGGCGACATACAAGCCGGTACAGAAGTGAAACACGCCAGGTTCGGCAAAGGCAAGGTGCTCAAACTCGAGGGCGCCCCCCCAAACGTCAAAGCGACGGTGTTCTTCCCCTCCGCAGGCCAGAAGCAACTCCTGCTGAAGTTTGCCAAACTTGAAGTGATCGGATGATGAAGTGGAGCGTTGTCATTTTAGGTGCTCTTTTGGCGGTCGGGTGCACGCGCAACAGCGGCGGAATGCAGTTGGAAATCTCAGGAGAGGTCCAAACGGTGCCTCAGCAGACTGTACTTCAAGGCGCCGATTTCGCGCTGTTCGAACGGGCGGTGGAAGACGGCGCCCTCCAAGCCGAAGCCTTGGTGGGAGAGGCCACTTCTGACGAAACTGGGGGCTTCACCGCTTTATTTCCGAGGAAGAGCAGCTACAGCTTGCGATGGACGGCGACCGCGTTGGACCATTTCCCGGAGGCCGGCACCTTGGACCCGGACGCCCTCTACCCCAATGAGCCCTACCCCCTTGAGATTGGCATGCACGCCATTTGCACGCTGCACGTGCAACTGTCGAGCCTGGCGCCCGAAGACTCTACAGACAACGTAAGGTTCAACCTCGGCGAAGATTTCCCCTGTGATTGTTGCCCCACGGATCAAATCCTGTTGGAGGGCATTGGTGCCGACTCCTCTTGGGATTGCCTGATGTATGGCGACCACTGGATGACGTGGGGCGCCGACCTAGAAGTGGCCTTGATTGGCCAACCTGAAGGCCTCTTTGTGGACTCGGTGTTCTGCCCGGCATTTGGTGCTGCTGACTTGATCCTCACCTGGTGAAGTCTGCGCGGCCCCAACCCCACCACATTTCCGTGCAGCGCACAGCCCGTTACTGGACTGCTGGGCCCGCACCAGCTGAAGCCATTGGGACGCTCTATGCCCTGCACGGTTATGGTCAGCTCGGCGAATATTTCATCCGGAAGTTCCAAAACGCGGCTGACGCCGGTTGGCACGTGGTCGTGCCGGAAGGGGGGCACCGGTTTTATTTGAAAGGCACGGAAGGGCGCGTCGGCGCCAGTTGGATGACCAAGGAGGATCGGTTGAGCGACATTGAAGACTACGTGGCGTTTCTCGACCATCTCAAGCAGCGGGTC
Source organism: Flavobacteriales bacterium (assembly GCA_022428205.1). GTDB lineage: Bacteria > Bacteroidota > Bacteroidia > Flavobacteriales_D > Sanyastnellaceae > UBA8752. The sequence continues at coordinate 3,469 of JAKMCW010000081.1, forward strand.
GACAGCATGGGCGCCAAGGGACCTCAACTGTTGTTGGGCTTTTCACAAGGTGTGTCCACTGCATTGCGCTGGCTGGCCCTGGGCACCGGCGGGACGGCTGCGTGGCGCGCAGTCATCGCCCACAGCGGCGTCATCCCTCCTGATTTGCCCAAAGGAGCGGAGACCTTGCAACTGGCACCTCCCCTTCATCTCGTGAACGGCGACGAAGACCCGTACTACACAGATCCAGAATCTGGGTTCCGAACATCCGAGCGCGAGTGGACGGCTTCCGGTGGCGACCCGGGGCAGATTACCCGCCACATCTTCCAAGGTGGCCACACCATCGATCCCGCTGTCGTCCAGCGCATCCTCGATGGCTTTCTCCATGCATCCTGATTCCCGTATTTTCGGCCCATGATTCGATCCAACCGTCTTTTTTCCTGCCTCTGTGCGGGCCTTCTTTCTGCAGTTTTGTTTGTCTCTTGTGCGGATGAGAGCGCTGCGGATGCCCCCCAAGAAGAAGCCTTGGACACCACCTCTGAAGTGGTGTCTGCTGAGTTTCCAGGTGGTGCTGCTGAAGTCATGAACTTCATTGCAGGACAGGTCACCTATCCAGAATCGGCCAAAGCCGATGGTGTGGAAGGCAAAGTCTTCGTGGAATTCACGATTTCAGAAACTGGTGCTGTCACCAACGCCAAAGTGCTCAAGCCACTGCATCCCGCTTTGGACAGCGCCGCCGTGGCTGCTGCCTTGTCCATGCCCGCTTGGTCTCCTGCCACCAAAGAAGGCAAGGCCATCGCGACCACCATCACACTCCCTGTGATGTTCCGCATGAACTGAACACACTCCCAACATTCCTCAGGTGGCCCTTGGACTTCATGTCCTTGGGCCACCTTTTCGTTGGTCTCAGCGTTAACTTCCTGCCTGAAACCTCAATTCATGAACCTGCGCCCTTTCTCCCCCATTGTTCGGACCACCTTATTGGCTCCTACTCTGTTGTTGGCCATTACTGCTCTCGGCCAACGCTTTGACAGCCCGCTCTCTCATGGCCCGGACCCTCGGGAGGCGGCCTTCTATGAGGCCAATCCTTATCCCTCCCTCGTCACCCGTGGTGAGACCACTCCGCCAGAATTTGACGGACTGCGCACCATGGCAGAATGGGAGGAAATTGAAGTGCTTTGCGTGGGCTGGGAAGGATACAGTGCCATTGAAAAGCAAATCGTGGTGAACGCGGCACAGCAATGTGAAGTCATTGTATTGACCGAAGACGCGGGCTATGTAGAGGACTACATTACCTCCAACAACAATGGAGGCGACGCGGCCAGCCTTGACAACATCACTGTCCTTGAAGTCCCCCTCAACACTGTCTGGATTCGGGACTATGGTCCGAACACCGTCTATGGTTCAGGAGTCGATGACCGCATCATTGTGGACTGGCTGTACAACCGACCACGCCCCGATGACGATGTCGCCCCGCAGGTCATCGCCGATCAAATGGGCATCGACCTTTACGAGACCACCGCTGAGCCGTATGACTTGATGAACACAGGCGGCAACTTCATGAGCGACGGCTTCGGCATGGGCTTTGCCTCCAACCTCATCGGAGACGAGAACTCCGGCGGCCCTACCTGGTGGGGCACCCAGTTTCCCGATCAAAGCGATGAAGACATCGAGAACATCCTCGCCGACTTCATGGGATTGCACACCTACGTTCGAATGGAGAACCTGCCGTTCGATGGCATCCACCACATCGACATGCACATGAAGCTGCTCGATGAGGAGACCATCCTCATGGCCGAGTATCCAGAAGGTGTCGCCGACGGGCCACAAATTGAGGCCAACCTCGAATACGTATTGTCCAACCACACCAGCAAGTGGGGCACTCCTTTTGAGGTGGTGCGCATCCCTTCTCCACCTGAGCCCGGATGGGGCGGAGGCTACCCGGACAGCAATGGCGACTACATGACCTACACCAACTCAGTCTTCGTCAACAATACCGTCCTGCTCCCAACCTATTACGAGGAATACGACACCACAGCCATCGCCATCTACGAGCGAGAACTGCCCGGATACAACGTGATCGGCATCGACTGCAACCAAATCATATCCGCAAGTGGCGCCATCCACTGCATCACCCATAGCGTGGGGGTTGAAGACCCTCTGCTCATCAGCCACCAGCCGCTCGATGACACGGAAGACACTGTCAACCCTTACCCTGTTGAGGCCCTCATTCAGCACCGCTCTGGCATCGCATCTGCCCGTTTGTTCTGGCGCTTGGCCGGCGAGACGGCATACAACGAAGTCGCCATGACCGAAGGCGTGGACGACATGTGGAATGCAGCCATTCCTGCGCAAGCCGAGGGCTCAGATGTGCAGTATTACATCGAAGGCACTTCCGTGAGCGGCAAAGTGCAAGACCGCCCTATGCCTGCGCCTGAGGGCTTCTGGCCGTTCCGAGTGGGAGAAATTGTGGTAAATGGACTGGACAATGCCGCCGGGTTTGCCGGGTTCGAACCTGCCTTTCCCAATCCCGCCTCTGCCATCACCTGTATTCCAGTGGTGCTCAAGGCGTCGGCTTCCGGCCGCCTCATCCTGCGTGACGCAGCAGGCCGCTTGGTCCACACGGTCTTTGACGGCGCGATGCCCAGCGGACGGGCCAAGTACTTTTTGGATGCCGCTGCCCTTCCAGCTGGCGCCTATGTGTTGCAGCTCGAAGTCGAGGGACGAGGCACCTGGACACAGCGCTTGATGGTCCGTTGATCGGGCCATACACCCTATGAAAAAAGGCGGCCCCGAAAGGCCGCCTTTTTTGATGGTGCTTGGATACCGCCGCCCTTTTAGTCGCGTCGCCCGAGCAAGCGCAACAGGAACAAAAAGAGGTTGATGAAATCGAGGTACAAGCTGGTGGCCCCGAGCAGGGCCAACTTCCGCCCGTGTTCGCTGCCGTACTCCACGCCTGCCGCGATCCGCTTCAACTTCTGTGTATCATATGCAATCAGGCCCGTGAAGATGAGCACACCGAGCACAGAGATGCCGAAATCAAGGGCTGAAGAAGCGAGGAACCAATTCACCAGCATGGCCAACAGGATGCCCACCAAGGCCATCATGAGTATGCTGCCGAAGCGGCTCAGGTCCGTTGATGTGGTGTAGCCAATGATGGACATTACCAGAAATGTACCTGCCGTGATGCCGAAAACCTGTGTGAGGCTGCCCAAACTGTACACGAGAAAAACGCTGCTTAGAGAAGCGCCCATCGTGGCGCTAAATGCCACGAACAACAATGCCAGGGAGGAAGCGCTCATGCGCTGGAGCCCGAAATTCATGGCGAGGATGAAACCGAGGGGGGCGAGTGTCACCACCCAACCCAACATGCTCATGCCGCCCATTTCATTGTAGAGCAACGTGATGGCTCCGCTGCTGGCGAAGTACCACGCCATGGCCGCTGTGATGGCCAACCCACCGGCCATCCAGCCAAAGACGCCGTTCATGAAGGCGCGCTCATCGCTGACGATGGGCGCACTGGAAGAAAAACCGGAAGTATCGTTGCCGCCAAAAATGCGGGGAGGGTCTTGATTCGACATGAGCGCAAAATGCGCAATTCCCGTGAAATCAGGCCCCCTTCGTGTCGATCAAACGCATGAATTCCTTGCGCGTTTTGGAATCATTGAGAAATGACCCGGTAAAGGCGCTGGTGGTCGTCAGGCTGCGTTGCTTCTCCACCCCGCGCATCTGCATGCAAAGGTGGCGGGCTTCGATAACCACAGCCACCCCTTTGGGTTGAAGGGTGTCTTGAATGCAATCCCTGATTTGCCGGGTGAGCCTTTCTTGGACCTGAAGACGGCGGGCGAACACGTCGACCACCCTGGGAATTTTGCTCAAACCCGTAATGTGCCCTTGGGGCAAATACGCCACATGGGCCTTGCCCAAAAAGGGCAACATGTGGTGTTCACAGAGCGAAAAAACTTCGATGTCGCGCACAATGACCATCTCCTCACAGTCCTCCGCAAACAAGGCTGACTTGAGAATCGCCGCTGGATCCTGGCCCACGCCTTGCGTCAAAAAGGCCAGCGCCTTGGCAGCGCGCTCAGGCGTCTTGACCAGTCCTTCGCGGTCTGCATCTTCTCCTGTAGCGCTCAGAATGGCCCTGTAATGGCTGGCCATCTCATCGATAGCGCCCTCGTCATAAATGTCCTCTCTTCGGTACAACGGCATGGCCTGCAAGGTACGCCCGAAGGACGCCTTACTCGCCGCCGTAGTAGTCGGCGTAGTTGTTTTCCGTCTCGTACAAACGGATGTGGTGCAGGACGCACCCTGTTGCATTGATTCGGTCCTCGAGCCGCTCCCAGATTGCGATGATTAAGTTCTCGGTAGAAGTCAACTTCCCCTTCATCCAAGGCACATCCATGTTGAGGTTGCGGTGATCCAACGGGTCCTCCACTTCTACTTTGATGATGTCCCGAAGGTCCTTGAGGTCCATGCAATAACCGGTGTCCTCAGCAGGCGCCCCTTTGATGGTGACATGCAGCTCATAGTTGTGGCCGTGCCAATTGGGATTGGCGCATTTGCCGAAGGTTTCGAGGTTTCGCTCCTTGGACCAATCGTCGTTCCACAGTTTGTGGGCAGCATTGAATCGGGCGCGGCGGGTGACGTAAACGTATTTCATGGCGTGGGGCGCGAAAGTACCTTCGCACCATGATTACCATCACAGGGGCCGCTGGGTTCATTGGAAGTGCACTTGTTGCACGATTGAATGCAGAAGGATTCAACGACCTGGTGCTCGTGGACGACTTTTCGGCCCGGCCAGACAAGGAGCGCAACCACGTCGACCGGACGTGCGTCCAACGCGTGGAGCGGAAAGACTTCGCGGAATGGCTGCGCGCCCATGAGAATCAGGTGCAGTTCGTTTTTCACTTGGGTGCCCGGACCGATACCACAGAGCAGGATCGGTCGATTTTTGATGCGCTGAACCTCCACTACAGCCAGGAAATCTGGCGCTTGTGCCACGCTTTCGGCCTCCCGCTCGTCTACGCTTCAAGCGCCGCCACCTATGGCGGCGGTGAGCACGGCTATTCCGACGACCACAAGCATGTTGACTTGCTGAAGCCCCTCAACCCCTACGGCGACAGTAAGCAGGCGTTTGACCGCTGGGCGCTCAGTGAAGCGGAAGCAGGGCGCGCGCCCTATTTCTGGGCGGGGTTGAAGTTCTTCAATGTTTATGGACCCGGCGAGTATCACAAGGGCCGCATGGCCTCCGTTGTGTTGCACGCATTCCGACAGATCCAATCCACGGGCGGCATGAAGCTGTTCCGCAGTCACCGGGACGATTACGCCGATGGAGAACAACTCCGCGACTTTGTCTACGTCCGCGATGTTGTGGATGTGTGCCACTGGCTGATGCACCACCGCAAGGACAGCGGACTCTACAACCTCGGATCAGGAGCGGCGCGTTCCTTTCTCGACCTGACCCGGGCCACCTTTGATGCCCTGGACATACCGCACAACATCGGATTCATCGATACACCCGCCGACATTCGGGATACCTACCAGTATTTCACTGAAGCAGACCTCTCCAAACTGCGCAACATCGGGTATGACCGTGACATGACCTCCTTAGAGGCAGGGGTGACAGAGTACGTTCAATCGTACCTCACCCAGGACCGGTTGCTCTGAGGTTTCAAGCCTGCGGATCGACGTCCTTGGCCAGCTTCAACAATTCCTCCCGGGCGTGCTCCAGGCGGTTGCGCAGTTCCTCCATGCGCTGCCTTTCCTGAATCGCTTGGCGCAAATGGCGCTTGGCCCCATCGATGGTGTAGCCCTTTTCCTTGAGCAAATCGTGCAGGACCGCGATGATTTCGATGTCCTTAATGGTGTAGGCGCGCTTGCCACTCCCCTGCTTCTTGGGATCGAGAGCGGGGAACTCTTTCTCCCAATAGCGGAGCAGAGACTGGTTGACGCCGAATTTTCCGGCGACTTCAGATATGGTCCAGTAACGCTTGGTGGCCATGGCCTTGCAAGATGCGCAAGGCAGAATGGTGTGCCAAATTCCTTTGCCTCAGTCGAAGCTTTGGTTGGCATTTTCTGATGCCGCGAGCAGCAGTTCGTACTGTTCGGGGGACAAATCGTTGAAATAATAATGGGCCGGATTGACCCGCTTCCCCTCCTTGAACACCTCGTAATGCAGGTGTGGCGCCACTGATGTTCCCGTGGAACCCACAAGGCCGATGACCTCCCCCCGTTCCACCCGCTGCCCGCGGCGTACAAGGATTTTAGACATGTGGGCGTACAGCGTCTCGTACCCGAATCCGTGGCGAATCTTCACGTGGTAACCGTACCCCTTGTACTTCTTCTTGACCTCCACGACCTCTCCATCACCCGTTGCAAAGATTTCAGTGCCGGTCGGGGCCGAAAAATCCATGCCCCAATGCATCTTCCTCACTTTGTAAATGGGGTGAATCCGGTACCCATAGCCACTGGCCATGCGTTTCAAATCGCTATTTCGGACGGGCTGAATGGCTGGAATGCTCTGAAGCAACTCCTCCCGGTTTTCCGTGAGCTCCATCAATTGGTTGAAGCTTTCCCCTTGGGCGAGGATGCGGCGCTCCAAGGACGCAATCTGCTCGCGCAGGACGATTACCTGTTCGCTTTGCTCCAAACCGCGCAGCTCGCGGTAACGGTCAGCACCACCAATTCCGGGATTGCGCAAATGCTCGGGATAAGGTTCGGCGCCGAAGATGTTCCTGTAAATCGACTCGTCGCGCTCCGTCAGCTCTGCCAAGGCACCCGTCATGCCTTCCACCTTGCCCTCCATCATGGACACTTGCGCTTCCAAAAAGGCAATTTGGCGCTGCTGTCGGCGGACTTTTGGGCTCTCGAAATACTGGTCGAACACCATCACGGATCCTATGGCTACCAAGGCCACTAGGGTCAGCCGCCAGAGGAACCAACGCACGTAATCTGCCGCTGTATACGGAATCGCCTCCGTACGCAGTTGAGCCTGATTGAATCTGATGTGATGCTTCCTCATGTGAAAAAACGCGGTGCGAAAGTAGCGGAAAGTTGCTACTTTCACAACCGGAAACCCCCGTCATTCGCGGGTTTCCATATCACCACCACCAACACGGGCATGTGAACAATGCCCATGAACAGACTCCATGGACGCCGTTGCTATCCGCAAGACCTTCCTTGACTTCTTCCGCGAGAAGGCCCACGATATCGTGCCTTCAGCCCCGATGGTCCTCAAGGATGACCCTACCCTGATGTTCACCAATGCGGGGATGAACCCGTTTAAAGACGTCTTTCTCGGCAACCGCCCTCCGAAGGCGCCCCGCGTGGCGGACACCCAAAAATGCCTGCGCGTGAGCGGCAAACACAACGACCTCGAGGAGGTGGGTGTGGACACCTATCACCACACCATGTTCGAGATGCTCGGCAACTGGTCTTTCGGCGATTATTTCAAGCAGGAAGCCATCGACTGGGCTTGGGAGCTTTTGACCGATCGTTATGGCATCGACAAGGACCGTCTGTACATCACCGTCTTCGAAGGCGATGCGCAAGATGGACTCCCACTTGACCAAGAGGCCATGGACATTTGGCTGAAGCACGTGCCAGAGGAGCGGATTCTCAAGGCGGACAAGAAGGACAACTTCTGGGAAATGGGTGAAACGGGGCCTTGCGGACCCTGCTCAGAAATCCATGTGGACATCCGCTCCGAGGAGGAGCGCGCTGCCGTATCCGGAGCTGATCTGGTGAACCAGGACCACCCGCAGGTCATCGAAATCTGGAACCTCGTGTTCATGCAATTCATGCGCAAGGCCGACCAGTCGCTTGAACCGCTTCCCGCACAGCACATCGACACGGGCATGGGTTTCGAACGCCTCGCAGCCGTGCTGCAGGGCAAGCAATCCAATTACGATACGGACGTATTCCAGCCCCTGATTGAAACCCTCTGCAAGGCATCAGGCAAGTCATACACCGGCGGGGACGACAAGGTCAATGTCGCCCTGAGGGTATGCGCGGATCACGTGCGCGCCGTGGCCTTCTCCATTGCAGATGGCCAACTGCCATCCAACGCGGGAGCAGGTTATGTCATCCGCAGGATCCTGCGCCGTGCCGTGCGCTACGGTTACAGCTTTCTGGAGCTCGACACGCCCTTCATGCACACCCTTGTTCCGGTGCTTGCTGCACAAATGGGCGACTTCTTTCCAGAACTGAGACAGCAAGGCGAGCTCATCGCAAAAGTCATCCGGGAAGAAGAAGAAAGCTTTCTTCGGACGCTCGACAACGGCATCGGCTTGCTCGATGAGCGCATCGGAAATGGCAAGACCCTGTCCGGTGCAGATGCCTTTGAACTGTATGACACCTTTGGTTTCCCCATCGATCTCACCGCCCTGATCTGCGGAGAGAAAGGCGTCGAAGTGGACCATGCGGGATTCGAGGCGGCCCTCACCCAGCAAAAAGAACGGTCCCGGGCGGCAGGCAAAGTCGACGCTGGCGATTGGACCGTACTCGAGGATGACAAAGTCGAGGAATTTGTCGGCTACGACAGGACTGAGGCAGAAGTGAGGATCACCCGCTACCGCGAAGTCAAGGTCAAGGACAAGACCCGCTATCAGTTGGTGTTTCACCTCACCCCATTCTATCCCGAAGGCGGGGGACAAGTGGGCGACTCAGGCCTCTTGGTCCACGCTGATGGAGAGAAGACCCCCATCCTGACCACACGCAAGGAGAATGAGCTGATCCTCCACATCACCGACCGACTGCCCGCGGACCTGAAAGGCCCATTCAAAGCACACGTGAACACCACCAAACGGCGCGACACCACCCTGAATCACACCGCGACACACCTCCTGCACGAGGCCTTGCGCAATGTGTTGGGCACCCACGTGGAGCAGAAGGGATCACTGGTCAAAGACGCCGCTTTGCGCTTCGACTTCAGCCATTTCCAAAAAGTCTCAGAAGAGGAGTTGCAGGAAGTGGAACAGCGGGTGAATGCTGCCATCCGCGAGAATCGACAACGCGATGAGCGCCGCAACGTCCCCCTCGAAGAGGCGCGCCAAGCGGGCGCCATGATGTTGTTTGGTGAGAAATATGGAGATACCGTGCGCATGATCGGCTTCGGCCCCAGCGTGGAACTCTGCGGCGGCACCCATGTGGGAGCGACCGGAGAAATCGGCTTGTTCCGGATCAGTTCAGAAGGCGCTGTAGCGGCAGGCATTCGCCGCATCGAAGCAGAAACCGGAGCGCGGGCCTATGAGGCCATCACCGCCGAACGCGATACGCTCCGACGCGCCGGAGCCGCCTTGAAACAACCCGCGGACCTGGTCAAGGCGGTTGAAGAACTCAAGGCCACCGTTGCTGGATTGCAGAAGGAGGTGGAAGGCCATAGAAAAGCCCAAGCCGGCGCATTGAAATCCACGCTGCTCGGCGAAATCAGCCGTCCAGGCGGCCCCGGCACACCCGGTATGCTGGTCAGGGAAGTCCCCCTTGATGCTGGCGGCATCAAAGACATTGTCTTCCAGCTCAAAGCCGAAGCTGCGCCATTGTTTGCTGTGCTCGGCAGCAAAGTCGGCGGTAAACCCACGTTGACCTGCCTCATCACGGAGGAACTGGCCCAAGAAAAAGATTGGAATGCCGGCCAAATGATCCGTGACCTCGCCAAGCACATTCAAGGTGGAGGTGGAGGTCAGGCCTTCTTTGCCACTGCTGGAGGAAAGAATGCAGACGGCATGGATGGGGCATTGGATGCGGCCCGGGCCACATTCAACGCATCGTAAAGCGAAAAGGGGGCGAAGCTTCGCCCTTTAGGCAAAGGCTGTGCCTGTGCGCTTTTGGTAGACAGGGCCTTCGTATTCCTCACTGTAGGCCAAGCCCAGATTGAGGACGTAGAACGCATTGAACAAGACCACGAGCACGTAGTCCAACCAATGGGTCTTGCCAAAGCTTTGGGCCAACTCGATGAACCAACGGGCCACGAAATAGACGTTGGCTCCAGGTACCAATACCCACAATGCGTGGGTTTCCGGACGGCCAATGATCCGCATCAATGCCACCAGGTTGAGGCCTGGAACGAGGGCATGCCAGAAGGGTTGACCCGCCTTGTCATACAGCCTTGCAGCTCCAGAGGCAGCGATCATCCCAAGGAAGACGATGAGGACGGCGCGTTGATTGATATCCATGTGGGCGATTAATAGCTCTTGCAACATAGACGGTGTACTTGGTACATGGTTGCCTCCAACCAACTACCCATCAACAACTTGAACTTGATGAATCGCCCTGGATGTGCACTCAGGTGGTCGAAACGTGCCGCTTGACGTCCGCCGCGTCGACCTTGTCACCACAGAGGATAACCAGGCGTTCAACTACGTTGCGCAACTCTCTGATGTTGCCCGTCCACGGGGCTTTGGACAACGCCTTCAGGGCGTCCTTGGTGAAGGCGGGAGGCGGAACCCCCAGTTCATCGGCCACACCGCCCAAGAAGTACTCCACCAACAACGGGACATCTTCACTCCGCTCCGCCAATGAAGGCACCTGGATGGGGATAACGTTGAGCCGGTGAAAGAGGTCTTCTCTGAACCGCCCTTCCGCAATTTCCTCCGCCAGGTTCTTGTTGGTCGCAGCCAGCACCCTCACGTCGACCTTGATGTTTTTGTCGCCGCCCACACGTTGGATGACCCGCTCCTGCAATGCGCGGAGCATCTTGGCTTGCGCGGGAAGCGCCATGTCGCCGATCTCGTCCAGAAACAAGGTGCCCCCTTGGGCCTGCTCAAACCTGCCCTTGCGCTGTTTGACCGCGCTGGTGAACGCCCCTTTCTCATGCCCAAACAACTCCGACTCGATGAGTTCAGCGGGAATGGCTGCACAATTGACCTCTACAAATGGCGCGGCTTTGCGGCTACTCAGCGCATGGATCTTACGGGCCACAACCTCTTTTCCGGTGCCGTTGGCGCCCGTGATTAGCACCCTAGCGTCTGTCGGTGCCACCTTGGCAATGACACCGCGAATGGCCTCCAGAGCGGCGCTTTGGCCGATCATGTCCACCCCACTCTTCTTGCCTTGGCGCTGCCGCAGGACCACCGTCTCCTTGCGCAAGGCTTCTCTGTCCGTGGCATTGCGCAAGGCCACCAATACCCGGTTGAGGTCGAGGGGCTTCTCGATGAAGTCATAGGCACCGCCTTTCAAGGCCTGCACCGCCAACTCAACGGAGCCGTGCCCCGTCATGATGATCACGGGCGTCTCTACGCCTTTCATCGACAGGGCCTCTACGACTTCAATGCCATCCTTTCCCGGCATCTTGACGTCACAGAAAATGGCGTCAAACTTGCCTTCGAGCGCCGCCTTAAGGCCGGACGTGCCGTCTTCGGCTTCCGCCACTTCGTGCTGCTCGTACTCGAGAATATCACGCAAAGCGTGGCGAATGAGACGCTCGTCGTCGATGATCAGAATGCGGGCCATGTGGCGAATATCGGGTGCGGGCTCAATGGGACAAGTGAATGTCTTCCAAAGACAACCACCCTGACTCAAGCAGTGCCTGATCGGCCAGCGCATGGGCTGCGCCGTCGACCAGTACCCCTTCTGCGAGGGTGTGGCGAGAACGGTACACCCGCTCCACCTGAGGGAACTGATCGAGCAAATGGGAGACGACAACGCAGGCGACCCCCATGTACGGCACGCGGTCGGGGTGCATGCCTTCAATGCTGTGCATGTCTTCCTTGGAGGTCGTTGCCAATGCATCGCACCTCGCCTTTAACGCCGCTACATTGAAACCATCCGCCTGACGCGGACTGTTCCAAGGCGCCTTGGAATCCTCCATGGTCCTCAGTGTATTGAAAGCACCGGAAGTGCCCACCATCAGGCGAGGGGGATCCTTCACTACTGCCGCCATTACGGGGGCCAAGGCGCCATCAATGACGCTGCGTATGGACACCATATCCTGTTGACTGAGCGGGTCTTTGGGCTTGATCCAATCTGTCAGTCGGGCGACACCAAGGTCCAGGCTCCACCGCCCAAGGACCGCTGCCTGTGACCAGTGAATCAGCTCTACGCTGCCCCCACCAATGTCCACCGTCAAGGCCGAATCACCCGCCAAATCGAGGTGGGACAATGTGTCCTTGACGCCAAGGTGAATCCACTGCGCCTCGCTGGCGCCGTCGACCACCTCAATGTTCCAGCCTCGAAGTTGCGCAGCCTGCACGAAATCCGCCCCGTTGGCCGCATCCCGAAGCGCACTGCACCCAAGGGCCCTGAAGTATTGGACACCGTAGTTGCGGGCGGTCTGACCGAATGAATCCAACACATCGAGGCCCCGCCGCATTCTCAAGGGAGACAACCGACCGCTGCGAAAACTGCCCTGTCCCAGGCGCACAAACCTCTGTTGTCTGAATACGCTCTCCCACCGTCCGTCTGCGGCATCGGCAATGTGAAGGGTGAAGGTGTTTGTACCGCAATCCACGACACCCAAACGGGTGCAGGCCTCACTTTCCATGGCCTTGCAACCATTGGCGCAGCAAGCCCCAACCTGTGGAATTGCCGTTGTGCAATACGCCTTGTCGGTATGCCCGGCCTGCCAATGCGAGCACCCCGCGGGCGGTCAACATCAGTAATAGCCAAGACAAGGCCACTTCCCACCAAGCCACACCCACGGCCACGCGCACCAGCATGATGACCGGCGAAGTCAGTGGAAACCAACTCAACCAAGGCAGGATGTCCATTTCAGGGTTGGACATGGCACCGCTGCCAATGACATAGGAAAACATGAGCGGCATAATGACAGGAAACACCATGCCCTGGCCCTCTTGCTCTGATTGCACCAATCCACCAATCGCCGCATACAAGCTTCCGTACAAGAGGTACCCTCCGACAAAAAACGCCACCGTGCTCAGCACCATTAAGCCCCAATTGATGTCGAGCAAAATGGCGGTGAATTCATTTTCGGCCATGGTGGTCATGAGGTCGATCGGAACTCCTCCATCGGCCACCATCCCTGCGGTAAAGGCGCCACTGTCGAAGGCCCATTGAAACGCGGTAAACGCCAGCGTCGAAAGCAGTGACCAGGCCACAATTTGGGTCAGGGCGACCGCCCCCATGCCGATGACCTTGCCCAGCAACAGGGCCTCAGGTTGCACCGCGGCGATGAGCACCTCTACCACCCGGTTTGACTTTTCTTCGACCACGCTCCGCAAAATGAGCCCCCCGTATACGGCCAACACCAGAAACAAGACAGCACTAAAAAGGAAGCCGATGATGCCCCGGATTTCCTCGCCGCCGCCATCGGTCCTGTCGCCCCCGTCCGTCACTTCTCGGTCGAAGAGCTGGATGTCCACTTTCAACTCCTGATAGGCACTCCAATCCAAGGCCGTACTCTCCAGTACGCGGGCATGTTCGACGGCCCGGCTGAGGTCGCGTTCTACATAGCGCTTGGCGTTCACACCGGGGGACTTCTCATAGACCATATAACCCGCATGGTTCTGCAGGATGGACTCGTCAAATTCCACCAACACGGTGTACCCCTCTGCCTGCCATACGCTGTCAACCGGGGCTTCTCGCACAAACCTGTATGCGTGCTTTTCACGTTCCGGAAAACAGCCGGGACAACGCGGCACGTACTGGCCACTGGCCTGGTCCAGCCGCGTGATGAGTCCAGGCGCATCCTCCACAAGGATCAGGTTGGACGTATCCGTGGCATCGGTCAGCAGCACCGTTGCCACCACAAGCCCCACAGAAAGAAAGGGCATCAGCAGGGTCCCAATGAGAAAACTCCGCTTGGTGACCCTTGTCCGCCATTCCCGTTCAATCACGGTACCAATCAAACTTCCGCGCATCACGTTGCAGGGGTTTCGGAGGCGTTCACGGCCTGAATGAACAGGGATTCCATTGTGGGCCTCACCTTGACGAACTCGAGGACTTCAATGGCTTCACTCAAGGCTTGCAACAGCTGGCCGGGAGGGGTCGTCTCGCGCAACCTCAAGTGGGCGCGTCGGGTGCCCTCTACAGTGTCAGGACCTATGCTGTCGAGGTGCGCTAAAGTCCCCAAAGCATTGGTGAAGGCGATGTCATTGCCCTTGAACACGACGTCCTGTTCACCCGCCCAACCGGATTCGCGCAGGTCATCTGCGGCACCTGAAAGCACCACCTGACCTTGGTTGATAAGCACGACATTGTCGCAGAGTCGCTCCACGCTGGGCATGTCATGGGTGGACAGCAAAATGGAGGTGCCATCGGCGGCGAGCGCCCGCACTTGCTGAATGATCAGTCGGGCGTTGATGGGATCAAATCCACTCAGGGGTTCATCGAGGATGAGCAGTCCCGGTTTGTGCACGACCGTGCAGATGAACTGGATTTTCTGGGCCATCCCCTTGGAGATGTCCGAGACTTTTTTGTCCCACCACCCTTCGACCTCCAACTTCTCAAACCAACTGCGCAACTCGCGCACCGCTTCGGACTTCCCCATGCCTTTCAATCGGGAGAAATACACCGCCTGGTCGCCCACGCGCATGTCTTTGTACAGCCCCCTTTCTTCGGGCAAATAGCCGATGCCACGCACCCGCTCTCGGCTCCAAGGCTCGCCGTCCAACTGTATGACCCCCTCATCCGGCGCCACGATGCCCATGATGCTTCGAATCAACGTGGACTTGCCGGCACCATTGGGACCGAGCAAACCGACGATGGCCCCTTTGGGCACGTCAAACGAAACCCCATCCAACACGCTCTGCGTGCCATAGGACTTTCGCAACTGTGTGAGGCTAAGGGCGTGACTCATGGGTCAACTGAACATGTCGCGCACACGATCGAAAAATCCTTTTTCTCGAGGGTCTGGCGCGGGTTGAAAGTTGGGTGCTTCTCGCCAGCTTTCCAAAGTCGCTTTTTCTTCGGCGGTCAACTCTTGGGGGGTCCAAACGTTGAGGTTCACCAGCAAGTCTCCTCGGCCATAGCTGTCCACGGAAGGCATGCCCTTGCCCTTGAGCCGGACAATTTTGCCGCCTTGGGTACCCGGTTCAATCTTGATTTTGGCCTTTCCGCTGATCAGCGGAATCTCCACATGGGCACCGAGCGTCGCATCGATGAATGAGAGGTGCTGGTCGAGGTGGAGGTTGCGGCCATTGCGGGTAAAGCGATCGTGGTCGAGTTCCCGAATCTGCACGAGCATATCGCCATTCATGCCTCCTGCTGGAGCGGCGTTGCCTTTGCCGCGGAGGTTCAGCTGCATGCCATCCTCCACACCGGCCGGAATCTCAATCTCCACGATGGACTCTTCCCGTCGCAAACCATGCTCGTCCGCGTCTTTCGGTTTGGACTTCACTCCCTTGCCCAAGCCGCCACATGAAGGGCAGGTCGAGGCGGTTTGCATCTGCCCAAGAATGGTGTTGGTCACGCGGCGCACCTGGCCCGTACCTCCGCACGTTCTGCAGGTGTCATACTCGACACCTTCCGCTTGGACGAGACGGAAAACCTTGACTTTTTTCGTGACACCCTCTGCGATCTCCTCCAAGGTGAGTTGCACCTTGATGCGCAGGTTTGACCCTTTGGTACGGCGTGGACCACGCGCACCGCCGCCGCCGAAAGCATCTCCGAACGCCCCGCCGAAGATGTCTCCGAACTGGCTGAAGATGTCGTCCATGTTCATCCCGGCCCCGCCGCCGGCAGCGCCTCCTACGCCCGCATGACCGAAGCGGTCGTACTTGGCGCGCTTCTGCTTGTCGCCAAGGACTTCATAAGCTTCGGCAGCTTCCTTAAACCGCGCTTCAGCGCTGCTGTCGTCCGGATTTTTATCCGGGTGGAACTTGATGGCCAGCTTGCGGTAGGCCTTCTTGATGTCAGCCTCTGAGGCCCCCCGGTCCACGCCGAGGGTTTCGTAGTAATCGCGCTTCGACATGTTACTGAATCAGTTGCCGACCACCACCTTGGCGAAGCGAAGAACGGTGTCGTGAAGTTTGTAGCCGGGCTCGACCACGTCCACCACCTTGCCCACCATGTTGGGTTCTGGCGCAGGAATCTGGGTAATCGCTTCGTGCAGGTCTGTGTCAAATGCCGCCTCCTTGGCCTCCATGCGCTGCAGCCCCTTTGCTTCGAGGATGCCGCGCATTTTCTGTCCAATCAAAAGGTAGCCTTCCTTCATCTGCTCGAGGTCTTGTCCTTCGCCAGCAGCCAAAGCGCGCTCGAAATCATCAAGCACAGGCAGCAGCGCCTCCATCACGTCGCGCCCAGCGCTGCGCACCAGGTCACCGCGTTCGCGCATGGTGCGCTTGCGAAAATTGTCGAACTCCGCGTACAGCCGGAGGTACTTGTCGCGCCACACGTCTGCATCCCCCTCGCTGTCAGCAGCCCCTTCGGCACCTTCAGCCGCAGGTTCTGTGTCATTCTGTGGGGTCTCCTGCTCCTCTTGGGCCGCCTCGGCCTGTGCGGTGTGATCCTCGTTGGCCTGGTCCTCTGAGCGGACGGCGTCTTCCTCGTTCATCGGTTGCTGAATCATGGGACTGCAATTTGGCACGGCACACGCAATCCACGTGCCATGGAGACTGCGCCCGACATCGTGTCAGGCCCAAGTGTTCACTGTCAGGGCGGCAGGACAGAACCTGCCAGATTTGTCAGAGTCGGGCGACGTGCTGGTCGATCTGAATGTGGAGCTCCATGCCCCGCAGATTCTTGGCCACGATGACGCCATTCTCGTCCACGAGAAAGCTCATCGGAATGCTGCTCACTCCATACATGGCTGCTGCCTCACTGTTCCAACCTCCCAAATCACTGCCATGCCAGTCCCAGTCCAGCTGGTCTTGCTTCACGGCGCGCTCCCAGCTTTCTTGCTTGCGGTCCAGGGATACGCTGGCGACCGTGAAACCATCGGCATTCTTGAATTTGGCCTTGCGGTACTTCTTGTAAGCGTTGACCACATTGGGATTTTCGCGGCGGCAAGGGCCACACCAGCTCGCCCAGAAATCAATCAACACAAGCTGTCCACGGAGGTCACTCAGCTTCACTTGGTCCCCATCCAGCCCATTGAGCACGAGCTCTGGAGCGAGGTCACCCACAGCAGTCCCGATGCGGGGGTCTTGGGCATCAGCGTTGAATGAAACCAACAGCGCGCCAATCAAGGCGATAGAAAACAGGGAAGGACGAATCGAGAGCATAAGAGACTTAAAGTTACGGAGTCAACGGGTGGCGCAGGAGGTTCAGTCTGCCAAACGTTCTATTTGTGCTCCTAAAGCACGCAAACGGTGCTCGATGTACTGATAGCCGCGGTCTATTTGTCCAATGTTGTGGATCGTGGAACGCCCTTCTGCGGACAAGGCGGCAATCAGGAGGGACACACCAGCGCGGATGTCTGGCGACGTCATGGTCACCCCGCGGAGTGGGGTCTTGCGGTCCAAACCGATGACTGTAGCCCGGTGGGGATCGCACAAGATGATCTGGGCCCCCATGTCAATGAGCTTGTCCACGAAGAACAGCCTGCTCTCAAACATTTTTTGGTGCACGAGGACACTGCCCCTCGCCTGCGTAGCTGTGACGAGCAGGATGGACAACAAGTCAGGGGTAAATCCGGGCCAAGGTGCGTCCGCTACGGTCAGGATGGAGCCATCAATGAAGGTGTCGATTTCGTAGTGGTCCTGCGCCGGCACAAACAGGTCGTCTCCGCGGCGTTCCAACCCGATGCCCATGCGCTCAAAGACGCGCGGAATCTGACCGAGATCATCCCAGCTGACATCCTTGATCGTCACTTCTCCGCGGGTCATGGCTGCCATGCCAATGAAGCTCCCGATTTCAATCATATCGGGCAAGCAACGGTGCTCACAACCTCCGAGTGAAGGCACACCTTCGATGGTCAGCAGATTGGAGCCCACCCCGGAAATCTTGCCGCCCATGCGGTTGATCATCTTACACAACTGCTGGAGGTAGGGCTCGCAGGCTGCATTGTAGATGGTGGTTGTCCCTTTGGCCAGCGCCGCGGCCATGACGATGTTGGCTGTGCCTGTAACTGACGCCTCGTCGAGCAACATGTCGCTGCCCTTGAGGCCGTCTGGCGCCTCTGCCCGATAGAAAGTCTCTCCAGAATCGTAGCGGAATGTCGCGCCCAGGTTTTCGAAACCGATGAAGTGCGTATCCATGCGCCGGCGCCCGATTTTATCGCCACCTGGCTTGGGAATGTACCCCTTGCCAAAACGCGAAAGCAGTGGCCCCATGATCATCACACTGCCCCTCAATCCGCCCCCCTTCTTCCGGAACTCAGGACTCTCGAGATAGTCCAGGTTCACGTCGTCCGCCTGAAAGCGAAAAGACCCGGCGTCCAGCTTGTCCACCTTGACCCCCATGGAGGCGAGCAAGTCGATGAGCCTGTTGACATCCACGATGTCCGGCAGGTTCGAAATGGTAACAGGTTCAGAGGAAAGCAGCACGGCGCACACCACCTGAAGCGCCTCATTCTTGGCGCCCTGAGGGGTGATGGATCCGTTGAGGGGACGTCCCCCTTCTATGACAAAAGTGCCCATGACGTTCGGTTGGTTGAGCCGTCAATTTGGGCCACACTGCGCCCCTTTTGAGGGACGGTGCAGGTTGTTTTCGACAAGGAGTCGGGGACCCCTGCCGGATTGGGGCTTAGCGCTTCCGCTTGCCGCCCCTGTTGTTGCGGAAATTGTTGGAAGTCTTCCGCTTGCTCTTGAGGATTTCACTGGACGAAACCAACTCCACTTCAGCCGGCACGTCCAACGCGCCTTCTGACATTTCGCGCAATTGTGCACGAATGAGTGGGTCTTCTACGGCTCCTTTATTCCAGGTCAAGTACTGGCGCTTGAGCAGGTTGGCGATCATCATCGACAGCGCATTGCGCTCTTCGCCTTCGGGCATCTCCTTGGCCTTGGCAATCAGCCCTTCCACGAGCCTCCCATAGAACGACGGCCGCTTGGACAGCTGGGTGTAGGTCAACCGCTCAGGTCCGGGATCTTCTTCTGGCTTCGCCGGTGGTGGGAATGGTCCGTCGATGTCCAGCTGCCAGTTGGCCATCACGTGCAGGTGGCCCCACAGCTTCTCTTCGTGGTCCACCATTTCCTTGGAGCCGGGCACCAAGGTGCGCATGACACTGACAATGGCTGTGGCGCACTTGTTCCGCTCTTCCCTGTCCTCAATCGTGATGCAGTGGGCGATCAATTCGTGCACGACGCGTCCGTATTCGGGAATCGCGATTTCGGTCCTGCGGCTGTTGTAAGTCAACCCCTCATGGGCTGAAGCAATGGAATCGGGCATGTTGCTGCTTTTCGGCAAGGAATGGGCCCCTTGCGGCTTTAGCGCTTTTTGAGGGACGATGTCCTGGCGCCAAAATTGACGAAGTATTCGCCACGGGAAAGATAGCGCAATGTGGCTTCAGAACCCACCCCCCGCAGGACGACGGTGCCAAATTCATTGACCAACTCGTATTGCGTGGACCTGGAGAACTTCAAAACCTGCGACTTCTGCGCGTACTCCATGGCCACTTCGGGTACATCTCCTTGAAAACGGGCCTCACCCTTGACTTCCAAAGTACCATCCGGAGCCAGGTGGGTCAGGCGCAACAGGTTTTCACCTTGAACGGGCTGCACCGCGGTCACATAAACCTGCTCTTCGGGGCCGCCTTTTCCGTCCAAACGCACCACATCGACCCATTTCCCCCACTTGAATTGCTGCAATACAAATGGCATGCGGCCGTGCTCTTCGAGGGTGGTCCATGTGACTTCACCACTGGGCACCGCCTCAAAGGCCACAAGCTGGAAGCCAGGAGAGGGCTGTATGACTTCGGGGTTGAGAACGCGAGGGGCACAGCCATTGCGGTGGGTCAGCCGGACGCTCAGCCCTTTGCCCAATGGCAGTCCGAGGGCAGTCAAATCGACCTCGAAGGCATGTGAATTGACCTGATCTGAGGTCAGCATCCCATTCACCCTGACTTCATAGCAACAGAATCCGACCCCATCTGCGCTGGGCTCATTGACCACCAGAAGGTTCTCCCCTTGGTACAATCCTCCGAACTCTACATACTGCTGTGACCAGCCGTTAAATGGGGCTGCAACGCAGACCAACAGCGCGACACAGAAGGCGCCCGCTGCTTTCACACCCTGCTCGGCGGCAAAAAAGATCGACCGGGAATACATGGTTCGAAGCTAAGACAACCACACGAATTCCTTACGGTCACATTGGGAAGTCCACCTGTGGGATTGCGCGTAAACTTGCAATTGTGTCCCGGCAGCGCATACGGATCCTCATCCTCACTGGTTTGATCTCCATCGGAGGAACGCTTCTGCTTCAGCTTACCTGGCTGCAGCAAGCCGCTGATTTGCAAGAAAGAGAGTTCAGCGACCGGGTGGTAACGGCCATGACCGAGGTGGTGGACCAGATTCAAGCCATGCGGGGAGACAGCGCCTTGGTCGAACCGGTCCAGCAAGCCGCTTCGAATTATTTCGTGGCCAATCTCAACGACACCCTGCACCCTTTTCTGCTGGAAGCTTTGCTGAGGGAGTCTTTTGCCGGTGCGTCGCTCTCCACCGATTTTGAATACGCCATCTACGACTGTTTCAGCGACAGCATCCTCTACGGAGGCCGGGTAGGCCAAACCGCCGAAAACACCGGGCCGTCCCCCCGTTTCGACCGGGATGGGCACTATTTCGGGATTCGGTTCCCCGAACGACGCGGTGACATGATCATGTCACTCGATCGGTGGCTCCTCGCGAGCCTGCTCCAGCTGCTTGTTTTGGGCACCTTTGTTTACGCGGTGGTCCTCGTGCTGCGACAAAAACGCCTGTCTGAAGTCCGAGAAGACTTCATCAACAACATGACGCACGAGTTCAAGACGCCCATCGCTTCCATTGAGTCGGGCGCCCAACTTCTGCAGCGTCCAGACATTGGCGAGGACCCCGAAGCACGCAAACGCTACCTCGACCTCATTCTGGCTGAGAACCGTCGGATGCGCTTGCAAGTGGAAAAAGTCATGGAAATCGCGACGCTGGACGGCCAGGTCCAAGGGCTCAGCCTCAAACCCATGGGCCTGCGATCATGGGTGGAAGAGGGCGTCCGGGCCTTCCAGCCCTCCATCGACCTCAACGGCGGCAAGGCAGAGGTTCACATCGCTGCCGACACGTGGCCTGCTGAGTGGGGCGAAGACCCCGAGATCCTCGGCGACAGGACCCACCTCGATGGGGTGTTGAGCAATCTGCTGGACAACGCGGTGCGCTATTCCGGCGACGCGCCGCCCTACATCCAAATTTCGTTGGCCTGGAAATCTGCTGGAAACGGCATGTGGCTGCTCAGTGTCGCCGACCAAGGCGTGGGCATTCCCAAAGAACACATGGGCCGCATCTTCGAGCGCTTTCATCGGGTGCCCACTGGAAACCGCCATGACGTCAAGGGTTTTGGCCTCGGCCTGCACTACGTCCGCACCATTGTGGAAGCGCATGGGGGCAGCGTTCTATGCGCCAGTGAATTTGGAAATGGCAGTGTTTTCACGGTCGAACTCCCCAACACGAAGCATGAGTGACCGCAATCCACATGTGCTCATCGTGGAGGACGACCCCACCCTCGGGCTGTTGCTGCATGACTTGCTTCGGCTGGACGGTTTCAAAGCGACTTTGGTGCGCGATGGGCGCGAAGTGTTGCCCACCTTTCACAGCGGCCGGTTTGACCTCGCTTTGCTCGACGTCATGCTTCCGGGGCGCGATGGATTTGAATTGACCCAAGACCTGCGCACCGTTGCGCCCGATCTGCCCATCATCTTGCTCACCGCCCGCGACCGGGTGGAGGACCGTGTGCACGGACTCAAATGCGGAGCCGACGACTACGTGATCAAGCCGTTTGACAATGAAGAATTGATCCTGCGGTTGCGCTCCGTGCTCAAACGGAACCAACGCAACGAACATGCACCGCACCAACTCCTTTTGGGTGACTTCAAGTATGAACCCGAGTCGTATGAATTGTACTGGAGTGGAGGCCAACGCCGACTAACGCCCAAAGAGGGAGACGTACTCAAAATCCTGATGCAGCGTGCTGGCCGCACAACAGAACGCGACCTGATTGGCCGCTTGGTGTGGGGGGAGTCAGGCTACTTCGTTGGGCGCAGCATGGATGTGTACATCACCCGGCTTCGCAAAATCTTGAGGGCCGACCCCGAAGTCTCCTTGAACACCATTCATGGCGTCGGTTTCCGCCTGGATGGCCCCGCCCCAGAAAAGGGGTGATTCAGGGGCAGAAAGTGCCGAAATAGGCGAGCAAGGACAGCACATCGGACACCGAAACGATGCCATCTCCATCCAAATCCTGGGCGCATCCCGATTCCTCGGAAAATGCACAACTGCCGTCATCAAAAATGGCGGTAGCACTGTAATTCAGCGCCTCTGGCCACGTGCAGCCGTTCCAGCTTCCACCGCCACACAGCAGGTCGTCTGCGGCAAAGGGACTAAATGCGACATCATCGGGGTCTGTACAACCTGGACAAGCGACCGCCTCAAGTCCGAAACATGCGCGCTGTTCCGAAAGTGGTGCGCTGAGGGGCCAATTGATTGAAAAGCTTCTCACCACAGATTCGCCGACGCCATCCGCCACAAAATGGTGTTCCCACGCTCCGTTGCCGAGGACGAGGCTTCCTTTCCAAGTACCAAAACCCCCGGCGGAAAGGGCGATGAGATTGCCCGAGAGGCTCAGCGACATGGTTTCAGGCAAGCTGTCCATGGCCGTGGCATCCACCCTGAAGTTGACCAGGTATTGGCATGAACCGTCGTCGACATCCGAAAAGGCACACGGATTGAAATTGATGGCAAAGGGGTCTGAGCACCCGATGGGACTCCCATCTGAAGGGCCCTCTCCGACACAGGAACAGTCCGCTTGGATCATGTCTCCTGATGTGCAGAAATTGCCATCGTCACAGGGCATGCCGACCTCCAAACAGATGCCGTCTACAGCGGCGTCCGGATTGTAATTGCATGCGGTCTGATTGCGGCAACCTTGGATCACAGGCCATTGGCTGGCCGGCACCTTCCGCGCCCTGTAGGAGTAGTGGTTGGACGGAAAATACACGCTGCCGACCAATTCACCTGCCCCGTCATACTCCGTGATCATCCCGCCTCCGAAGGCATCTGAGCCACCTGTGCCCCAGCCGATGAGCGTCCCCCCATTTTCAAGGCGTTGCACACTGCCTTGCGAAGAAGCGTAGTTGCCGTTGGGGTGAAGCCACTGTTGCACTTGGGTGACCTGGGTGGTTTCAAGGTCGAGGCTGTATTCTACCCCCCGTGAGACCAATGGTTCTTTTCCGGTGCCGTTGTCAAACAGCAGCAGATTCCCCGACTCCGTGAACTGCGCATCGTGGGGGTGCCGGAACAGCGTGGTGGGATCGCTAAAAGTGAAGTCCGACAACGCCCCTCCCAAAGTCCACACCACTTGGCCCGTTTGTCGGTTGATCCGAACCACCTTGTCCATGTTGCGCAAGCACAACAAAATGTCCCCGTTCTCTAGGATTTGAAAGGCATTGTGGTGATAGGCATCGATCAGGGGCGAATTCCAATTGCAATGGGTGCACAGGGTGGGCGGCAAATAATCCGACGCCCGCCAAGCCCACAAGACATTGCCCAAGCTGTCCTGCTCTTGGAGGAGACAATTGATCACCGCGCGATCAGGTTCGGAAGGGTCTGGTACGCTGTCAGCCACATTCAGGGTGACGATTTCCTTGCCGAGCAGCAATACCCGACCATTGGGCATGAGCTCAAGGTCATGGTAATCGACGTCATCTCCCATGTACTCAATCGTGGACGCGACCTGCAATGAGCTGTCCAAAACCTCCCAGCGGTTGTCGAGGGTCGAAAACCAAGCGAGCCTGCCGTCCGGATGGTGCTCAAAACTGAACCCTTGATAGGGCCTCAAGTCATTTAACACCAGCTCGCCGCTTGCATCCACCACCATGGGGTAGGTCAAATTTGAACTGTACCGGGGAGCTGCAATGATCCAGCCTTCACCCAGGGCACTTCCGGGCTCCAAGACGACGTTGATGTCCAACCCCGATGGAGTTTGAGACCATACGCGAGGCTGGAGCAGCGACATGGCGCAGACCAATAGCAGGACCCAACATGGAGATGGACACAAAAATCCCAACTGCTGTTGAATCAAGGCCGCACCCGTTGCACCTTGCTCCGGGTGATGTGCTGGATGAAAAGGGCGACTCTGCCTCATGTAAATTCGCTTACTCATCGTTAAAATACGATTTTTAGTCGACAAATTATGCTTTTTAATCGTCTAATTAACTCAAGCCTGCTGACCGGGCTCCCCTCCTCTGCCGTACTGCTCCTCCTCGCCACGCTCTCTTCCTTGCCGAGCTATGGCCAAGGCGGCCGCAATGTGTCCGATCGTTTTGATGTGGTAAACGTCGGGCTCGGCATGAGCAACCGAGGCCTCCCCCTCTTTGTGGAGCTCGAACAATCCCTCGATGAACACATCTCTGCGGGATTAATTGCAAGCTATCGCAGTTACAAGGAAGGTGGTTCGAGCGGTACGTGGCAGCATCAATTCTTGGGTGTAGGTGCACAAGGACACTACCATTTCACGGAAGTGGCCCCGGAACCCTTTGACTTTTTTGCGGGACTAACCCTGGCCTGGTATGCCCACAGCTTCAGGTCAACTGGAGGTCAATTCCCCATTGAATCCTACACCGGAAGCACCGTTGGGGGACTTCAATTGGCAGGGCACATCGGTGGCCGGTATACCTACAAGGACTGGACCTTATTCACCCAACTCACAGGCGGCTCGCTGTTGAGCGACTTTACCGTAGGCTTGTCCATCCCCCTGAAATGAGCGCAATGACCAAAAGCGCGTTGCTGGGGTTGGGCCTCTGGTTGGGCATCAGTTTGTCCCATGTGAGTGGCCAAAACACTCCGGCCCCGGCCGCTGACTTCACGTCAGGTTTTCAAGCTGTCATTCACGTTGGAGGTCAGGCGCCTTCGGGAACACTTGCCGACCGGTTCGGCCCATCAAATACGGTGGGCCTTGGCGCATATCGCGTGACAGAATCCGGCTGGCGCTGGGGGGTGCAATACCGTTTCCAAACCGGCGCCGAGGTCCGAGAGGAAGGCCTGTTGGACAACCTGCGCAATTCAAGTGGATACATCATTGACAACGAAGGGCGCATTGCGCTGGTGACCGCCCAACAGCGCGGCACCATGCTGGCCGCATCCGCAGGCCGGATTGTTCCCGCAGCCTTTCTCTCCCAAGGTTCCGGCTTCCTGATCGAGGTGCAAGCGGGCTTTTGGGAGCACAAAGTGCACTTCCAAAACCGGGGCAATCGCGTTACCCAACTGGAGGACCCATACTTGAAGGGCTACGACCGGCTCACCGGAGGTCTGGTCGTCCTGCCGCGGCTGGGTTATGTGCACGACGCCCCCAATGGACTTGTCCGCTTTCAATGTGGAGTGGAAGGATGGTTGGGCCGCATGCAGCCCAACAGGGTGTGGAATGCCGACACCATGACTGCGGATACAGGACCGAGAGCGGACCGGGCTGTGGGCATTTTCGCCGCCTGGATTTTGCGACTGCGGGCCCGCTCCACCGATATCGATTACTACCATTGACCCCATTGCCTGCGGTTTGATCGTCTATCGCATCGCCATCCAACTTTCGAAAGCCGGCATCTGGCTCGCCGCGGCATTGGGACACCCCAAGGCCCGCCTCGCGTGGCGGGGCAGGATAGGTTGGCAAGGGCGGCTTATGGCGGCTGAAAAAGCCGCTAGGAACCAGGGTAAATCAGGGCCTTGGCTGCACCTGCACTGCGCTTCTTTTGGTGAATACGAGCAAGGTGCGCCCATCCTCTCGGCTTGGCGACGGCAACACCCTCGCACCCCGATCTTGCTCACCTTTTTCTCGCCTTCTGGCGTTCAAGGCGTTGGCGAAACCGACGCTGACCATGTGGACTACCTGCCCTTTGACACCAGGAGCACCATGCGCAGATGGACGACCACTTTGGAGATTTCTGATACCGTACTGATCAAATACGAGCTGTGGCCAGAAATGATCCGCAGCCTCCATTCTGCTGGGACCCGCATGCACCTGGTTGCCGCCCGTTTCGACCCTGGCCGGCACCCCTTGAATTGGGCCGGAGGCTTCATCAGAAAACACCTGAAATTTCTATCGACCCTGCAAGTGCAGGACGCGGCATCCGCGGAGGCCATTGCCCAATATGGTCACACGGCGACCGTCACAGGAGACCCCAGAGTAGACAGGGTCACTGAGACTGTTCACGGCACGGCATCACCTGCTGTCCGCGCCCGACTGGACCGCATCGAAAGCTGGAAAGCAGACCGAAAGCTCATTGTCGTCGGCAGCGCATGGCCGCCCGAGTGGTCCGCACTGCTCAACGCGCTGGACGACCACCCGAACTGGGCCATTCTCTGGGCCCCACATGAAATCAACAGCCGAAGCGCCGCCGATTGGTCGGCCCGTGGCGATACAGACACCCTGTCCACGTGGGATGAACGGAGCACGCAGCCATCTGAGCAGCGGCTCATCCTGGATGAAATGGGGATCCTGAAATACGCATACGGCCTCGCTGACTTCGCAGTCGTAGGCGGTGGGTGGGGCCAAGGGGTGCACAATGTGCTCGAGCCGGCCGCATTCGGCGTGCCCGTGCTGTGCGGACCGCAGGTGGCGGGCTTTCGCGAAATCGCAGCATTAGCCCAATGTGGTGGACTTCAGATATGCCATCGCGCGGAAGACATGCAAGCGGCTTGTCAGTCTTGGATAGAAGCGCCCGACCACCGAAAAAGGGCTGGAGATTCAGCCCGAAGTTGGGTCAGCCAGCACGTTGGCGCCACCAACCGCATCGCGGAGACCGTGCAAAAAGCCAGCTGACCAAAAACATCAGCAACGAAAAAGGGCACCTCTGGGAGGTGCCCTTTTTGTGAGCGAGAAACGAGACTCGAACTCGCGACCCCAACCTTGGCAAGGTTGTGCTCTACCAACTGAGCTATTCTCGCTTGGGACGGCAAATTTACACCAAATCATCATGCCCACAACCTCAGCAAAAACAAATACCCGGAGAACCTGACATATAATTCTTAGGCTTGAATGGCATACTTGGTGCATATTGTGGGTACCACGCCTGATTGCCAGCAACCTCGCTCACATGAAGTACTTCTTTTTGACGTCTACCCTGCTTTTGGGTACCCTCTTTGCATTTGGACAGACCAAAGTCCCTGCCGCACCCACCCAACGTGATTGCGCGACCCATGAAAAACACGTGCAGATGATGGGGATCGATGCGGCCTATGCCAAGCGGCATGCAGACCTCGAGCAGCACACCGCTGCATTTGTACAATCGCGGGCAGAAGCCCGGGCGAACGGTGCCCAGATGCAGTCCGTGGTTGTCACCATTCCAGTGGTGTTCCACGTGGTCTACGCCAACAGCACGGAAAACATCCCCGACGCGCAACTTCTCGAGCAACTGCAAGTCCTCAACGACGATTTTCGCCGACTGAATGCGGACCAGGACGACATCTGGCCCCAGGCAGCAGATACCGAAATTGAATTCTGCCTCGCCACGCGAGACCCCAATGGGGCTCCAACGGACGGCATTCTTCGGGTCCCCACTACTGCGGGATCGTTTGGCTCCAGCGACGCGGTCAAGTTCACGGACCAAGGCGGCTCAGACGCCTGGCCCCGGGACGAGTACATGAATTTCTGGGTGTGCAACCTCGGTGGAGGATTGCTGGGTTACGCGCAGTTCCCCGGAGGCAATGCGGCAACAGACGGCATTGTATGCGGGTATCAGTTTGTGGGCATTGACGGCCCCGGCGCAGGTGCCTACAACTTGGGGCGCACCGCCACCCACGAGGTCGGGCACTGGCTCAACCTCCGACATGTTTGGGGCGATGGCGGCTGCGGCGCAGATGACTTTGTCGCAGACACACCGGAGTCTGATGGCGCCAATTACGGCTGTGCCATTGGGCACGTCAGCTGCAGCACGGAAGACATGGTCCAGAACTACATGGACTATTCGGATGACGGTTGTATGAATGTCTTCTCCCAAGGACAAGGAGACCGCATGCAAGCCTTGTTTGCACCCGGTGGCACCCGTGTCAGCATCCTCTCTTCCAACGGCTGCTTGCCCGCTGTGCCCGATTTTGACCTCGATGCAGCCATCCTCAACATCAATGAACCGACTGGCTTTTCGTGCAACACTGAAGTGACTCCTTCCATCACGTTGTTCAACAACGGTGGCGACGTACTCACTGCTGCGACCATCACCTACGACATCGACGGAGGAGCAGCTGAGACCTATGCTTGGACGGGATCATTGGCGTTTGGTGAGACCGACGTCATCACCTTGCCGAGCCAATCGCCCGGCGATGGTGACCACACCTTCAATGTCGCAGTCTCTGCCCCGAACGGCGGGTCAGACGAAAACACGTCCAACGATGCCAGCAGCAGCAGCTTCGCACTGGACTCCGAAGGTGTCGATGTCACCATGACGCTCACTTTGGACAACTACCCCGGCGAAACCACCTGGACGCTGGTTGACGACAATGGCAACACGGTGTTGTCCGGAGGGCCATACGCCGACGCGGGTGTTGTGGTTGAAACCGGTTGTGTCGCTTCCGGCTGCTACACACTGAATGTCTTCGACAGCTTTGGAGATGGAATGTGCTGCGCATATGGAACCGGCGGATACGAGTTTGGTATCGGCGACCTGGTATTGGCCTCAGGCGGTGAATTTGGCTCCAGCGAATCTTCCGACGTGTGCGTCGGCGACATCGTGCTGGGCTGCACCGACGCGGAGGCATGCAACTATGACGCAGAAGCCATCGCCGATGACGGAACCTGTGATTACAGCTGTTTGGGGTGCACGGACGCCGCTTTCTGCAACTACAACCCCGACGCCACCACGGACGATGGCAGTTGTGCTGACTTCGACATCTGCGGTGTCTGCGCCGGTGACGGATCCAGCTGCTCTGGCTGCACGGATGAGACCGCTTGCAACTACGATGCGGATGCCACTTTTGACGATGGCACCTGCTATTTCGCGCCTCCGGGAGGGGTGTGTGATTGTTTCACTGACCTCAACATCAACGAAACCCTGTCTGGTGGTGTGGCGGGAACACCCGTCACTTTCGAAGGGTCCGGAGAATTGACAGGACTGGACATCACCTTGGATTTCACGGGCGGCTCTGGAAGCTGGGCGGGTGATATGCTGATGGTCATTTCGAACCCCAACGGAGATTGTATCGAATTCGGTGGATTTACTGATGCCGTTTCTGCAGGGTGCACCGACCTGGGCAACTACACCTTGTGGCCCGGAGATTGGGCAGTTGACGCGAGCGGAATCTATACAGCTTCTCTCGACCTGAGCGGTGCGGGACTCCTCGGCGATGGCACGTGGAGCGTGCAAATCTGGAATGGTTGGGCCTCTGGAGGGACCGTGACTTATATCGCCGATGTAACCCTTCAGGATGTATGCATCGGAGGGGTGATCAATGGATGTACGGATGCTGCGGCATGCAACTACAACCCCGATGCCACGGCGGATGACGGGACATGCGCGGAACTCGACCTCTGTGGCGTTTGCGATGGCGACAACAGCTCCTGTGGCGGTTGTACCGACCCAGAAAGCTGCAACTATGACCCCGACGCGACCATTGACGACGGCAGCTGTGTGGGCGAAGGTGTCGGCATTGACATCAGCATCACCACCGATATCTACCCCGAAGAGATCACCTGGACCTTGACCGATAGCCTCGGAGGCATCGTCGCTTCTGGCGGTCCTTTTGACATCGACAACGTGACCATCGACGAGACGGTCTGCGTTGGTGACGGATGCTACACCTTTACCATGTCCGACAGCTTCGGAGACGGCATCTATGCCCCAGGAGGTTACACCCTCACGGTGGACGGCGAATTGCTCGCATCCGGTGGTGATTATGGCCCCGGTGAAAGCACGACATTCTGCGCCGGCGCTGATTTCGGATGTACGGATGTGACAGCGTGTAACTACGATGCCGAAGCCCTTTTGGATGACGGAAGCTGCGACTTCAGCTGCTATGGCTGCACCGACCCCGAAAGCTGCAATTACGATGCGGATGCGACCATCGACGATGGCAGTTGTGTGGGCGAGGGAATCGCCATCGACATCAGCATCACCACCGACATCTTCCCAGAAGAAATCACCTGGTCTTTGACCGACAGCCTCGGAGGCATTGTCGCTTCTGGCGGTCCTTATGACACCGACAACGTGACCATCGACGAGACGGTCTGTGTCGGTGATGGATGCTACACCTTCACCATCTCCGACAGCTTTGGAGACGGTATTTATGCGCCAGGAGGCTACACGCTGACCGTCGACGGTGTGGCGTTGGCTTCAGGCGGAGACTATGGAGACGGCGAGAGCACGGATTTCTGTACCGACAACCTCAACTTTGGTTGCACAGACCCCACGGCCTGTAACTACGATGCCGAAGCGGGGATTGACAACGGCACTTGCGACTTCAGTTGCAATGGCTGCACGTTGCCCGCAGCGTGCAACTACGATCCGGATGCCACCATCGATGATGGCTCGTGCTTGTTCAACGACGATTGCGGCGTCTGCGGAGGCGACAATAGCTCTTGCGGCGGATGCACCGATCAGGAGGCCTGCAACTACGACGCTGACGCCACCCTGGACGACGGAAGCTGCATCTTCGGTGGATTGTCATTCACCATGACGGTGGTGTTGGACAACTATCCTGCTGAATTCAGCTGGGTCTTGGCCGACGCCGACGGTGCGACCGTTGCTTCGGCAGAATACGGAGGCCTGTCGGGCACCATCGAAACACAGTTCTGCCTGCCTGACGGCTGTTACGACCTAACGGTCAATGACACCTTTGGGGACGGCATCTGTTGCGCTTATGGCGACGGCAGCTACACCTTGACTGTAGAAGGCAGCGTGGTCGCAACGGGAGGCGACTTCGGTACAACAGAGACCATTGGCTTCTGCACGGGCGACTTGCCTGGCTGCACAGATCCTGACGCGTGCAACTACAATGCTGCGGCCACCGTGGATGACGGTTCCTGCACGTATCCTACAGCCGACAACCTCGACTGCGACGGCAACTGTCTCAACGATGCTGACAATGATGGCATCTGCGATGAAGACGAAGTGGCCGAAAGCAGCTTCGTGCAGCTCGGTTACGATGTCGTCGGACAGAATACAGTGGGTGGCATGACCACATACCGCGTGTGGGCAGAATTTGCTGACCCCACAGAGCAACTCGTGGCGGTGTACGGTTTCGATTCGGTCCCCATGACCATCAACACCACCTCGGAATTCTACCAAAATGAATTGGGGGGCGCACTCAGTGTGAACTTCAACCCGGCCGTGCTCCCCGTGGATCCCCTGCTGGCCTATGACAGCTGGCTCACGGTTGGCGGCGAGGACAACTCAGCCGATGTAAACACGATCGGATTGGATTTTGCCGACTTTGAAACGAACGGTGGCAGCATTGTCGCCAATGACGTCAATGGCGGCTCTGTCTTCATCTATCCAGACCTCGAGCCAGCGGCCTTCCCCGATGCCGATGGCCACGTGCTCATCGCTCAACTCACGACAGATGGAGAAGTCAGCCTCACGGTCAACCTCCAGTCTCGAACGGCAGACGGCGAGAACCCACAAATCCTGCAACAGAGCTTGACCTTCCAAGAGGTCAGCGAATGCTTTGGTGACTTCAATAACGACGGCCTCATCGGCATCGGAGACCTGTTAATCCTGTTGGGCGACTTCGGCTGTACATCAGGTTGCTCCTATGACATGAACGGCGATGACGGCGTCACCACTTCTGATATGCTCGTCATGCTCGCCATCTTCGGAACGAGCTGCGAATGAAACACATTACAGTACTGACTTTCTTGGTGGCCCTGGGCGGTGTGTGCACCGCTCAGGTGTCCCAAGGTGGGTATCCTTGGCAATGGGGTGCGGCTGTGGACCTTCCGGATTTCCCCGAATTGAGCACGGAAGCCCTTGACCTCAATGCGCTGGCCGCCGAAGACGTCATCACAGACCAATTCAAGGAGGCCCCATGGCGTTTTGGGGTGGAGCGAGAGGTGGACCTTGGGCTTGAGGATGCCGGGGCTTGGACTTTCGAGAAGGACCGCTGGATATGGCGGCTGGGGATACATTGTCCGGGCGCCACGGGCATCGGCCTACAACTCAGTCAATTTGACATTCCGGAAGGGGCCGCACTCTGCGTGTGGAATGCTGCCCGCACCCACTTCCTTGGCAGTTTTACAGAAGCCAATGAAAAAGCATGGGGCAGCCTTGCGCTGGGCCTCTTGGATGCAGACCGTGTGGTGATTGAGTACCAAGAACCCTTGGCGGTTCACGGTCAAGGCACCGTTCGACTGGCCCAGATTGTCCATGGCTACCGCACCTTGTTGTCGCATCCGGACAATCCATCACAGACAGCCAGCATGGGTCCATTTGGCAACTCTGGAGCGTGTAACATCAACGTCAACTGCCCCATTGGTGCGGATTGGCAGGTGGCCAAAAAGTCGGTGGCCCTCATCACCAACGGTGGATTTGCAGTCTGTTCGGGAGCACTGGTCAACAACACGGCCGAAAATGGCACTCCGTACTTTCTGACGGCCAACCACTGCTTGGGCAACCCCAACACATGGGTCTACTATTTCAACCACGAAAGCAGCTCCTGCTCAGGCTCTACAGGGCCGACAAATCAGAGCGTTTCTGGTGGCACCCTGCTGGTCAACAGCGGGGCCAGTGATGTGGCTTTGATCCAATTGAGTTCGACCCCACCGAGCAGCTACAACGTCGAGTACGCCGGTTGGGACGCCAGTGGGTCGACCCCCAGTTCCGCTGTGGGCATCCACCACCCAAGTGGCGACGTCAAAAAGATTTGCTTCGAGAACAACGCCCCGTATACTTCGACGACCGGCGGCGCCCAAGTCTGGTGGATCAACCAATGGGAAGACGGCGTGACGGAGCCCGGATCCTCAGGTTCACCGTTGTTTGACCAGAACGAGCGCATCATCGGACAACTGTATGGTGGTGCTGCAGCCTGCAGTGGGTCCAACAACAACGGCGCATATGATTACTACGGCCGGATGGATGTCAGTTGGGGCAACGGGGTATCCACCTATCTGGACCCCCTCAATACCGGTCAACTGACCATCGACAGCTACCCCACCAATTCCAATGCCAATGCCGGCTGCACGTTGCCCTCTGCCTGCAACTACGACCCCGAAGCTGTGGAGGACGATGGCTCATGCTTGATCAATGACGCCTGCGGCGTATGCGGCGGAGATGGCACCAGCTGCACGGGATGCACGGATGCCGCAGCATGCAATTACAACGGTGCAGCGACCATAGACAACGGAAGCTGCCTGTATCCGCCAGCCGGGGAGCCCTGTGACTGCGATGCAGAAGGCGCATTGGACGCCGTGCTTTCGGCCAATGAGGCCTCTGTGATTTACAGCTTTGATGCTGCCGGAGCGCCCGAGACGCTGACGTTTTCGATGAATTGGACCAATACAGGCGGAGGCGGAAACTGGCCGGCCGACCTGGCCTTGACCAT
The DNA here is from genome assembly GCA_022428205.1 of Flavobacteriales bacterium. Classification (GTDB taxonomy): domain Bacteria; phylum Bacteroidota; class Bacteroidia; order Flavobacteriales_D; family Sanyastnellaceae; genus UBA8752. The sequence continues at coordinate 36,984 of JAKMCW010000081.1, forward strand.
CACCGCACCGGACGGAAGCTGTGGTGCTGTAGGCGGGTACAACTCCTCCCCTGCCGGGTGCACCAGCCTTGGCAACTACACCTTGTGGCCCAGCGATTGGCAGACCTCCAATGAAGGGGCATATTCGGCCACCTTGGACCTCTCCGACATGGCCTTGTCCGGCAACGGAACGTGGCAAGTGTACTTGTTCAATGGATACAGCACCTCTTCAGGCGCACAGTTCGACGCCAGTTGGAGCATCTCCGGATTGTGCAACGCCGATGAGGGCGGTGGTGGGCCAGGCGGTCCAAGCGATTGCCCACCAGACTTGGATGGTGACGGTACCGTAACGGTGTCAGACGCCTTGATCCTGTTGGGTGAATTCGGCTGCCTGTCCAATTGCAATGCCGATCTGACCGGTGATGACCAAGTGACCACTTCCGACATGTTGGTTTTCCTCGGCGCTTTTGGCGAGTCCTGCGAGTGACCCTTGTGGGTGAGCTGTTGTTCGTGGCCTCGGTTATAGAGTCAACATAAGCCCAACCATCCCGCACCGTGCAACAGCGGGAGTGTTGCGCATCATTCCTCCAACTGAAGCCACCAGCTACAGCATCACCCTCCGAAATCAATTGGGTCAGGTCATCCTGAACCAGAAAAACATGCTGGGCCCCATGGGCTTGCTCACGTTAGACGCACCCAGTGGAGTGTACCAACTCCACATAGAATCAGAGGGCGCAAAAGTCCATTCTCAAACAGTCGTCTTCGAGTAATGAAGGCCTTCCAAGTTGAATGCAAACCTGCACTCAACAGCGCCTACCCCCCGCCAATACTGGGGAGATGTTGTACCC
>JAKMCW010000038.1 GCA_022428205.1 Flavobacteriales bacterium
CCCGTAGCCTACCCCGCGCCGCCCGAAGCCTACCCCACGCCGCCCGAACCCTTCCTCGCGCCGCCCGAACCCTTCCTCGCGCCGCCCGGGTACCCGCGACCCAGGGGCCACCGCCGCGCGGTGCTCATTATCGCCGCGGGTCTCACCCTGGGGCTCATCCTGACCATCGTGTTTCTCCACCGGGCAGGCTCCAGCCCGGGTTCATCGCCGGGGGTGCCGTATTCGCCGGAGGGCTCGTATTCGCCGGGGGGCTCAGGCTCAGGCTCACCCGCTCCGCACAACACCAAGGGGTGCGGCACGCCGTATTTGGCCTGTAAGTTTGATACGGACTGCCTATCGGCCGGCCTCTATGGCGGCTGCAACAAGACCACAGGGTGCTGCCGGCCTGTCTCCTGCACCTCCAACAAGGACTGCCCCCCCGATGGCTACACCTGCCAGGGTGGCAAATGCCAGCTCCCACCCATCGGCTGCGGCGCGCCGTACTTGGCGTGCAGCGACGATACGATTTGCAACAGCGTCAATGCGACGGCGGGCCCGTTCGGCGAGTCGGCGAACCTCTATTACGGCTGCGACAAGACCACAGGGTGCTGCGCCCCCTGGCCCTGCAACAGCGTCGATGACTGTCCCGCAGGGTACGGGCAGTGGTGCGACGTGAGCCACCCCCCTACCGGTGTCACCGGGAAACGAGGCACATGCCAGCCCACGCCCGCTTTCTGCTCTGCACCCTACACACCCTGCAAATCGCACACAGATTGCCCAGGTAACAAGTTCGGGTGCTCCTCTAGGGGGTGCTGCGCGCCGTACCAGTGCAGAACCAACAGTGACTGCCCGAGATCGAAAATCCCCAACTCCACGAAGACGCTCGATCTGGCCTGTGACACGTCTTTGCGCGGTGTCAACTCGCAGGGTTCTTGGCCCGGCCTCTGCGTGCCACCTCTGAGCGGCTGGAGGAACAAACACTCCAGCCCCTCCTCTAACACCCCAAACTGCGGCAGCGCCCAAACCTGCAACTCCGACGAGAATTGCCCGACAGATTCCTCATCGATGATATGGTGGTGCGACACCTCGACGGGGTGCTGCAAGGGGCAACGCCCCATCCCCCCTCGCCCCCCTCTCCCTCCTCACTGAACCCACCCAGATAAAAGTAGCTCCCCGCAAGACCGGTGCTGCAAGCCGCACCATTGGTTCACCCGGCGTGTGCGCACGGACGGAGCCTTAGCCGACCCGCAGGCCGCCCGGCGGGGTCCTCCACTGTTCCGGAACAGGAAGCAGGCGGAATCGGCAGGTTTTTCCGATGCTCCCAGCGACCCCAAGCCTCCGGCACCCGTTTGGCCGGGCCGAACACGGGCTCTTTGGTAGCGCTCTGGCCGGCCACGTCGAGCTGGGCAACTCCGCGGATTTAGACGGCCGCGTAAGCTTATGATGCGCTGGCCGCCTTCGCGCTCTCGATGTATTGGCCCGGATCGAGCGGTCGGAAGGTCAGGTGACCAAAATTGAATCCGTGGGGCTGCGGTATCTTAGCTTTCTTCTCAAGCAATCCAACCACCCGCCCGGTTCCTGCCGCGCTGGTTCTGGTTCGAAGAACCTCCAGAACAGGAAGGACAGTATGGCAGCCACCGCTGCAGAGAGGCGCTACTGGCCTCAGTATCCAGATGATGCTTACACCTTGGCCGAGTGGCGCGAGTTTGTGAAGTCGCGGTGTCGTCACAACGCAACGATGGACTACATCGACGCGGAGACCACTAGACTGTGGAACATCGCGAAGACGCGGCTCTGCGACCAGCCAACGACACCTTGGGTTGATGTGCTGGCCTTCAAAGAAGCTGGCGGCATCGTGGCTGTGATCTCTGCAAGGCGAGCCTATGTGCCGGGCCTGAAACCTGCCTTGCACAAGGACGGCATTGTCACGACTTGCGGCCAGCCCGGTGATGCGATGTCTGGTCTCCGTTCTCAAGACCCCGACTCCTGGGTGTACCCGTGGCTTGCCAAAACCATTGGCTGCATCGCCGGTCTGGTCCATCTCGAAGCTCATCGGGATCCGTCCGGACAGCCAAAGGTGTGGCTCGTTTACTGCAGTGCAGAGATGGGCACTGGCAGCCAAACCGAGTGGGAGGAGCTGGAGAACTTGACTCGCAGGATCACCGTGGAAGTTGACGACGTGGACTTCTCGATGGACCACGCGGTAGTGGACCCATATGAGGTCATGCAGCACTATGACCTTGATCCTGACAGCCTGGATGCGGCCTACTACCAGGCCAGGAAGACGATCCACTTCGTCCGGCACGGGCAGTCCATATCCGCGGTGGCAGGCGACATGCTGGACCCCCCTCTCTCTGCCCTCGGAGAACGCCAGTCTTTCGAGCTTGGACAAAAGAGGAAATTCTGCGTGGATTCGGTGGTGTGCTCACCGCATGTGCGAACCTTGCAGACTTTAAAATACCTCCCTGTCACCTGCAACCACGCCTTCTTATCCAGTACCGTCGCGGAGTTTAACAGGCGAGAACTGCAAAACCGCGTCCCGTCTGTGAATATGCTGCCCCATTTGCCGGATCAGCTCAACAGTGCCAATTTGCAGGTGGAGGTGTTTGTGGACGAGGACGGGTTGGACAATGCGGACCTGAAGGTGCGCGCTCTCAAGCGCTTAGCCAACTTCCCTGGTACCTCGCTTCTGGTCGTCACACATGGTAGCCTCATCCATGAGCTCACCAACCTGGATGTTGGCGACTGCGGTGTCGTAGCCTGCACCTTGGAGCAAGGTAGCATTGAGGGTGCCGCGGTGGTAGAATGAGACAGACGGGTGGCTTTTTTTCGGGCGGTCACCGCGGCGGAAGAAATTTTCCCAGATGGCCGCACCGAGATGTCTGAACCGAGTGGCCCCGAAAAAATTTTCTGAGTGGCCAGCCCTCAGATTCCCCCCCCCTCCAGAAAATTTACATACGGGGCCTAGGTCTGGGGCAAGTGCCAATATAAGCTCTTAATTTTCAGATCTACGTGATAGTGAGATCTGTGGAGAAGCTAGTTGGGGTCAACCAGCCCTTATATCGCTTCTACCTTACCTATTGAACATACTAGGCCCGTTAGGAAAGGCCTTTAGGCCCCGCATGTAAACCTAGGCCCTCTACGGAAGCCATCCTGAGCCATGTCAAAAACCCATCCATGCCCTCACTGTAGAGCTTGTTTCAAATACCCATCTCACCTACGCCGCCATCTGGAAGCAAAGCGTAAATGCGTACCTGCATTTCAAAACAGTCAAGATATGCCTCAAAAAGCCTACACGTGTCGATTCTGTGGGGCTGGCTTTACCGATATAAACCACCGTAATCGGCATATACGGATATCTTGTAAAATCGCGCCTAATTTACGCAATGGTGACTCCGGTATGGAAAAGCTCTACGAGCATACTCTCCAGAAACAACTCGCGGATCAGAACGATAAAATAGCCAAGCTAGAAGATCAGAACGCGCGAATGGAAGCTCAGGCCGCGGAGATCAAGGATCAGAACAGTCGGATGGAAGATATGATGCGCCAGCTCCTGGCGCGTTCCGAAGGAGCAACAAGCAGCAACGTGGCGGTGGCGCAGGGCGACCACTGCACGGCGCTGGTGGACAACAAGAAGATCACGATCAACGTCTTCGGGAAGGAGGAGGTGGGGCACATCTCAGCGGAGCGGATCATGGCGGAAGAAATTTTTCCTGATGGCCACAGTTCCGAAGGAACAATGTCTGAACCGAGTGGCCTCGAAGAAATTTCCTGAGTGGCCGGCCCTCAGATTTCCCCCCCCTCCAGACTCGCTCGGTATATTGGGTCAGCTCTGGCGTATCAAGTTGTTTCGTTCAACGAGGCTATAATGCGGTCTAGGGGAAACCCGCACTAAGGCCTATTTCATAATAACTCTATTTATACCCCGGCACTCATTCCGACTTAGAGAGAAGTGACCCATTAAATCGAATCGAGACCGAGGCAGTGACCCAAAAAAACGAACAATGGTAGACTCAGCTAATGACCGTAAGTGCGCTTTCTGCGGGAAAGTTTTCAAGTATCCGTGTGATTTGGCAAAACATCATCGTGCGAAACGGAAGTGCGTACCGGCATTTGCAGCCGAAGCCTACGAACAGGCGGCTCACACGTGTCGATTCTGTGGTCGGGGTTTCACAGAGGCAACTCACCTATATCGACATATTCGGAGCCGGTGCTGCACCCAATCCAAAAAATGGAAACGATGGCATGGAGCGGCTCTATGAACACACTCTCCAGAAACAGCTCGTAGAACAGAAAAATGAGATCGCCCTGCTCAAGGACCAGAACGCGCGAATGGAAGCTCAAGCCGCAGAGATCAAGGATCAGAACGCAGAGATCCTGGCCCTCCTGCGCCAGCAGCGTTCCGAAGGAGCAGCAAGCAGCAGCGGGGAGGGCGCCGCAGTGACTCAGAACGGTAACAACAACGTGGCGCTGGTGGATAACAAGAAGATCACAATCAACGTCTTCGGGAAGGAGGATGTGGGGCACATCTCAGCGGTGCGGATCATGGCGGAAGAAATTTTTCCTGATGGCCACACCGAGATGTCCGAACCGAGTGGCCTCGAAAAAATTTCCTGAGTGGCCAGCCCTCAGATTTTTCCCCCCTCTACAAACAGGTTCAACATTATCGTCTAATCAGATATAAGACCATATGTATGCCTAGGGGGGGTATACCATATACGGCGGGGTTTGAAATAGCCCTTTATCGGACGCTACGTGCCGTATCCGATGGTATCGACCGAGGGGTTCAGCTGTTTCAGTCCCAATATGAACAAGTCTGTCGACGAGGATACCCATCTGTCAGTTACCAGTCTGTTGGCAGTGTAGCTATGACTCATAAGTGCCAACTCTGCGATAAAGAGTTCAAGTTCGCATATCTCCTGGTACGCCACCAGAACCGCACAACGCCATGCGCTCCCATCCTACCGAAGAAGGATATGCCAGATGCGCCAAACCCGGACGACTCGATGTGCCGCTTCTGCAATCGCAGGTTTTCCTGCTATACAGCTATGCGGCGCCACATCCGGTCTTCATGTAAGATCGCCCCAAATACGAAAAACGGAGATTCCGGCATGGAGAAGCTCTATGAGCATACTCTCCAGAAACAGCTCATGGACCAGAATGAGAAAATAGCCAAACTAGAAGATCGGAATGCACGAATGGAAGCTCAGAACAGTCGTATGGAAGAGATGATGCGCCAGCTCCTGATGCGTTCCGAAGGAGCATCAAGCAGCAGCGTGGCGGTGGCGCAGGGCGACCACTGCACGGCGCTGGTGGACAACAAGAAGATCACGATCAACGTCTTCGGGAAGGAGGAGGTGGGGCACATCTCAGCGGAGCGGATCAAGGCATTGCTAGACGAGAGCCTGCAGGCGCCAGCAATCCCGACAGCG
>JAKMCW010000050.1 GCA_022428205.1 Flavobacteriales bacterium
GACATCACAGCCACCGGCGCCACCGGCGGATTCGGCATGAGCATTTCCAGCTCGGCAGACATCACCGTGACCAACCTCACCACCAGCGGCAACGCCTGGGGCGACGTCGGCATCTTCCCCGCCAACACCACCTACCAGTGGCCTTCTCTCGAAGGGCCCACCGGCATCACTTTTGACGGCACATTGGACCTTTCCTCTGGAGCGGGCTCCATCTCAGTTCAAGACGGCGCACTGGCTTCTGGAGGAACTTGGGTAGGCAGCATCTCGATTGATCCTGCAGACAACGCCGATGTCACCGTTCCGACCAACTTTGACGTCCGCTTGGACGCGGTTCGAAACGATGGACTCTCCTTCCATGTGGTGGCTCAAGGAGGCGCGGCAGAAACCATTTTGGCCGGATTATTGGGCGCCACTTCACCGTTCACTTACACGGACATCACGCTGCAGAACTTGCTCACCGGAGAATGGGCTGTAAGTGCAGGAATGGATCTCCAGGCCACCATCGATGCTGCGGAATCAGGTGATACCATCGAGTTGGATGGAGCGATCTCCACGGATGAGACCGTCAACGTAAACAAGCCGCTCACCATTTATGGAGGGGGCAGTGGAACCACCACAATCAACACCACTTCTACAGGCTATGGCATCAGCATTTCCGCGGATGATGTGAGTCTGTCTGGCTTTACACTCGACGGCTCCGGAACCTTTGGTGTCAAGGCTTCTGGTGTCTCCAACTTCAGCTTGAACGATGTAGAAGCGACAAACGGCGGAAGCAGTGCCATTGACCTGAATGGTGTCGACGGCGCAACCTTGACGAACATTTCGGCATCCAACACTGCACTGGGATATGGCTTGGCCATTGCCAGCTCAGCAGACGTGACCGTGAATGGCATCACGACCAGCTCCAATGCCTACGGTGCGATCGGCATATTCCCAGCCCAAACCCAATACCAAGATGCTGCGTTGGAAGCCCCTTCCAACATTGTGATCGAAGGTGCCGTCAACCTGAACGCTGGCGCCGGAGCCATCACCGTCCAAAATGGCGCCCTGAATAGCGGTGGCACTTGGGTGGGAACTGTTTCGAATGACCCTGCGGACAATGCGGATGTCACCGTTCCCGCTGCCTTCACCCATGCCCTCTACTCCACGCGCAACGACGGTGTCACCGGACAAAGTGTTGCCGCACAGGCGGTCATTCAAGGTTTGGTCGCCTATGCCGCGGCCAATCCTGTAACCGGAATCGAGTACACTGACGTCTACATCTATGACATGGACAACGGGGACTATGAAGTCATCGAGCCCCTCTTGATTCAAGACGCGATTGATGCTGCTTCTGCAGGTGAAGATATCAATATCGCCGACGGCGCTTATGAGATTGAAACTACCATTGACGTCAATAAAGGGGTGACCCTTCAAGGTGCAAGTGAGGCCGGTGTAGTCTTGACTTGTGCTGCCGGACTTTCAGGCAGCTATGGTCTAAAAGTGACCGCCAACAGCGCCAGCTTGAAAAACTTCACCCTCGACGGTGGAGGTGTTGCCGTCTTCGGTATCCACGTTCAGCCCGGTACGTCCAATTCTTTGCTGGAAGGACTCACCGCCAATAACTGTGTTCAGAACGGCATCTCCTTGACTGGAACCAATGACGGCGATGGTCGCAACATCCTTACCGATCTCACGGTACACGACAATGGATTGCTTGGCCTCGGAATCGGAGCCTCCCAGAACGTGACTGTTAGCGATGTGACTTCATACAGCAACACCTTCGGAGACATTGGTATGTACATCGGTGATTATGAAGGACAGCGGAACGACGACCTCATCTTCGAAGAGCCCTTGAGCCTTTCCGGTGGATTTGGCGGCATCTCGTACACCATCGAAGCCGACGACCCCGCAGGGTTCGAAATCGAAGCCTCTACGGCTGACGCAAGCGACGCGCTGTACAACGCTTCAGCCAACGCCATTGTTCCTGCTGACTACGACCACCGCGTCCAGGTCAGCGTACCTGCCTCGGCATTCAACTCAGACCTGACTTCTTACATTCTGACCAAAGGGTCAGCTGCTCCCACTTTGGCAGCGGCTTTGAACACGTCGCCGAATTTCGACGTTGCCATTCGCGACCTGGGAACTGGCAATTGGGAGGTCTCTCAAGGACTCTTCATCCAGGCCGCCATTGATGTGGCCTCAAGCGGCGACAACATCTTGGTGTCCGACAATACCCACACCATCTCCGAGACCATTGATGTCAACAAGAGCTTGACCATTGAAGGAGAGTCCATGGCCGGCGCCATCCTCGACGCCTCAGCCATGACACCATTGACCAGCCGGGTGTTGGAGACCAATGCAGACAACATTACGTTGCGGAACTTGACCATCAAGCCCATCACTGACCCTGATGCAGGGGCCAACAACAGCATTGGTTTTACCATTAAGGCCGGAGCAAACAATGGAGCGACCATCAACGATGGCCTTGTGATGGAGAACATCACCATTGACGGTGCAGCAGAACGCACGCCGTTTGACTTCCACGGCCTCGACAACGTGACCTTGACCAACCTCAATGCCAGCGGTACCACCCGCGGAAACGGCATGCAGTTTACAGGTTGTACCAATGTTACCTTGAACAGCTTTACGGGAACAGCAAACGCATGGGGCAGCATCGCCATCTATGCTTCACGCTATGTCCCCGCGGAGGGCCGTGGCTCGGACAACATCACCATCGAAGGCAGCGGTCTGTCCATCGATGGAACTGTCTTCAGCCAAGATGACCTGGACCCTTCCAACGGAGACTTGCTCAACACCAACATCACGGTCAACGGATGGGACTTCCTCGTATACAACGATGAATTCCGCGGAGGCTACAATGACTCTGAGGAGTACACCTTCTTCGCAGAAGATGAAACTGCCGCTGTCACCTTGGCCCTGGGCCTGAACAGCGCCAATACAGCTTCTTCTGCGCAAGAGATCAGCACCTCTGATTGGATTGTCGGCGATGGCATGGACATCGCCCCCGCGTTGGCCGATGCCACCGCTGGCCAAAACGTAGAAGTCCGCGCAGGCACTTACGAAGAGGACCTGTCCTTTGACAAGCAACTCAACATCAATGGTCCAAACGCCGGTATCGCCCATGATGGCGCCCGCAGTACAGAGGCCATCATCGATGGAGAGCACACCTTGAGTGCCACCGGCGCTGTGATGATCGATGGATTGCAGTTCTTGAGCAATAACTCCGCTCAGACCAGCACCATTTACATCTCCACAGCGGCTGGCCACACCATCCAGAACAATCAGTTTATCTCCAGCATTGCAGGAGGCAATACCGGAGGTCAACACGACTTGGCCCTGTACACTGCCACCTTGGCATCAGGGAGCTTGACCATCACTGAGAACAGCTTCTCAGGCGACGGCAGCTTCTCCGACGGCGACCGCTACAGCACGGCCGCCTGGGGACGGGGTATTTGGCTGAATGGCGGAGGAGCGGCCGTCACGGTGTCCAACAACGCCTTCACCAATTGCCGTACCGGTATGAACTTGGAGAACTACGCCAACAGCGCTTCCTCTATCGCAAGCAACAGCTTTATCGATTGTGGAACGGGTATGGCCCTCGGCGTGCCCACGGCAGGTGAAATCACCTCCATCACCAACAACAGCTTCCAAGATGTCGATACCGACATCAACGCACGCAACCTCACTGCTGACATCTCTTGGGATCTCGAATCAACCGGAAACGGAGCCATTCCAGGAAACAGCTCCTTCTACTCGAACCTCGGATACATCCCTGGAAACAGTCCTGGCGACATCGACGATCCCAATGGCAACCTCGTTTACCTCTCAGGAAATGGCGAAGACCGCTTGATTTTTGGTGGAGAAGACAATACCGTGACCAGCGACTACAACACTGCGGCCAACGATTACATGGATGGCGGTGCAGGAACCAACTATGCGCAGTACGGCGGAACGGCTTCGGGAACACCCTATGGTGATGCTTCCACCGACCTGACGATCAGCGCCTACGGAGACACCCTCTATGTGCAGAGCCCAACCGCCGGAAGCGATACCCTGCTCAACTTCCAGTTCCTCATTGCGTCTGATCAAACCATCACCATCCTGCTCGGGTGTACCAACGCCGCTGCAGACAATTACGATGTCACAGCCACGGTGGACAACCTGAGCTGTGAATTCCTCGGTTGTACCAACCCCGGGGCCTGCAACTTCGACGCTGTAGCCAATACCGACAACGGAACGTGTGAATTCACTTCTTGTGCAGGGTGCCGGGACAACACGGCCTGCAACTACGATCCAGCAGCCACCTTGGATGGGCCCGCCGGAACATGCACTTACCCTGCGACCTACTATGTCGATTGTGACGGCAACTGTTTGGACGGTTTTGATCTCGACAACAATGGAACCTGCGATCCCGAGGATGTCTCAGGCTGCATGAACCCCGATGCCGATAACTATAATGCTGCGGCCACAGTGCCTGATGTGACCTGCATCTTCGCAGTCGTCGGTTGTATCCAACCTGATGCCTGTAATTACAACCCTGACGCGACCATTGCAGATGTGACAAGCACCTGTATTTTCCCACAGGAGACCTATCTGGATTGTTTGGGCGCTTGCCTCAACGACTCCGACGGCGATGGGACCTGCGACGAAAATGAGGTTGCTGGTTGTACTGATTCTGGAGCTGACAATTACAACACAGCCGCTACGGACGACGATGGCTCTTGCATCACAAGCTCGGCTCCGGGCTGTATGATTCCTTCAGCCACGAACTACGACCCCTCGGTCACGGTTCAAGGCCAGCCCATCACAGCATACTGCAACTTCAACTTCCCTTCCCCGCCGATGATCATGCCACCAGGTGTGGATTGCGCAGATACCCATGCTTGCAACTATGACAATACAGCTTCAGGTTACTCCGAATGCGAGTACACCTCTTGCCTCGGTTGTACTGTCACGACTGCGTGCAACTATGATGATACTGCCGTGTACAATGACGGGTCGTGTGAGTACACCTCGTGTGCGGGCTGCACTGCATCAGGTGCCTGCAACTACGATGCAACGGCCTCCATCAACGATGGGTCCTGTGAGTACACGAGTTGCGCGGGTTGTACGGAGCCCAATGCAGACAATTATGACGCGACAGCCACCATTGATGATGCATCCTGCGAGTACTTGGGTTGCACCAACATCAGTGCTTGTAATTACGGTTGCGCTGACCCTGCAGCTTGCACCGCAGCCGGTGAAAGCGGTCCCAACACCGATGATGGTTCTTGCGAGTTTACCAGCTGCGCAGGGTGCATGACCTCAGGCGCTTGTAACTATGATGCCACGGCCACCATTTCCGCCGCTTGTGAGTACACAAGCTGCGCGGGGTGCACCGACAACACGGCCGATAACTACGACGCCACGGCCACCATTGATAATGGCACCTGTGCTTTTGGAGGATGCACCAATGGATCGGCCTGTAACTACGACGCCACCGCCAACGTGGACGACGGTTCATGTACCTATGCTGCATCCGGCTTTGATTGCGATGGCAATTGCCTCGACCTCAACAACAACAGCATTTGCGACAGCGCCGAAACGCCAGTACCAGGTTGTACCAACCCGAACGCATGCAACTACGACGGGTCTGCCACCCAGAACGATGGAAGCTGCACTGTCGTGACGGCCTCCGCCAACGACATCACCGTCCAGCTCGATGCCAATGGTGACGCCAGCATAGTGACGTCGGATGTCGATAACGGATCTGGCGGTGGATGCACAGTTGCTTCTTCAACAGTGTCACCCAACACCTTTGATGTGGATGACCTCGGACCAAACAATGCCGTGCTGACGGTCACCGATGACCAAGGCAATACCGCTACGGATGGATTTGTCGTCACCGTTCAGGATCTCATTCCCCCTGTGGCGAGCGCGAACGACATCACCATTGAGATGACCAGCACGAGTCAGGAAATTATCCTTGAGGCACTGGATGTATCCACCTCTACGGACAATGCCGGCATCGAATCACAGACATTGAGCCAAAACAGCTTCTTTGGCTGTGACGATGTGACCACCCACATTGTAACCTTGACGGTCACTGACTTTGCCGGAAATACCGACCAAGTCAACTTCAATGTCACCATCACCCACCCCGATGTGGATGCCGATGGCATCTGCGACGATCAGGACAACTGCACGGATTTGACGGCCAACAACTACAACGACCCTGCCAATGGGGTCTGTCAGCCTTGTGGAACGGCCCCCGTCTTCACAGGATTGGACGTGATATCCGCCGCGAGCAACCTGACGCAAGCAGACGGCGTCGTTTATCTCGGAATCACCAGCGGTGCTCCGATCACTTTGCAGCTTACGGGATTGAATGGAACGGCGGATTATGCTGCCACCATTCCTACAGAAATGGGCACCATTCCTTCTGGTTACTACGAAGCGAGAATCGTCGATGCCGATGGATGCTTTGGTGTGGCCGATGCCCCAGGTGGCAGCACCTTCGGTCAGCCTGGCGTCATGTACCCACTGATTATGCCTTACACCCAATGCTGCAGCGGCTGTGGTATTTACGATTCGGATACCGACGGCATCTGCGACGACAGCGACAACTGTATCGACCGCACAGCCCCGAACTACAACGATCCGGCCAACGGCACCTGCATTCCCGGTTGCATGGATCCAGCCT
>JAKMCW010000087.1 GCA_022428205.1 Flavobacteriales bacterium
CGGTTCAGTTCTTGGACGACATCAAGAAGCTCGGCTTCACGATGGCCTACAAGGGCGGCCTGAGCTTCAACCTCAACGACATCATCATCCCGAAAGAGAAGGTGGAGTTGGTCGACAAGGCCAACGAGCGTGTGGGTGAGGTGATGGACAACTACAACATGGGCCTCATCACCAACAACGAGCGGTACAACCAGATCATCGACATCTGGACCAATACCAACTCGCGGTTGACGAACATTCTGATGGAGCGCCTGGAGACCGACAAGCAGGGCTTCAACTCCATTTACATGATGATGCACTCCGGAGCCCGTGGTTCCAAGGAGCAGATCCGTCAGTTGAGCGGCATGCGTGGTCTGATGGCCAAGCCCCAGAAGTCGAGCGCTGCTGGTGGTCAGGACATCATTGAGAACCCCATCCTCTCCAACTTTAAGGAGGGCCTCTCCATCTTGGAGTACTTCATCTCCACGCACGGTGCCCGTAAGGGTCTGGCGGATACGGCGTTGAAGACGGCTGACGCGGGTTACTTGACCCGTCGTTTGGTCGACGTCGCCCAGGATGTGATCATCAACGAGCAGGACTGCGGTACCATCCGCGGATTGACCGCAACGGCCTTGCGCAAAAACGAGGAGATTGTAGAGTCATTGGCCGATCGCATCATCGGTCGGACCTCTGTTCAGGACATCACACATCCAGAAAGCGGTGATCTCATCGTTGAAACGGGCGCTGAAATCACCGAAGCAGTGGCTGCGGCCATCGAGGAGGCGGCCATCGACGAGGTCGAAATCCGCTCCGTGCTGACGTGCGAGAGCCGCCGTGGAGTATGTGCGAAGTGCTACGGCCGTGCGCTGAGCTCTAACCGCTTGGTGCAAGAAGGTGAGGCTGTAGGCGTTATCGCAGCACAGTCCATTGGTGAGCCGGGAACGCAGTTGACGCTGCGTACGTTCCACGTTGGTGGTACGGCTTCGAAGATCTCCGACGAGAACGAAATCACCGCCCGCCAAGATGGTGTGGTGGAGTTGGAGGATCTGCGCACGGTGCAGCGGACCACACCAGACGGTGAGGTTGAAACCGTTGTGGTTTCGCGTTCGACTGAGTTCAAAGTGGTCGATCCACAGATTGGCATCACCTTGAGCTCTACCAACCTGCCGTATGGTGCAGTGCTGCTGGTCAAGAATGGCAAGAAGATCAAGAAGGGCGATACCATTTGCACATGGGACCCATACAACAACGCCATCATCAGTGAGGAGCAGGGCACGATTGTCTTCGATATGATCGAGGAGGGCGTGACCTATCGCGAAGAGCTCGACGAACAGACGGGCTTCCGTGAGATTGTGATCACGGAGACCAAGGACAAGAAGAAGAACCCGGCCATCCACGTTGTGGGACCGAAGAAGGAGGTGTTGAAGGTCTACTCTTTGCCTGTTGGCGCCCACGTCAGCGTGGAGGAGGGAGACAAGGTCGACACCGGCCGCATTCTGGCGAAAATCCCACGTGTGGCCGGTAAGTCCGGTGACATTACGGGAGGTCTGCCACGTGTGACGGAGCTCTTCGAGGCGCGGAATCCTTCCAACCCAGCGGTGGTGTCCGAGGTCGACGGAATCGTCTCTTATGGAAAGATCAAGCGGGGTAACCGCGAGATCATCGTCGAGAGCCGTACCGGAGAGAAGCGCAAGTACCTCGTGCCATTGTCCAAGCACATCCTCGTGCAGGAGAATGACTTCGTGAAGGCGGGCATGCCCATGTCTGATGGAGCCACAACTCCAGCTGATATCCTCGCCATCCAAGGTCCAACTGCCGTGCAGGAGTACCTCGTGAATGAGATTCAAGAGGTGTACCGTTTGCAGGGTGTGAAAATCAACGACAAGCACTTTGAAGTCATCGTTCGCCAGATGATGAAGAAGGTGGTCGTCGAGGACCCAGGCAACACGAAGTTCCTCGAGAAGCAGTTCGTGGAGAAGGCAGACTTCATTGACGAGAACGACCGCATGTTCGGTATGGTCATGGTGACCAATGCCGGAGACAGCAAGGAGTTCAAGGAAGGCCAGATGGTCTCTGCGCGTCAGTTGCGCGACGAGAACGGTGCTATCCGCCGCAATGACGGTGCCTTGGTGGAAGCCGTTGAGGCCATGCCAGCGACCGCCCGTCCACTGTTGCAGGGCATCACCCGTGCTTCTTTGCAGACCAAGTCGTTTATCTCAGCTGCATCTTTCCAGGAGACCACCAAGGTCCTCAACGAGGCTGCTGTAAGCGCCAAGGAAGACCACCTCGGTGGTTTGAAGGAGAACGTGATTGTGGGACACCTGATTCCTGCGGGAACGGGCATGCGCCACTGGCACAACCAGATCGTCGGCTCTCAGGAGGAGTTCGATCGCTTGGTCGAGGCCGGAGAAGACGAGGAGGTCACTGCAGAGTAACCTGCTCGGCGCAAGCCGACAACCAACCTGCAAAAGGCGGCCCGAAAGGCCGCCTTTTGCGTGGGGTGCAGTGTAGCATTTGGGTGCTGTCACACTGCGATGGAAATCCGAGCAGGTTTAGTTGAGCATGGCGGCGTCCGCCAGTCCTCCACCGCGTGTCGGCGCCGGGCCGTTGTATCCAAACAAGCGGTTGAGCTTGATGATGTGGTCCACCTCCTGTGGCACGAGGTCTTCCCAACCGCTCTCTCCGTCGCGGATCATCCGCAGCACTTCTGTACTGAAGATGTCGAGGAGGGAGAGGTCATCCAATTGAATGTCACTGATCCGCTTATTGAAGAGCAAGTAATCGTACAGCGGCTTGATTCTCGGGTGAATCGGGGCGTTGTCCGTGCGGATGAGTACGTCGTTCTTGGCGTCGTGCCATGGGTAGGCGTACACCTTGAGGTCCCGGCTAAACATGACGCCGAAGGCTTCCAAAATGCCGCCGTTGAGGTCTCGGTAATAGCGCTCGTTGAAGAGGTCCATCATGGCATTGCCCCCCATGATGACGCCCATGCGCCGCTTGGTGTACCGAGAGAAGTACTCGATGAGCTTGTAGTACTCTTGGTAATTGGAGATCAACACCGTGTGGCCAAGCGAACACAGGATGTCAGCGCGGTCCAAAAAGTCTTTCTCGTCGATGTCACCCTCGGCCTTGAGGTTGTTGAGCGTGATTTCGAAGAGCAATTGGATGCGGTCTTCTTCGACCCGGTTCTCTTCCCGGAAGAGGGAGAGTCCCCTTTCCATCATGTCGAGGTTGACCTTGGTTACCGGGCGGAAACTGCCGCGGATGGCCAGGATGTTGCGCTTGTACAGTACATCGGCAGCTTGGAGGTTGCGTCCGTCCGGGCTGAAGATGACGGCATCGGTCATGCCGTGTTTGACCAACTGCAAGGAGAGGAGTCGGTTATCGACACCTGCGAAGTCAGGCCCATTCATCTGAATGGTATCGATCTCGATGCGGTCCTTGTCCAGCTCGTCGTACAAGCTCAGCAGGAGGTCGTTTGGCTGTTTGTAGAGGAAGTGGCAGCCGTAGATGAGGTTGACCCCAAGGATCCCAATTGTGGCGTGCTGCAGCAAGGCGTCCGGCTCGTGGAACCGGGCGTGCAGGACGACGGTGTTGGGTTTCTTGTTGGGCCCCGTCTGAAAGCTCATCCCGAACCATCCGTGCCCCTCAATCGTCTTGTGGTAGTTGATGGTCGCCACCGTGTTGGCAAAGGCGAAGTAGCGCTTGGTGGGGTGCTTTTCACGGGGAAGCCGTTCCTCGCACAAGCGGTACTCGTGGTCGAGCATCTTGTTCACGCGGGCCTCGCAGACGTATCGTCCCGAAGGCTCCACACCGTAGATGGCATCGCTGAAGTCCTTGTCGTAAGCGCTGATGGTCTTGGCGATGGTGCCACTGGCGCCCCCGGCCCTGAAGAAATGCCGGACCACTTCTTGCCCCGCCCCGATCTCGGCGAAGGTGCCGTAGAGATCGTGGTTCATGTTGATCCGGAGGGCCTTTTGCTTGGCCGAGAGGACGACACGGTTGGATTCCACGTTGAGAGGGTTGAGGGTGTTGCTCTGCACAAAGGTACTTTCCTTCCGTGGGAACGCCGGAGCCCCGGCGGATTAACTTTGCCCATATGGGCGTTCACCTCACACTTCTCGGCACAGGCACCTCTCAGGGTGTGCCTGTCATTGGCTGTGATTGTGGGGTGTGCAGTTCCACTCATGCCAAGGACAAAAGATTGCGCTCCAGCGCCATGTTTGAGGTAGATGGAACAGAAGCTCCAGACGGTCCGCGCCGTTTGGTCGTGGATACCGGCCCGGATTTCCGGCAACAGATGCTGCGGGCTGATGTCAAAGCGTTGGATGCCGTCCTGTTTACCCACGAACACAAAGACCATGTGGCGGGACTGGACGACATCCGGGCCTTCAATTTCCGCTCGAATCGGGACATGGATGTGTATGCCACGCCACAGGTACAGGAGGCGCTGAAACGGGAGTTTCACTACGTGTTTCGTCCCAATCCGTACCCAGGGGTCCCCCGCGTTCGGCTTCACACCTTGGATGCCAGCCCGCTCCAGATTGGAGGGGTCGAAGTCATCCCATTGCCGGTGATGCATTACAAGCTCCCCGTCCTTGGATTCCGCATTGGGCCCATTGCCTACATCACGGATGCCAAAGTTTTCAGACCCGAGACCTGGTCTCGGCTTGAAGGGGTGGAGGTGTTGGTGCTAAATGCCTTGCGAAAGGAGGCCCACATCAGTCACTTCAATTTGGAGGAAGCACTCGAGACCATCGCAAAAGTGGCGCCCCGTCGGGCGTACTTGACCCACATCAGTCATTTGTTGGGCGAGCATGAGGCCATCGAGGCTGAATTGCCCA